>NZ_JAMFKZ010000033.1:0-21868 GCF_023488045.1 Acinetobacter sp. ANC5681
CTTACGAGTTAGAGCAAGCGCTTAAGGGTGGTTTAGATGAGTGACTACATGAACATGACACTTGAGCAGCTTCAGCAAGAACACGCTGAGTTGCTTCTATTTAATGATGAGTTGGATCGTAATTGCAAGGCTCACAAGGCAAAGGCTAATAAATATCAAACGAAATGCTGGCACATACAAACTCTTTTGATGAATCCAGTTGATAAAGACATGACATTGAAAGCAATCAAGACTGTGATTGAAAGGGTTGGTGAATTTTAATGACATCAATAAGCGTCGATCAGTACCGCCGTGAAATCTTGAAGCAGTCTGAAAAACATAAGGCGGCTAAACGCAATAAGTTTAATGCTCAGAAAGTTGAAATGGACGGGATGACTTTTGACAGCAAGAAAGAACACAAGCGGTACATCGAGCTTAAAGCGATGCAGCAAAGGGGCGAGATCTTCGGTTTAGAGCATCACACTAAATTTGAACTTGCGCCAAAAACTAAGTTAGAGGGAGAGAAAAGGGCAAAGCCAGCACTACGTTATTTTGCTGATTTCACTTACTACATCATTACTGGTGAATACATTGTCGAAGATGTGAAGTCGGAAGCGACGAGAAAGAAAGACAGTTATCGAAACAAAAAGCACTTAATGAAAACGGTTCTAAATATTGATGTGAGAGAGGTTTGATTAAATGAATGCAGCAGCAAAGCAAAAAATGGACTGGTCTAAACGTTCAGCTCATCAGTGGCTTGAGCAATATGGATTGTGGGTGCGCTCTGGTGGCTTTAAGCATTCAGCCAATCCGATAGCGGTAGCAATGGATCAGGCGGATATAACTCGAATCCGCAGTAGCAAGATTTCAACGCCGTGCGAAATTACAGATTTTGAAGCAGTTGAAGTGGGTAAGCTTTTGGCAAAAATGCATAGTGACAGTCGGGAGTATTTAGCGGAACGTGCATGGCTGTTGATTCTTAAATATGAGAATGATTGGTCATACCAGACAATTGCTAATACCCACAAAGTGAGCAAGGCAACAGTGCGTAGAGAAATTGACTTGGGTCTTGCGTATTTGGATGGTGTTATTGAATTAAAAGCAGAGGTTTGACAATGCTTTTAATTCACTGTAATTTAAGTATGCACTCGCAAAATCGGGTGTGTTGGTTTCGCATCCATCAAATTATCAGAGAGCATGTCCGCTCTAGGCGGTTTTTTTACGTCTAGACAACCGTTATGGTGGGATGTGCAGGAGCACTTATGTGCGCCAGTTCTCTGATTCTGGTAATGCGAATCCTGTATATCCTGCCACCTTATTTAAGTCGCATTGGTTTGGTGGTGGAAGTCTCAATTAATCAGAGGTGTTCACTATGAATACAATTTCTAATTTCACTTTCCACAATGAATATAACGTCCGCATCATTGATCTAAATGGTGAGCTTTGGTTTGTCGCTGCTGATGTTGCTAGTGCTCTCGATTATCCATCAGCACCTCAAATGACACGCAATTTAGATGATGATGAAAAGGGTATGCATAATGTGCATACCCTTGGTGGAAGCCAAGAAATGCTTATCATCAACGAATCTGGACTTTACTCAGCAATCCTAAAAAGCCGTAAACCAGAAGCCAAGAAATTCAAGAAATGGGTAACTTCTGAAGTTCTCCCAGCTATCCGCAAAACAGGTAAATACGAAGCACCTAAGCCTATTACCCCACGCAACTACATCAACAATAACGATATGTTAAATATTAAGCGTTTGATCTGGGCGTGTACCCACCACATTGGTCATGGTGAAGCATTTAAGTTCGGTATCTGGTACTCGTTACGCAAAGTTACTGGTGTACCAAGCCCAGCGAAATTTGAAGTTCAACATTTGCCAATTTTGGCACAAGAATTTCAGCGTATCCTCAATGTTGTTGAGCCGTACTTCGAAGCAAGACGTGAATGTGAACTGGCGTTAATCAAACAGGTCATCCGTGAACGTGGCGATCATCAAGTAGTCAGGGCAATACTGGATGAGATGAAAGCATCTGCAACTGATTTTAATGAAACACTGCAAAAGCATTTGCCGATGGTGTTTGATCAGGAATGTTTGAATTTACTCAACCGCAGACCGAATGGTTATGATCACAGTGATTGCAATGAGCGATTGATATAATTCTCACTTGACTGTGTAGCACACTTCGTTTAGATTTGTGATATGGTGGACGGAGTTATAGCGATTTACCAAGAATTAAGCCTGCATTTATATGCGGGCTTTTTTGTTGCCTAGAGAAAAGTGAGAATTAAAATGGAAAACCAACATCGTAAAATCAAAGGTTATCGTGAATTGACTCAAGAAGAAGTTGATTTAATGAATCGCATCAAAGAGAAGGGCGCTGAATTACTTGCACTTCAGGCTGAGCTTGCTGGTCGCTTGGACACAGATGTAGAAGTTAAATTGGCAAATGCACGTCAATCAATTAAAGGGCATGGGTATGAAGGTCGGCCTTACAATGTTTATAACGGCAACACCGATGAATGTCATGAATACCGACGCTTTGAAGAAGCTGAGCCTTTGCGCTGGGCAGCAATTGGTAAAACTGATATTCAAACAGGAATTATGGCTTTAGTTCGGGCGGTAGCGCAGCCAACAAATTGCTAACCCTCTTTAGAATATATTCTTTTGCTGAACGGATTACGGCGCATGAAGCCCTGCCAACATACTAGATATTGGCGGGGCTTTTTTATTTCCTTATTTGGAGATGCTATGAGTCAAAATAATATAGATAACGAGATTCTAACTACTGAACAAGAATTAAAGCATTTAGGTAGCTGCACAACAAAAGGCTTAACAGATGAAGAAATCGCTCAACAAGATGAGCGATTTTTTTTGGCCATTGCAAAATTAAAGTGGTTGAAAGGTCGCCGTGATATACGGGTGAAAAGATGAATAATGAAATTGGTTTTGTAATCCAGCAACGTCCATATCCACCAGAATGGATTTTCGCCTTAGACACACCAAACTTTGCACCAGCACCTGAATTATGGCGATGGATCAAGTCTATATTTCTTAATCCTGAACATAAGCTATTTAACCCTGATCATGCACATTTAGGAGCTTTCCACTATCCGCAGATCGCCGTCATGTGGGCAAAAGGTGGATTTAAAAAACAAGGTCGCTTTGTCGTTGGCCAAGCTGAAAAGATTATGATCAATGCTGGTGGCTGGAAGAAAGAACGACAGGAAGAACAGTTTTATCAATGGTTCAATGATTTGCCTGAGTACTTAATCACGATTGATGCCACTTATGCCCAGCAAGCCAATGATGTTGATTTCTGTGCTTTGATCGAACATGAGCTTTATCATATTGCCCACAAGAAAGATGAATGGGGCATGCCATCCTATAACCGAGAAACGGGTAAGCCCAAGTTGACGATACAAGGTCATGATGTTGAAGAGTTCACGGGCGTTATTCGCCGTTATGGAGCAAATCAGGAAGTTCAAGAAATGGTTAATGCTGCAAATCAACGTCCGACGGTAGCAAAAGCTGATGTTTATCATGCTTGCGGAACTTGTTATTTAAGAGTGGTTTAGAAATTTTTTTTGCCATTCTTCTTAGATGTACTTAGATGGAATGGTGGAAATGGCACGTATTACCAAAAAGGTGAAACTGTTCATCGTTAGGATGCTTGCTGAGTTTGAAACACCAACCCAAACATCCCGTTCAGTTAAAGAAGTTTTTAGTATTGATGTGACCCCACAACAATGTGAGGCCTACGATCCAACAAAAAGAATTGGTCAAGACTTAAGTCAGGAGTTGCGGGATAAATTCTTTGAATATCGCCGTATAGCAAACCAAGAACTTGAAGCTATTCCTATTGCCAACATGCGCTATCGACTTCAGCTTCTACAGGGTTTAGTTGATAAATACCCAGACAATCCAGTTTTGATTCCGAAATGGGCCGAGCAAGCAGCTAAAGAAATGGGTGGCTTATACACCAATAGACAAGAGATAACGGGTGCAAACGGCGGGCCTGTAGAAACTGTTCAATCACAGACCACGGTTGAAGATTATCTTAAGGCAAGGGAAAAGGCGTTAGATGAGTATTGAGGATGATCGCAAGTTAGCAATACAGATCGAAGCACAGCAAGATCTCTATTTCTTTTCGCGATATATGTTCAAAGAACGCCGTAAGTATAAATGGCGGCATAACTGGCATCACAGGGTAGTTTGTGATGCATTAATGAAAGTCTTTAACGGCGAAATTAAACGCCTGATAATTAATATCCCACCCAGATACTCAAAAACAGAACTTGCTGTGATTAATTTTATGGCTTGGTGTTTTGGGAAAGTGCCTGATAGTGAATTTATTCATATCAGCTACTCAGCCACATTGGCGGCCAACAATGCTTTTCAGACTCGTAACTTAGTGCAAGAACAGTCTTTTAAATCCGTTTTTCCTGATTTTGAGTTACGTGATGACAGCAAGGCTAAGGATGATTGGCGCACCAAAGCAGGTGGAGTTTGTTATGCTCAAGGTACTGGTGGAACGATTACTGGTTTCGGTGCAGGTAAGATTCGTGAAAGTTTCGGTGGTGCAATTATTATTGATGACCCACACAAAGCCAGTGAAGCCAAGTCTAAAACCATACGTGAGGGTGTTATTGAATGGTTTCAAAACACACTTGAATCGCGTACCAATTCCCCAGAAACCCCGATTATTGTCATCATGCAGAGATTACATGAAGAAGATCTAGCAGGGTGGCTATTAGACGGCGGCAATGGTGAGGAATGGGAACATATCTGCTTATCAGCTATTCAGCCAGACGGCACAGCATTATGGCCAGAAAAGCACACTATTGAGCGTTTGCGTATCATGGAAGAAACATCGCCGTATGTTTTCTCAGGACAGTATCTACAACGACCATCACCGCCAGCAGGCGGTTTTTTTAAGCCTGATAAAATTGAGATTGTTGATGCTTTACCTACAGATCTGATTAAAGAATGTCGTGCTTGGGATTTAGCCGCTACGGAGAATGAGGGTGACTACACTGTAGGCCCTAAACTGGCGAAAGCCAAAGACAACACGATTTATATCACTGATATGGTGCGTGGACGCTGGGGGCCCGATGGAGTTGAGAACACGATCATTCAAACAGCTCAACTAGATGGCAAGGGGGTATTCATCCGATTACCACAAGACCCTGGTCAAGCTGGTAAATCACAAGCGAAAAACTTTGTTGGCAAATTATCAGGATTCAAAGTTAAGGCTGAGCCAGTCTCAGGCGATAAGATCACCAGAGCGCAACCATTTGCCGCTCAGGTCAATGTGGGCAATGTGAAAATGCTTCGGGGTGACTGGAACAAAGCACTGATTGAAGAATTACGAAATTTCCCGAATGCAAAACATGATGATCAGGTGGATGGGTGCAGTGATGCATTCAATGATCTC
Source organism: Acinetobacter sp. ANC5681 (assembly GCF_023488045.1). Lineage (NCBI taxonomy): Bacteria > Pseudomonadati > Pseudomonadota > Gammaproteobacteria > Moraxellales > Moraxellaceae > Acinetobacter > Acinetobacter sp. ANC5681. Next base: position 5,418 of record NZ_JAMFKZ010000033.1, read on the forward strand.
AATGAATCAAGACAATCTAAAAAGCCTGCAACAGCAGGAAGTCGAACATTTTAACTAAGGTATCAACATGGCAAAGTCTAAAATCAAGGACAAAGCGCCTAAAAAGGCTTTGTCCAATGGGCATTTATATTCTCAAGAAGCGGTCAGTCAATTTTACAAAGCAAGTAAGCAGCTTGATTTAGATGAGACTTTGCGCAAAGCAGGGATACAACGCCATCGCTTAGCAATTCTTCTTGATGATGATGAAATATCGCAAGCCGTTGAAACACGGGCAGATGCATTACTTGCAACTCCATTTCGATTTGAGCCAAGTGATACACCAGAAGCCATTTTATTAATGCAAGAAATAAAGGAATGGTTTGCTGAAATTGCAACGGCTTCAATTAACGCTTTGCTATTTGGCTATTCAGTTCAAGAGTTGGTTTACAACCAAGATGGTGATTACATCGGTATTCAATGGGTCGGTGAAAAGCCAATGGAGTGGTTCGAGCCTAAAAACGATGGTCGTTTAATCTATCGACCAGAGGGCACGGGTCAAGAATACGAAGTCGATCAAGTCTTTAAATTCTTTATGACACGGCGTAAATCAACTTATAAGCAGCCTTACGGTAAAGCATTACTGACAGTTGTGTATTGGTTAGATTTCTTTCGTAAAAATGGCTTTAAGTTTTGGGCGAAGTTTTTAGAACGATTCGGCACACCTATACTTTTAGGAAAATGCAAAGATTCAGACCCATCTGAAATGAATCAAGCACTGTTAAATGCTCATGCTCAAAGTGTTATTTCGATTGACGCTGAAGATGATGTACAAATTTTATCAGCACCATCATCAGGCAATGCTGGTGGGTCATTTGAGACCTTTAACAATACGATCATTCGTCAAATTCAAAAGGTAATTTTAGGGCAAACCCTCACAAGTGGAACTGATGGCACAGGGAGTCGTGCACTGGGTGAAGTCCATGATAATGTGCGCAAAGATAAATTGAATGCGGATATTCGATTAGTTACCCCCACATTTCAGGCTATTGTTGATGCATTGTGTGCCTTAAATGGTTGGGGTAAGCATGAAATTATCTTGGGTGAGAAGTCTAAGCAGCTCAATAAAGATCAGGCTGAGCGTGACGTAAAGCTTAAAGATGCAGGTGCGGTATTTACCACACAATATTTTATCCGAGAGTATGGATTGCAAGAAGGAGACTTAGCCGAGAATCTGCCAAGTCAAACACCGCAACCGCAATTTAAAGTGTTGCCTAAGCGTCCATTTAGTTTTGCTGCTTCAGTTAAGAAATTCTCACCAGATCAGCAAGAAATTGAAGAGCTTACGGATGAGCAAGCATCAATACAATTGCTGAGCCAAGCGGAAGTAAACGAGCTGGTTCAAAAGAGCGACTCACCGCAGGGATTGGCTTTTAATTTGATGCAATTAATGCCTGGTGCGAGTGAATCTACTTTTATGGCTAATTTGGATCAGGCTTTATATGCGGCGGATGTTTATGGGTATGTATCGGCTAAAGGAGGGAAGTGATGCAACCACTTTCATTTCTCGAAGCGATTCAATTTGCTGTAAGCCGTAAAATCGTATTGCCCGATGAGTTTTATAAACTTGATTTAAATACAAGACAGATGGCCACAACGGTGAGCTTTCTTTCTGGTATTGAGCAAATCGAGACGGTCATTAAGTCTGTGAATCAGGTTCTTATTGATGGTGGCACGTTCAATGACTTTAAAAAATTGGTTGAGGAAAATGAAATCATTTTGAGTGAGCCTTATCTCAAGAATGTTTTTAGAACCAATATTCAGACGGCGTATGGCCACGGACGGTGGCAACAGCAGCAACGAAATAAGGCTAAACGTCCTTATTTAATGTATGTCGCGATTAATGATAGCCGTGTTAGACCATCACATTTGGCATTGAACCGCATTATTCGACACATAGATGATCCATTTTGGTTGAAATACTATGCGCCGTGGGATTTTATGTGTCGATGTACGATCATCGCTCTAACTGAAGAACAAGCGCTTAAATACGGGATTACAGCGGATGAGGATCTACCCGTTATTGCAGATAATAACGGATGGTCCACCAGTCCGCTTACCTTTGGTGAAATGCAATCGGTCGTAGATACCAAGATCGCCAATTCAATTTTGGATAAAGAGTATTTGCTTAGTCTCAAGCAAAATGTCATGGCTGAATGGAAAGCGAGTCAAAAGCTATCAAGCCTGTTATCACCAATGGATGATAAAAGCCGAGATCTATTTCAGACGATAGCCAATACTGTTATTCCACTAGATCCAACGATCAGACCAAGTGCAGTTAAAACTTTCTTGGATTATGTTCAGGGCAATGATGCTGCTTTAAGTTCCTATTTGAAAAACAAGCCAATCAGTTTGGCTGAAGAAGTGTTGCATCGTTGGGTTAAAGAGGATATGGCACAAATTAAAGCTGTGGCCAATAACGTTTCAACGGCGGTCATTGGGTCTGCAACATTGAATCAGGTCGCAGCTTTACAAGTTGGACAAACATTAAAGCTTGACTCGCCGTTATTGGTGGCGGGTCAAGGTTCTGATGTAGTGATTCAAATCGAAAATGCAAAAGGTTTGGGGATTGATTTAAACAAACTTAATGCAGGTCAAGGCGTTTTATTTGAGATTGGGCTTTCATTTGAAGTTGTCTCTATTGAAACAAATCGAGGGCAATTAATTTATACATTAAGAGCCTTAGTCAATTAATTCATTCAACACAAAAGCCGTCCTAATTGGGCGGTTTTTTTATGGAGAAACAAAAGTGGCAGGAGATAAACAATCGCAAGACCCGCCAAGCTCAGCGTTCCAGTTTAAAACACAGCCGTTCGATATTGCTAAGCAAGCAGAAGAAGGCAAGAAGCGCACGTTTACGGGTGTTGCGTATAGCGGAGAAGTGATCCAAGGGCATTACTACTGGGGTGATGTGGTATTTGATCTGGACACTATGCAGATTAAAACGCCATTAGGCGCTTTGATTGATCACGATACGGGGAAACGTGCTGGGGTTGTTCGAAGTTTTACAAAAGACAATCAAGGTGGGTTGCAGGTTGTTGGCGATTTGCTCTCAAACAAGTATGGCCAAGAAGTCACGCAGGACAGTGATGAGGGTTATCCATGGCAGATGTCAGTTTATATCGATCCGGGTTCAATTGAAGAAGTAGAGCGCGGTGAAGTTGTTGTTAATGGCAAAACTTTAAAAGCACCTATCACGATTTTTCGTAACGGCGTTATTCGTGAGGTTTCATTTTGTGCGCTTGGTGCTGATGACAATACATCAGCAGTAGCAGCAAGTCACACACCTAGACAATTTAACAAGCAAGAGGACACAGACGTGACCGAATTAGAACAACTGAAAGCTGATAATCAAAAGCTTACAACCGAGCGTGACAATGCTCTAAATGAGTTGAAGCAGTTCAAGGCAACAAAGCGGACAGATGATATTACAGCACTGGAAACTGAATTAAAGGTCCAATTCAGCGCTGAGGATAAAACAGCTTATACCAATATGGACGATGCGACATTTAGCTTTGCCGCTAAACAGTTGCGTCAATTCTCAAGCAAGACACCTGAACAGCAACCAGCACCACAACCCACACCTACACAGCCTAATCCAGCATTAGCGCATCTATTTACACATCAGGCAAATGGTGGACAGGGCGGTGCAGGTCAGCCTCAGGGTTCCGCACTCGACCAGGCATTTCACCAGTTTGCCGCAGCACAAAAATAAGGGAACTCATCATGGGAAGCACAATTACACAAACAATTGAAAGCCGCCAACTCATCGTTGGTGATGGTGTACGCACTGAAAATGCCAAGCCAACAACCGCAACGGCTTATAAACGTGGGGATCTGATCGCAGTTAGCGCAGCGAATGTTGCTACACATCCTGCTGTAACAAGCGGTGTGGTGGGCGACTGGCATGCCATTGTGGTTGAGGACATGACAGCGGAGCAATCCACCTATCACGCTGCCAATGGCCTTGAAATGCCAATCTATGTGCAGGGGCCTTTTGATGTTGCCGTGGTAACGGTCAACGGCACCAAACTGACCACCAACCAAGTGGATGCGGTTCGTGCACAGGGGCTAAAGAATAAAATCGAATTACGCAAAGTCGTGGGGTAAATCATGAGCACTAGTTTTACATTTCAAAATGCACCAGTTGAGTTATTGGATATTCCTCAGTTGGTATTATTAACAGACACCACGAAAAAGGTGGATACTTGGTTGATGGATCGTTTCTTTCCACAACGGGTTTCTTACTCTAAAAAAGAAGTTCCTGTGGGTGAATTGAATACAGCCACACCACTTGCGCCGTTTGTAAGTCCGAATGTTGCAGGTCGCCAAATCAATATTGCTGAATCAGGAAAAGTGGGTTTTGTTAAGCCAGCTTACTTAAAGCCAATGGTGACTATTGTACCAAGTGATGTCCAAGATTCTGCACTGGTCTCACAGTTACGCCGCTATGGCATTGTTGCAACAGGATCAAACCGTTTAAGTGATGCAGAATTATTGCTGATTGATCAGGCACAAAAGGCGATTTATCTACGTCAGTCGATTGAAAATCGAAAGCTGCTGATTGCCCGTGATGTGCTGCTGTATGGCAAAACTACATTTGCATCGGCAGACTTTCCATCCTATACCGTTGACTACAACCGTGACGCCGCATGTAACTTTGCGCCGCTGGTAAAGTGGAACCTTGCCAATGCCACGCCTGTTCAGGACATGCAAAGCATGATCAACATTTCGGTTGAATACGCTGGTGTGGCACCTAACCTGGCGTTGACGTCATCAAAGGTTTTCAATGCCTTGATCCAGAATGATGAGTTTAAGGAAAAGTTCATTAAGCCGTATGCAAGCATCAGTGTTCCAATCACACCGACATTTGATGACCCAGCTAAACCGCAGTTCCGTGGCACAGTGGATAATGTCCAGATCTGGACCTATGACGGCACCCACAACATGAACGGATCGGTTGAGCGTTTCATCCCTGAAGATTTCTTCGGGATGATTTCTGATGCTAATGGCTGGATGGCGCACTGTGCGATTCAAAATATTGATGCCTTTGGTCAAGCCCTAGAGTTTTTCCTCACCCAGTGGCAGGAAAAGAATCCTTCAAGTATTCAAATGTTGGCTGAGTCCTCACCACTTGCCGTGCCAAACAATAAAAACGGTTTGGTTGGTGGTCGTGGCTTTGTTTAAGGAGAACTAAATGCCAAAGTACATTGCAAAACAATCCATTGGTCATTTTAGACCAGGTGAAGAAATCGAAGGGCTTGAAGTTGTTGATCTTCAAGCCCTTTTAGCATCTGGGGCAATTGAGGAATACACGGAGCCTAAACAGGAGCAGTCCGATGGTTCCAATGGGCAGTTACAGCAACTTGCTGCCGAAATTGCTGATCTGAAAGCGAACAATCAGCTACTTTCAGATGACAAGGTGAAAGCAGATGCCGAAATTGCTGATCTGAAAGCGCAGGTTGCTGAATTAGATAAGCAACTCAAAGCAGCTACAGCGAAGAAACCTGCAACCAAAACGGCAGATGATGCCAAGTAAGGTGTCTTATGTATGCGACTAGAGCTGATCTTGAAAAAAGGTTTGGTGCAGATGAAATAGCAAACCTTGAAGCCATGCAGACTGTACAAGGAGCGCTTGAAGAAGCGCTTCAGGATGCCACAGAGGAAATAGATAGCTATGTCGCTGTGGCCTATTCATTACCGTTGCCTGAAATTCCAAGCACCCTAAAACGAGTGGCATGTAATATCACTCGTTACCGTTTGTATTACCAACAGCCGACTGAAGAAGTGGACAATCGCTATAAAGCTGAAATTGCATATCTAAAAGATATTGTAAAAGGCTTGGCGACTTTACCGATTCAGAATGAGCAAAATGAAGTCATTGAAGAAAAGCCAAAGCGTAACCCTAAATCTATTCCCATAGGTACGAGTTACACAGGTGGCGTTTTTAGTGATGAGCAGTTGAATAAAATGCCGAGCGTGTAGGAGGTTGTATGCCAGTTGCTATATCAGTAACAGCGGATGGCGAATCACCAATCATGGCGTTGTTAGAGCATCTTGTTGGTTATGACAAGAAAGCCATGTTTGATGAGATCGGTGCTTATGGTGTTAGCTCTTCAGAACAGCGATTTTTAAATCAATCTGACTTAGATGGTAATCCTTGGAAGCAGTCATGGAGAGCAAAGCTACAAGGTGGTGAGACAGGTAGAGATACGGGGCAGCTACTGTCAGGGCTGCATCATAATGTGTTGGCCAACGGCGTAGAGTGGGGATCGGATAAAGAATATTCGATCCCTTTTCATTTTGGGGCGCATATCGTTCCAAAAACGGCGCAGTACCTAGTCTTTAATGTCGGTGGTAACTGGCGCAAGGTCAAAGAAGTCACTAACCCACCGCGATCATTCTTAGGCATTAATAATGAAGATGATGAGTCGATTCTCAACATCATTGGGAGGCACTTAAGTGGCTAATTTTTTCGCTGTACGTGCTGAAATTGTTGAAAAGCTCAAAGAAATTACAGAGTTTAAGCAGATTTATACACCAATGAACTCTGTTTCTGTGACGGAAATGTCTCAGGTTGTGCCATCTGCACACGTTAATTTTGTACGAGTACGCAAGATTGATGATGCAGGCAAAGGAAAAAGCAATTTACTGGGGCTTCAATGGGCTGTGACGGTGGCTTGTCGCAATGCGAAAGCTCAGTTGAATGACATTACAGCTTTAGCGGATGAGGCAGGTGAGTTGCTTAATAAGGTTATTCAACTGCTTTCAGGGTGGGAACCAGATAACTCAATTGATCCTTTGCAAATCGTTGATGTGAAAGATGGTTATGGACCTGCATTTGTCTATTACACCGTGATATTTGAATCAACAAAAATTATAGGAGCTGCTTAACATGGCAGATAAACAATATAAAGCCCTGCAACCTGTGGGGCGGTTCAATAAAGATGGCTTTGTTGTAGGTCTCAGTGAGAAACAAATCGCTGATCTACTTGAGGCAAAAGTCATTGTTGAAGTAGCAGAAGAAACACAGGCTGAAACTGAAACGCCGTTAGTTGAAGTGAAAGCACCAGTTAAACAAAAAGAGGTCAAAGCGGATGTCAAATAAGTACATTATTTTGCGGGGCAAGTTCTATCTATCAAGAATTGCTAACGGTGTAGCAGGTGCAATGCGTCATATCGGCAATGTTCCCGAATTTGAGATTGCCATCGGTGTAGATGTGATTGAGCACCAAGAAAGTATGACCATTCACAACACAACCGACTTGGTTTTGTATGATGCGGTCAAAGTTACGTTTTCTGGAAAGCTTGAAGATATTAACGCTGAAAATCTGGCTTATATTTTATCGGCTGATAATCATAAGATTGTGTCAACTACTCACACGGATCAGAATCTTGGTACTGTGATTGCAGGTGATGAAATCAAATTACGTGGTTATAACTTATCTGCGGTTACGGTTAAGGATTCAACATCTGGCACACCTGTTACCGTTGCTAACGATAAGATTAAGCTTGATGCGAAATTTGGAACCATCACCATTACCGATGTAACAGGTTTAACCATGCCTTTAAAGATCACGTACACAACGGGTGATGTGACCAATACAACTTTTGCATCGGATCTGGGTGCTGAATACGCCTTGTTCTTTAAAGGAACGAATAAAGCAACGGGTGAACACATGGCGTTAAACCTGTGGCGTACAACCAAGTCACCTGAAGCAACTTTCCCACTAATTCACGGCAATGAATTTGGTCAATATGACATTCAAGGCACGGCGTTATCTGTGATTGAAAACGAAGCAGATCCAACGCTAGGTTACTTTGGTCATCTCGTTACGATTCCGACAGCAGCTTAAACAACACAATACAGGCACAGGGGCGCATCAGCGTCTTTTTTCGTGCCTGTATTTTAGGATTTTTTCTATGAATGACTTTTTTCTTTTAAACAATGAATCATTGCCCCATGTATTCATTGATCAGAATATTGAGATTAAGCAGATCCAAGTAAAGAACTTAAATCGCTTTGGACAGTTTGCAGAACCAATTAAAAAGCTAGAAAGTTATTCAATAGAAACAATCACACCGTTAATTGATACGGATTTGATTCAAATCATGGGTGTGTTTTCGTTAGCAACCACACTCGATGCTGATTATTTTACAAAGCAATTAGAGAATACATCAGCTATTGCAGATCTGGTTTTAAATATCATTCAGGTGAATGAGGATTTCTTTAAGAAAGAACCTAAGGGCGAAAACAGCAAGGATTCCAGCTGGTTTAATGCGATTTCATATCTTATTAAGCATGGCCATAGTGAAAAAGAAGTTTTAAATATGTCCTACGGCGCATTTTTAAAATATATAAAAGAAGCCCAAGCCATCGAAAGACAACAAATCAAATCCTATGCAATTGCAACAAGAGTGGCTAATCATGCGAAGCAGCAGGCTTGGGAAAAATATTTAAAACAATAAGTATAAAAATAACTCTATGGTTATTGTATTTATATAACTCTAGGGTTATAATGTATTCATCAAGTTAATTAGGGGACAATGTGAAAAGTCTGGATTTAATCAAGATGATTGAGGCAGACGGTTGGTATGAGGTAAGAGTTAAAGGAAGTCACCATCACTTTAAACATCCTACCAAAGAGGGGCTAGTAACAGTACCTCACCCGAAAAAGGATTTACCAATCGGAACTGTTAATAACATCTTGAAGCAAGCGGGTCTAAACTGACCCGCTGCACTCAGACTCATATAGTCCTATTTCGTTGTACGGTTTTGTACATGAGGTGAATGCAATGTTATATCCAATTGCAGTAGAAAAAGGTTCAGAAACGGAAGCTTACGGCGTAACAGTTCCAGATATTAAAGGCTGTTTCTCAGCAGGTGATACTTTTGAGGAAGCCTTAAATAATGTTAAAGAGGCAATTGCAGGACATTTAGAAATCTTAGCAGAAGATGGTAACGATATACCGTTAGCATCTGAAGCAAGTAAATATCTAAATGATGATGACTATAAGGGCTTCATTTGGGCTGTTGTAGATGTTGATGTAAGTCGATATTTGGGCAAAGCTGAAAAAGTAAATGTGACTTTGCCTAGCCGTCTAATTCGTATGATTGATGATCAGGTGGGTAAAGATAAGCAGTATAAATCGAGATCTGCTTTTCTAGCCGCTGGTGCAGAGCGATTGCTACACGCTTAAAATAAGAACCTCCTACGGGAGGTTTTTTATTGCCACAGTTTCCGCCGTTTGTTACATTGTGTGGGATTAATAACTATTGGTTTACATAATGAAGAAGTTTGCATTATTAGGGGTATTTTTAATAATTTTTTCTAGCAATATTTATGCTGATGAAACACGTTCTATTAGAACATCGACTGAAACAATTTTAATAGGTGATTCAGAACAAGACTTGCTTGATAAATTAGGGAAGCCGAGACCGAAATTCTTTGTTTATGGTGAAGGAAGATATTCGTGTGCTGCAACTGAATATAAATATGATATTGATTTGCAGACTTATACTGTTTGGGTGTGTAATGGGAAAGTTTTTAAAATAGACGTGAAGAATAAATGAGAATAAAAATATGGCTGGTCAAGTTGTTGAATGTCAGGTCTGTAGAACAGTTAGTAAATCAGAACTAAAAGGAAGCACTTTAATATCATTTGTATTGTTTTGGTTTTTTGCAATTATACCAGGAATTATATATATGATTTGGCGTAGAGGAGGTATTGGCATTTGTGCAAACTGTAAAAGCTCAGCTGTCATACCTTATGTAAGAAAGCCCGAATCATTAACACAAAAATCAGGAAGTAAAATAGTAGCTCAAGACGCATATGCCTACCATGCAGGTAATAAGGTTCAAGCTGATGAAAATGGTGTAGAGCAAAAAAACTGCCCAGATTGTAGAGAGCTTATTCGCCATGATGCTAGGAAGTGTAAGCATTGCGGAAGTATGGTGGAGCAATAGGTTGTGAAAAATATCTATATTATTCTTGGCATTGTAGTTCTGGTAATGATCGGTGTGGTTTGGAAATCTAATAGTGATCGAAAGGCTAGAGAAGAAGCTTTAGCTCAACAAACACAACAACATAATCAAAAAATGGCACAGCTAGAAGCAGAAAATCAAGCAAGATTAGCGCAAGAGGCTAAGGATAAAGCCCAAAAAGAGCAAGCTCGTATTGAGAGCAACAAACAAGCAAAGATTGAACAGGCGAATTTTGATAAAGATCATCAAGTTGTTAGTAATCAAGCTACTGTTGAGAAGAAAGCTGAAGATGATAAGCCTGATAAGATTAAAGAAATTGAGAATAAGGTTAAAGAGTTAGCTTTTGATCCTGATTCAGCTAAGTTCCGAAATCAAAAGGGCAATTGCGGTGAAGTGAATGCAAAAAATAGGTTCGGTGGATATACAGGATTCAAGATGTATATCTATGACGATAAAACAGATATGGTGACAATAGAGGATTTAGATAAATTTTATGATCATGGGATGATGAAAATCTTATGGGATGCGAGATGCCCAAATTAGAAAAAGCACCTTACGGTGCTTTTTTATTTTTTAATTCATTGACGGTGCTTTCCATAAGCTCTCTCGAAGCTCCTTGGCTTTTTAGGGCTGTGAATATTTTTTTAGTAAAAGCCTCAAGTAGATCATTGACTGCGTCATCATTAAGATAATTACCCTGCTTAACCCTAAAACTCTCTTCTAGGCGAGCAACGATTTCCGCATTCATTGAGCGGTTATTTTCTTTTGCAGTGGTTGCAATTTTCTCTCTGAACTCAGCGGTTACGCGAACCTTAAGAGTAACAATATTGTTTTGATCTTCACTCATAAAACAGGCATCAAAAATAAAATGAATAATAACCCCATTATGGGTATTGACCAATAACCCCAAAATGGGTACTATTCTTTTTGTACCCAGTATGGGGACTAAGGAGAAGCAAATGAAAGAGAAGCCAAAAAACTCAACCGATGTGCGATTTCGTTTAACAAATGAATTGCATGAGCCATTAAAAGATATGGCAAAAAAAGAGCAGCGTTCAATGAATTATTTGATGAATAAAGCAGTTGAACTTTTAATTAAACAAGAGAGTGCGAAAGCATGAAATCAACAGACAACAAAAAAGCCCTAAACTTTGGACGGTCGGGCTTAATTGATTGTCAACTTAAAGGAAATTAATATGACTTCAATGAGTCTACAACAAATCACAGTACCTTTCCACAATAACGAGCTTATTGTGGTTGATTTTAATAATCAGCCATATACACCAATGCGCCCGATAGTTGAAGGAATGGGTTTGGCTTGGCAAGCACAATATGACAAGCTAAAACAACGGTTTAATTCAGTCATCATGGAAATCATGACAACTGGTAAGGATGGGAAATCGTACAATATGATTTGCTTGCCTTTAAAAAAATTGTTTGGCTGGCTTATGACTATTAGCCCAAACAAAGTAAAACCTGAAATCCGAGATTCAGTCATCATGTATCAAAACGAATGTGATGATGTTTTGTGGGATTACTGGACGAAAGGACAGGCGACCAATCCTAGATCAATTAACAAAACCCATAAATCTGAACGTGAGCCTCTTACCAACGCTGTAAATTTATTGGTTGCTAAAACAAAGCATCTAAACTACAGCGATGCGTACAAGTTGGTTCATCAGCGATTTAATGTTCAGCATATTGATGAGATTGCATTTGATGCTATTCCTATTGCGGTTGAATATGTTCACCATCTAATTGCTTTGTATAGTAGTGCAGGTAAGCAAGGTTCATTGTTTGATAAAGATATGTATGAGCTTATTCGAGAATTTACAGAATCTGTATTAAGTCAAAACTTTATGATGCAAGATGTTTGGAAAGCTCTCATGCTAATCAACAAAGGCGACATGATGTATTATTCAAATTATATTCTTGACTCAAATAAACTTGCACGAAAGGTAAGTATTGAATTGGATTTCAAAACAAGGAAAGGTGTGCCATTGGTAAGCCCAGATTTGAAACAGATCAATTTTCATAGTGGGACTATTTTTGGGGTTAATCCAAAATGGTTTAATGCTCCAGCTTGGTAAGTTGAGTTAACTCTTATACAGCCGACCTTATGGTCGGTTTTTTAATGCCCGACATCCTGTTGACACCATAACCCCTGTAGGTCTTTAAAAACCTATTGACAAGATTTACTATTTTTCAAAGCGAAGCCGACCTTAACAAAGTCGGCTTTTTTAATGCCTGAAAAAGTTATGGAACAAAAAAATTTGATGTTTTTTAGATGATTCACAATTTCGTTTTACCACTGGCTAGGCTGATCCCCGAAAGGAAGATGGTCATTTTCGACTGTTCATACTTCTTCTTGCCAGTGTTTTTCTTTAATGAACAGTCGGAGTTCATATTATGAATATGCCAATGCAGTTTTCTAATGTAAATTTTGGAGATGAAAGTCAATTGGGTGTAAATGCTCGTGATGTTCATCGTGGTCTTGAGAGTAAAAAGAAATTCACGGACTGGATAAAAGCTCGTATTGCAAAATATGGCTTTATTGAGGGTGTAGACTACTTGATTCACCAAGTGGTGAATCAAGTCCCGCATCAAGGTGGATTTCGTGCAGTAACGACTTTAGAGTATGTTGTATCTATTGATATGGCAAAAGAATTATCAATGGTTGAATGTACGGAGGTCGGACGTAAGGTTCGTTTGTATTTCATCGAACATGAAAAGCAATCTCGCAACATGAATCAAAGTTTACAGATTGAAATCGGTAGATTTATGCAACAAGTTGAACAGTTCAAAAATTCGCTTTCGGAAGCAGGTCGTTTTTTGTGTGTTGGTGGCAAGCAAATTACGCCCAAAATGTTAAATGAACTAGATGGTATGGTTCAAAAAGCACAGCACACATTGCCATTTGAAGAATAATCTAAAAATGAATATTAATAATCCCTAAGGGTTTCGTCCAAAACGAAACCCTTTTTTATTGTGAGAATAAAATGTCTAAAGAACTAGTTTTTAAAGTTGTTCTTGAAGGTGATACCAAAGATTATGTATCTAATATTCAACAGTCGGAAGCCACTACTAAAGCCGTATTTGATGCAATCAAACAAGAGGCTGATAAGTTACGCCAAGCATCCGCGGAAACCGCTAGGCAAATCGGTGAAATTGTGCCTGAAAGCACAACTAAAATGGCGAGTGCACTTACTCAAAATTTAAACAATGCTACAACCGCAATTCAAAATGCAGGTATAAATGCAGGTGCAACAGCTAAGAATTTTGCAGAGTTTGGTCGGGTTTCTGAACAGGCGCTTGGGGTACTCAAGTCTGATTTAGATCAAGCAAAACAAAAACTACAAGCACTCTCAACCACCAAAGCAACACCTCAAGATATAGCACGCGCTCAAGCTGAGGTTGACAAATTAGAAAAAGAAGTAATTGAAGCTGATCAGGCATTTAATAAATTTTCGCAGGAAACCAGTAAAGCCAATCAAGAACTAAAACAAACAAGTTCTGTTTCAGATAAAGCTCAAGCAGGCTTTTCAAGTTTAAGGGCTGGTGCGACTTTATTGGTTGGTGCTTTAGCTGCAATTGGTGTTGGTTTAGGCGTAAAGGAACTTGCAGAAGCAGCAGACAGCTATGCCATGCTATCAGCCAAGATTCAGCAATCAACTAAAGATAGCGGAAACTTTGAGCAAGCCATTTCGGGCGTGCATCAAATCGCACTGCAAACAAACTCAACGCTTGATAACACTGGTGCACTGTTCACTCGTTTAAATACAGTTGCTAAAGACATGGGTCAGTCACAGCAATTTGCATTAGACATGACCAGTACAGTCACTAAAGCGATCCAGTTGGGCGGTAGCAGCACGCAAGAAGCAGAAGCAGCAGTACAGCAATTCATTCAAGCTATGCAAGGCGGTGTGCTTCGTGGTGAAGAATTTAACAGCATCATGGAGGGTGGCTATGGGCTGGCAGAAGCACTTGCAAAAGGCTTAGGCGTGACCACTGGTGAACTTCGCAAAATGGCTGAGAATGGAGAACTCAGTGCAGAACGTGTACTTGCAGCATTAGCAAAACAGAAAGCTGGTGTAGATGCTCAATATGCTGAACTACCTTTAACTATTAGCAATGCACTGCAAAAAATTGCAACTAAATGGCAAATCTTAATTGGTGAGATGGATCAAGCCAATGGTGCAAGTGCAACGGTAGCTCAATGGTTATCTACACTAGCAGACAATATGGGCCTTCTAAAACCAATTATTGATGACATAGGTAACGGTTTTGCAAAGTTTGGCGCATATTTATCTGATATTTACGATCAAGGCGCAATTGATTCTCTCAAAACTGCATTAGTTTCAATTTATGACACAATAAAAACGCTATTCAATACGGTCTTAGACGTAGGTCGAGCATTTAATGATGTGTTTGATGATGCTCTTTCAGCAGTATTTAGTTTCACCGATGGCTTGCGTCCAGCAGGCGTAGAAGTAAGCGGACTCCAAAAAGCTTTTGATTCTTTAAATATTGCGATTAATTTGATTGGAGATGGGTTTAAGGCGGTTGGCGTAGTAACTAATCTTTTTGCAGGTACTTTGTATAGACTTGCTGCGGTTTGGTACGAAGTTAAAGCTACATTTACATGGGGTGAAGTTAAGAAAGAAGCCATTGCTAATATGACGGCAATGCAAAATAAATCTGATGAATACTTCACTAAAGGTTTTGATGGTATCAAAAACTATGAATCTCAAACTGTTAAATCAATTGAGAACATGGGTAAAACCGAAGATCAAAAAAATGCAGATCGAATTGCCAATAACGAAAAAACACTTACAGATTTAAAAGCTCAAGAAGCTAAGCATGTTTCTGACTATAAGGCCATTAGTGATGAGCGTATCAAGCTACAACAGCAATTAGTTGATGCAAGAAAATCAGGTGATCAATCAGCGATTGATGCAGCCCTTGCGGGTCTTGCTGAACTTGATAAGAAAGAGAAAGCTTATCAGGCTGAAAGCAAGAAAATCAGTGATGAAAAAATCAAGGCTGCACAGGATTGGGCTGATGCTCAGATTGAAGCGGCAGGCATTAGCTCCAATGCTGTCATCAAGGGTATGCAAGATGGCGGTATTGCCGTTGATGAAAATACTCAAAAAGTTATTGCTAATAAAATTGCAGCTCAAGGTCTAGCAGTTGAGTTTGATAAAACTGGTAAGGCGATTGTTAAAGCGATTGAGCAAGAGGCAGGCGGCGCTGTTGTTAGTCTTGAAACAAAGATGGGGCAAGGGCGTAAAGCTGCCGCTGTGTTCGGAATTGATCTTGATACTGCACTAAATAAAGTATCTGATGGATTTGCAGCAAAGAAATCTTCGCTTGATGATTTTGCTAAAAATCTTGAGTCACTCGGTGCAACAGGTCAACAAGCCGCAGAGTTGACATACGAGGCATGGCAAAAGTGGTTAAGTGAAGCCAAAAGCCCAGCCGAAGTGGATGCAGCGATTGCAAAACTACAAGAGTTGGCTGAACAAGGTAAAATTACGGGCGAGCAGCTAAAGGTAGGTATTGATCTAGCAAAAGCATCAGCGAAAGATTTATCGCCTGAATTAGAAGCTGCACGAGAAGCGGGCAAGGCTTTAGGCATTGATATTGATAAAACTGCAAATATCATGTCGCAAGGCTTTGGTCAGGGTAGCGCAAATCTTGATACTTTAAAGCAAAAGCTTGAAGAGGCAGGAATCACTGGTCAGGAAGCATCAAACACCCTTTATCAAGGTTGGCAAGCGTGGCTAGAAAAAGCGGATAGTCAGGTAGAAATTGATGCTGCGAAAGCGAAATTAAAAGAGTTTGAATCACAAGGCGTATTTTCAACAAGACAAGTTGAAAATGGCATGTTGGCTTTGGATATTCAAACAGGAAAGGTTGGAGAGACAACAGACGAAGTAACGGAAGCATTTAAGCGGCTCGGGATTCAGACAAAAGAGCAACTTGCTTTACAAGCTAAACAAGCATTAATGGATTTTGAAACTGTCAAAAATAGTGGTCAAGCAACACAGGCTGATTTACAAAAGGCTTATCAAAAAACGATTGATGCTGCCTATGCAAGCGGTGATGCTGCACGTATTTCTGCCGCAAATTCAAAAGCAGCGTCACTTGGATTGCAAGTTCAGGTTGATGAAACGGGCAAAGCATCCGTGAAGTCGATGAATGAGCTATCCAATTCTGTTGAAAATGTCGGTCGTACTGCAAGTGGATCAGCAGCGCAAGGATTCCGTGAATTGGGTCGAGTTGCGAGAGCTGAAGCACGAAGCACTGCCGATGAATGGGAGGCAGTTATGGCTAGTGTTGCAAATGATAGAAAAGCATTTGCTGATGAAACCAAAGCACAGGGAGAAGCTCTATCTAAAATGATCTATGAATATGACTCTTATACCA
>NZ_JAMFKZ010000034.1:0-21663 GCF_023488045.1 Acinetobacter sp. ANC5681
CTCAGGGCGCTTAGCTCAGTTGGTAGAGCGTCTGCCTTACAAGCAGAATGTCGGCGGTTCGATCCCGTCAGCGCCCACCATAAATAGTGACATATACTTCTTAATAGAAGTAACTAGTGCAGCGGTAGTTCAGTTGGTTAGAATATCGGCCTGTCACGCCGAGGGTCGCGGGTTCGAGCCCCGTCCGCTGCGCCATTCTCTTAATACCTTTTTTGAGAATGTTTGTTTTAACAAGTATATTTATACTTGATCTCTGATACGAGTTTACTCTCGCTCAGGGCGCTTAGCTCAGTTGGTAGAGCGTCTGCCTTACAAGCAGAATGTCGGCGGTTCGATCCCGTCAGCGCCCACCATAATTTTTCTTCTAGTTCAAATCCTTGTAATTTATATAGAATTGTTTTATTATTAGCGTCAATAATGATTCTAATATTGAACTATTTTATGAAAAATCCATATCAACGCAAGGCTGCGTCGAAATCACAAACAACAAATTCTAGTTCCTCACCAAAAGATATTTATCGTCAATTTATTCAAAATATTATTATACAAAGGCAAGTTATTGCGCTTTATCATGATGGGTGGGCCTTATGTTCAACCCCATCTGGTCAACACGCATTATCGATTTGGCAAAATAAAGGTTTGGCAAAATTATTGATTAAAGATAATTGGGCTAAATACGAGATTCAGGAAGTATCACTGTGGGTTTTCATTGAAAAGATGATTCCTTTTTTAAAAGAAAATAATACGATTCTATCTTTAGACCTTACCCCAGAGGGTAACAATCTATTGGTTTCACCTGATACTTTTTTATTGGATGTAAAAAATTTCCTTTACCAAATTTATTTACAACGACCAGATGTATTTGCTGAGTTAAAGTTACCTTTGCCTAGAGATATTCGTCTACACAATTAAATGAGATAAATTGATTGGGGGACAACCCCAATCAATATTCATTCAGAAGCCAACCACTGGCATAAGCAAAGTATTCTCTCAACCATGCATTATAGCGTGTGGTCACTGGTGTCGTTGCGCCAAGCATAATGATATTACGATAGCCTTGTTTCTTTGCAATGGCAGCGGCGCGTAATGTGTGGAAATCGCTGGTTACAATCGCGATCGGTTGATGGATGTCAATCAGTTGTGTCTGTAATAAGTGTTGGCTATTTCTAAGATTCAGCTCCGTACTCGTGCTTTTATCTTCTAAGATGATCTGTGAGGCAGGAATATGATAGTGCTGCTGTACATAACGTGACATGACAATCGCTTCACTATCAGTTTCACCAAAATCAATACCACCTGTCATGACTAATTTGGCATGAGGTTGTGCTAAAGCTACAGGGGCAGCACGGTCTAAGCGTTTCGCCAATGTGGCAGAAGGTTGTCCATTTTCAACGCCACTGCCTAACACAATAATGGCTTTAACCGTAGGGATATTTTGAGTTTTGGTATTATTGTCTGAAATGTAATTAAAGAAATAGCCTAAGCTAACGACCCAAATCCAAAAGCACAACCAGCCGAAGCGCCAAATTGAATGTAGACGAAAATGATAGAAGAAGAAACGTTCGATATGATAATAGAAATAAGCATAGAGGCAAAAAAATAGCCCAAGTAGTAGCGGTAGTACTGTTCCAATATGAATCTTTTTAAAGGCGATTAGAATAGCGCCATCTAAGAACAGAACTGAACCGATAAGGGCTAAAACAAGACGAACCCATGAACTTATTTGCATAATCTTAATTGTAGTCAATTTGAATCGTGCTCAGTGTATGCGAAATTCTAAGAAAGGCAAATTCTCTTATGTTTCGATGAAAAAAACGAGTGGCTGGCACTCGTTTTTAGATATCAAAAGGGTTTAATAAACGTCTCGACGATAACGTCCAGCTTGTCTTAATTCATCTAGTTTTTCTTCGCTGAGAATATCTGTCAAAGCTTGATCGACTCCTGAAGCCATGCCTTCGATGCTGCCGCAGACATAAATCACCGCACCTTGATCAATCCATGTGATCAGTTCATCAGCATTGCTTCGCAAAATATCTTGTACATAGATGCGTTGTTCTTGATCACGAGAGAAGGCGAGGTCCAAACGTTGCAAGCTTCCCATATTCAACCACGCTTGAATGGTTTCTTGATAAAAGAAATCATGTTCGCGTTGACGTTCACCGAAGATCAGCCAATTGGCTGTATAGTTTTGTCGATTACGTTGCTGTAATAAACTCATCAAGCCTGCAATGCCTGTGCCATTACCAATACAGATAATTGGACGGTTATCGTCAATCAGATGGAAGGACTCATTGGTCCGAATACGCAGGGCAATGCTATGTTGCAATGGTGAAGATTCAGTGAGCCAACCTGAGCCAAGACCAAGTTGATTCTGTTCATCACGTTTTTGACGAACCACCAGTCTTAGGCGTTGTTGCGAAGGAATACTGGCAATCGAATATTCACGTGTAGGTAGGGTGGGTAGTTGTTCGAGTAAATTTTCAAGTGTACTAAATGGCTGAATCTCAACTCGTAGGTTTCTATTCCACAGGAGCTGTTCAATCTCTTGGTTCAATGATTCAACGACACTGTGTGTTGGAATCTGATACTTGATTAAGAAATCCTGAATGTCGGTTAAGCAATTGGCAGGCTGAATTTCTGCAATATCGCCAGCATGCCAAGTTATATCAGAAGCGGAACGAAGTTCAATATTATAGGCTGCCTGTCCTAAGCTATTAGGGTTGAGCAATGTGCGTTCAGCGAGAGTCCACTGGTCAAACACTTTCTCTATATTCATGGCATGTAGTTCATGCTTAGTCACCACCGAAAGCGCTTGATTCCAGCGTTGAATATCATTGCTATTGGCATTATCTACTTCGATCAAGTCAAATAATGGTTGTGCCTTGCATTGTTTTAACCATGCATCCACGGCATAACCAAAGCTGCAATAGCTGTCAGGATATTCTCTTGATCCTAGTGCAAGCACTGCGTATTGCATATGAGCTAACTCTAGCTTTTGTTGCATCAGTTTTTTGCTAAAACTTGTTGCAAGATCAGGTGCTTCACCTGTGCCATATGTGCTGATTACAAATAAAACCTGTGATGCTTGTTGTAGGTCTTGTTCAGTCAGTTGCTGAACCGGTTTAACCGTCGTTGGTTGTTGCGCTTCCTGCAAGCTGGTCGCAGTACGCCATGCCAATTGTTCAGCTACACCTGTTTGCGTCGCATAAGTGATTAGCCAAGGCTTGGCATTTGGATCAACCTGCTGTGCGTTGAGTGATTGACGTGCCGCTTGGGTCAGCTTTTTCTGCTTGCGACGTTTTAGATACAACATCCAACCCGTTACAAAGAACAGAGGCATGGCCAATGATGCCAGCATGGCAATAAATTGATAAGTCGAACCAAAGAAGCTGCCGCGATGCACAGGCAGCATGCTGCTCATGATTTTTTCATTGAGCTTCTTGTCTTCATACAGTTCAAATTTTTCAAATTTATTGTCTTGATAGTTATAAATCGCTTGGTTACGTGCACGTTCATGTTGAGGAATGGCATCGACAAAAGAGAGTTCAACTTTGGCATCCGCATTTTTGGGAATATTCAGGGTTAAACTTGAGTATTCACGACCAATCTGGGCATTTACCCCAGTCCATGTTTGCGTCAAGATAGTATTAAGCTGTGCGTTTGTCAGCTTAGGTTGTTTATCTTTGCCGCGTTCATTATTTTGTTGATTACGTTGTGGCTGTTCAACGCCCATGACCTTGAACATACCTGCACGCCACCAGTCATAAGACCAATATAAGCCAGTGCAAGCAAACAGTAGATAAAACACAATGACCCAAGTTCCCACCACTGCATGTAGGTCCCAAATAAAATTACGACCTTTTAGTTTTGGCTTAATAAACAGCCATTGTTTAATGCTATGTTTCTTTGGAAAGCGTAGATAGATGCCACTCAATACAAAGAAAATCAGCATCAGCGTGGAAGCACCTGTGATTTGCGCTCCAAATTCTCCAACGGTTAAATTGCGATGTAAACGCTGAATAAATTGTAAGGTATCACGACCTTTAATGTCAGGTAAGACTTCGGCTGTATATGGATTGACCATCATGTTATAACCACGACGCGCACCTTCTTTTTTAATATTGACGGTAGAAGATGCTGTTGGGTCGGCAGCAATAGTAATGCTGTTAATTTCAATTTCGGGTTGTTGCTGATTGAAATGTTGGTATAACTGGGCAGGGCTAAGTTTTGGTGTTTGAGCAGCCTCAACGACATAGCTGTCTTGGTTGAGCCATTTTAAAATTTGCTGTTCATAAGAATAAATTGCACCGGTTACTCCCATTAAAGAAAGTATAAGCCCTGCAGTAATCCCTAAAAACCAATGGATTTGGAAGAAGATTTTTTTAGACATGGTCAAAAATGAAAAGATAATGAAATTTATGTCAAAAATTATAACTCAAGAATACGAACATAATATGGATTTTGTAGGTAATATTGATTTTGATTCTCATTTGTTTTTATGGGGTTGAAAAAACCTCTCATTTCGAGAGGTTTTTAGAATCATAGGCGTTAAATTGACTTTGGTGCGCCTACAACTTCATTTAAATGTTTACGTACCGTGTTAAAAGGGAAATTCTTAGAATCCATACGCTTAGGTAGGATGTAAGCACCTTGTTGTTGTTCGCCTTTTGGTGTTTTTACTTTGAAATTGACTAAAATAAACTCTGGAGAGTTGTACCATTCGTAAATGTCTTTCCAGCCAATGGTCGCAGTACCTTCTTGTAATCCAACTTTCTGGCGCATCACGATACCATGGGGTTGTACGCCTAAACGAAGACCTTTAATCTCTTGAACCGGAAATTCTGTCATTTTGCGTTTAACGTACCACTCAAGACCAAATTTTTTCACAAGATAAAAAAGGATCACAGCAATGATCACAACCCAACACAATACAGTTGAGTAGGTTGAATAATACTTAATCAGTCCTGCTGAAACTAATGAAAGCACCACAAGTGCAATCATAATCATCCATGCTTTTTTACTGAATTTATTGGTACTACGCCAAATCATCAGTTGAGCTTGACGTTGTTCAGCTTCAGAGACTTCGTAAGGAACAGGTTGTAGCGTATAAGCGTATAGCGTTTTGGCGGTCATAGTTTAAAAAATGAGTTTAGAACTAAGTTAAGTTTAACACCAATTGGCACTCAAAGATATTATGCCAATGGCGGATAAATTAAAGAGAAGCAAACTCAGTGCCATCTTCGTTCGGTTCGTGACTGAGACTTTGTTTGAGCATACTTAAACGGGTTAATATGCTAAGCATAAGTGAAAGCTGCTGTAAAATAATCAGAGATTTTTGATTGTTTTCATCATTGCGATTTAAATGCTCACGTATGGTTTGCATCATATTTTGTGCAGATAAATCAGGGACTTCATCTCTAAGCAGAGCACCTTGAATATCATCTAATGCTTGATCGAGCAGGGCTAGAACCTCTTGATCTTGAATTTGTTCGCGATGAGCTCCAAGTGCAGCGATATAACTTAAAAAAGTATGACTTAAGCATAGAAACTCAAAAGCCAAAGTTTTCTGAGTAGATTCAATATTGGGTTCTGTGGCAAGCGTGGAAATAAGAGAAGCAACTTCTGCATCAGTATTGTGCGCAGCGCGCCGAACTACACGATAATTTAATGCATTATTACGACCTTGGTGATATTGCTCAATTACTTCTGCTAAGTAGGTACATTGGGCTTGTAAAGAACGTTGGATCGAGCGAGGTAGCCTGCGGAATTTCCAATCTGGCCAAATGAAACTGACCCCAAACCACGCCAAGGCACAGCCGATCAAGGTATCAATAAAGCGTGGGAAACCTGCCGCAAATGCAGAACCATCTAGATTAAAGTTAATTAAAGCGAGAATCGTAATAAAAGCTGTTGCTTGAGCATACTGTTTACTTCGAAGTTCTAAAAATAATACGCCACTAAGAACTAACATCACCAGTTGCCCTTCAACCGAAGGAATAAAATAGATGATGGTTAGCCCCACGATAATACCGATTAGGGTTCCAACAATTCGCAAATATAAGCGGCGTTTGGTAGCATTAAAGTTAGGTTGGCAAACAAACAATGCTGTGAGCAAAATCCAGTAACCGTAAGCAATGTGGGTTACTTGAATAAAGACATAACCAATAAACAACACGATTGAAAGTCTAACCGCATGGCGAAATAACACAGACTCAGGGGTTAAATGTTGTTTAACACGGACTAGAATATCATTCCAACCTTTTAAATCATCATCTTTTAGTTGATTTTCTACTTGTTGTGCATTGATTAATTTCAGATTTCTTTCCGTTTCTAAATTCTGTAATTGTGCATCAATCGATTTAAGATTTTGATAGAGTGCAAATAATGCATTGATGCGAACTTGATCGTAAAGTCCATCTTCTCTTAATTTGTCTAAGGAAACTCTTAAATTTTCAAAGCTGTGTTTAAAGCGTTTGTTATGCACATAAGGGGTACGGCTTAAAATTGATTGGGCTAAATCCTGACAGGCTTTACCCTGAATCGTGAGAATGCGTTGAAAACGGAATAAAATATCACTGTGTTGAAATACTTTCGCTAGCTTTTGATAATCAATATGTGCGGAGTCTGCACGTTCATGAATATCTTGTGCGATGAAATAGTATTGTAGACTGCGACGTGTATCTTTCTGACCGCGGTCACCTTTTAAGCGGGTTAACAGTGACATTCGCATATCATTAAAAATCGCCACCAATTTGCCATTTTCTAATGCAATATCAATCATACTTTGTTGATAACTGGATGGAGTCATGTCCACATCAAATAAGTTTGATTTAGCAAATAAAAAACTACCTAAAGCATTATAGGATGCATAAAGTTGGTCTTGTACTTTTCGTACAGGGAACAGCAAGAAACTGATTGTTGAAAGTAATCCATACCAAGCGGCTCCCAAAACTAAGAATGCTGGTTGTAAATACCATTGTTCAAATAAGTGTACACCGAGCATGGTATAGACAGAAATCACTAAACATCCGTAAGCGATGGTCGCATAACGCCGCCCCAAAGAGCCTAATAAAATCCATCCAATACAGGAAACAATTAATCCAACTGCAAAAATAATTGGGTAGGGGAATAACAATTGAACCGATGCAGCTGTGATAAAAAAACCAATATAGGTATAAATCTGATTCTGAATACGGACAGAAAAGCGATCATCAATATCACTAATTGCTGCCGCAACAACGCCTAAAGTCAGTGGAATCGTCGCAAGTTGAAAATTTAAAAGATAAGGAACGAATGCTGTTCCTGCGAAAGCAATCAGCATACGTACGTTATACATTAACGTGGTGTTATAGGTGGTTTGTTTTAAACGTGCGAGCCAAGGATTCAATGGTTGTCCTTTTATATTGGGCAATCAATTTATGATCATGCCTGTTAACATTTTTCAGGTATCAGCAGACTCTAATATTATGCACAAATATGGTGAGGATGCTAAGCTTAGAAAAATAAATAAACTTGAAAAGTAGAGGATTATGCAGGTAGAACAATCGAATCAGCGTCAGTATTCAACAGCATGGATTTTGTTACTTGCTTTGTTGACAGCACTTGGTCCATTGTCAATTGATATGTATTTACCCGCATTACCCCAAATGGCAAATGAGTTTGGGGTAAGTACCCAAATGATTGCAAATACATTACCTGCTTACTTTTTGGGTTTAGCCATAGGTCAATTAATTTATGGACCTGTGAGTGATCGTATTGGGCGCAAGCCTCCCTTATATTTTGGGCTTAGCCTTTATGTGATTGCAAGTTTGGCTTGTGCGTTTACGACAAATGAATGGGCTTTGATTGCTGCACGAATTTTTCAGGCTTTAGGTGGTTGTGTTGGTGTTGTAATTGCGAGAGCAGCTATACGTGATCGCTTAGACATGCAAGGTTCAGCTCAAGCTTTTTCAAGCATGATGATCGTAATGGGGCTTGCGCCTATTCTAGCCCCGATGTTTGGTGCATGGATTCTGACTTTTTTCCCATGGCAGGCTATTTTTTTGACGCTAGCAATGATTGGCGTGATCTGCTGGTTGTGTATACATTTCTTCTTTAAAGAATCATTAGCTATTGAACGCCGTTTAAAATTATCAACTTATCAAGTCACTACACTTTATGCTGCAATTCTAAAAGATGACAGCTTCAGATTGCCAATGTTTGCAGGTTGTTTAACTGGCGCAGCATTATTTTGTTATATCAGCTCTGCTTCAGCCGTTTTTATGGGTCAGTACGGACTGTCTCAGCAGCAGTTTTCTTATGCATTTGCATTTAATGCAGCTGGAATTATGTTGATGTCCTCAATCAATAAGCACTTAAATACTCGAATGGGTATTTTTCAGCGGTTACGATTGGGTGGGTCGATTCAATGCTTTGGAGCAGTTGTTGTCATCAGTGCGGGGTTGATGGCGAATGCACCATTGTGGTTATTAATGTCTGGTCTTTTTTTAGTTGTGTCTGGTATTGGATTAACTGGTCCTAATGCAATGGCTTTGGCGATGTCTAAGCAGGGTGCACGTGCTGGGACTGCGAGTGCGATTATGGGAAGTATGCAGTTTGCATGTGGTTTATTAGGTGGTGTGATTTTAAATTTTTTGTTATGGAAAGCGAGCCTCAATATGGGCATTATGATGTTGATGTTTACTAGCGCAGGTTTGTTTGCAATTTTAAAAGTTGGAAAACAGCTACAAAACAGTACCTCTGCGTAGAGATACTGTTATTTAAACAATTTACTGGTCTAAAAATACTGTAAAGTTTTCAACGGGTTCGCGGGGAGTAATGAAGGTATTTACGATATGATTAGGATCAGCATAACCTAAGGCAACGGTACATACTAATTCTTCATCTTCTGGGGCATCTAATACCTCTAAAACGATGGGATGAAAATGATTCCATGCGGCTTGTGGGCACGTATCTAAGCCACGTGCTTTGGCCGCAATCATTACATTTTGGATCATCATGGAAATATCCATTTTTGAACCAATTCCCATTGCTTTATTGACTGTAAAATAAAGTGCGACAGGCGCATCAAACAATTGATAGTTACGCAATTGTTGCGCCGCCATTTTTTCTTTTTCGCCTTTTTGAATACCTAGCAAACCATACAGTCCCCAACCATTTTCACGACGACGATCAATAAATGGTGAAATCCATGTTTCAGGGTAGTAGGCGAAAGTTTCTTGATATTGTTCAGCGAGTTCTGGTTGTTGAAAAAGTGCTTGTTGAGCAGCACAAACTCGCTCAATCATCTCGGCGCGTTTTTGGCCTGTCACCACATAAACTTTCCATGGTTGAGTGTTTGTACCTGATGGCGCACGAGCGGCAACATTTAAAATATCCTTAATTGTCTCTGTTGCAACAGGTGTATCTAAAAATGCACGTACAGAATGACGGGCTGTAATCGCATCATCCACATAACGGATTTGTTCCATGTTCATCTTAAGGTTCCTAAGCTTATGGCTCTTTCTCATGTAATGAGACTATAAAGTAATAAGATAGATTTGAGGATGGGTTTTTAGTCGTAGATTGAGATTTGAATAAAAAATAGTCGAGTAAAGATTAACGAGATGAGATTATCCATAAAATTTTTTAATTTGTTATCTTTATGTGAAAAAGAAATGTATTTGTAACACAATGAAATAGAAATAGTATTTATTGATACACGCTGAAATCGTTATGATGATTGGAATAAAAAAATACACACAATAATCTAAATTTATGCATAATACGCCCTTTTCAAAAATCGATTGGGCTTTTCTAACCAAGAAGGTGAGGGAAGTTTTCTATGATAAGCATATTTATTTACCCAATTTTATGCTTATGAAAAATGTTGAAATATACACGAATACAGGAGCTTCTCATGAGTTTACCTCTCATCCGTAAGCCGTTCATAGTTCAGGGATTGGCGTTTACCATTGCTGTCTTCATGATGAACAATGCGCAGGCTGCTAGCGAACAAGAACAAATTCAACAACTTCGAGATGAAGTAAAAGAATTAAGAGCTTTATTGGAACAATATGTTCCTCAGTCAAAACAAAAAAATAATGTACCGCAGTACGATACCCAGCGATCTACTACTGTTGCTTCAGTATCCACTCAAAATATTTCATCTAATACTCAAATGGCTGCTCAAAAATCGCCTTTGAGTTTTAATTCTGCTTCGGGTGCGCAAGTACAGCTATACGGTTTTTTACGTGGCGATGCCTCGTATCAGGCAAAAGGCGGCGATGCTATTTTTAACCGAATCAATAAAGTTGATCTCGAAGGCAATGAAAAAAATAGTGATCGTTTTTATAGTACGGCAACAGTTACGCGATTAGGTCTAGATTTTAAAGCACCCATTCAAGAAGCAGATGTTGGTGGGAAATTAGAAATTGATTTTCGTGGTGGTAGTAGAAACGATACGATTCGTATCCGTCATGCGTATATGACTTTAAATAATTGGTTATTTGGTCAAACCACATCTACGTTCTTGGCGACAGATTTACAGCCAGAAATGATTGATTTCAATTCTCCTTTAGGGATCGGTACTTATCGTACTCCGATGGTTCGCTATAGCGGAAAATTTAATCCAGACACCAGTTATATGCTTGCTTTAGAAAAAGGCAATGACGACAACCGAGCGCCAGCTTTAACCTCTAAGTTAAAATATGATTTTGATGATGGCAAAGGTACGGCTTCAGCCCGTGTTTTAGTAACAGAAGCGCGTAGCAGAGCGAGTTACGACAAGAATAATAATCAATTAACAGCTGATGATGCTGATCTAGGGTGGGGTATTGCGGTAGGCACTAAGTATAAATTTACTGATTCTTTACAAGCGATGATCGATTATTCGCATGTAAAAGGTGATAGTAAGTTTTTGCTCTATACCAATAGTGCTTTTAATGTAAATCCCAATAATTTTGAGCTGAATCTGAATGAGTTTGATGCACTCACTATTGGTACAACTTATCAAGTTAGCCCTAAATTGCGTAGTACTTTAGCGTATGGTGCAATGTTTGCAAAAGATAATAATCAGTTTGCACAACAAGCCTTTGCGGATACAACCCAGAACAAAACCTTACAACAAGGTTGGTGGAACATCATGTATTCACCAGTTACTCCGATTACGTTTGGTTTGGAATATATCTATGGCGAACGTAAAACCTTTAATGGTCTAAAAGGTAAGGATAACCGTGTAGGCGCAATGGCTCGCTACAACTTCTAGCCTAGTCCTATAAACGTAATCATCCGTGGAAACCAATCACTTTATTTGGTTGAGTTCTTACAAAGAACTGTATGCTTTTTATTAAGTTGATTGAGTTTTCACTCAATTTGAGAGTTACTATTTTATTAGCTACATGATGGAAAAACCGTCTAAAAGACTAATAAAATAAACGGAAGAAGATATGGAATTTACTTTTAATGGTTTTTATACCCTGATTTCAGCCGTCATTGTGCTGCTGTTAGGGCGTTTTCTTGTCAATCAAATTGATTTCTTGCGTCGTTACAATATTCCTGAACCTGTAGCTGGTGGCTTGGTTGCAGCTATTGTTTCGTTATTGGTACATTCAATGTGGGGTTATAGCATTGTTTTTAGTAGCCAATTACAAACGAGTTTTATGCTGATTTTCTTTGCTTCAATTGGTTTGAGTGCCAATTTTATGAAGTTGAAAGAAGGTGGACTTGGGCTGGTTATTTTTCTGGTCTGTGTTGCTTCGTTTATCGTGGTTCAAAATGCTGTCGGCATGAGCCTCGCAAAGCTTTTAGGTATTGATCCTTTGGTCGGATTGATTGCAGGCTCAATTACTTTAACAGGTGGACACGGTACAGCAGGGGCATGGGGTGAAATTCTTGAAAGCCAACATGGAATTCAGGGTGCATTAGCGCTAGGCATGGCAAGTGCAACTTTTGGTTTGATTATCGGCGGCATCATTGGTGGGCCACTTGCAAAACTATTAATCAACCGTTATAGCCTTGCTCAAGAGCAATCATCCACTGCGATTAAGAATCGTGATACCCATTTAGATCAACACCCTGATGAACTCGCACCATTTGAAAATCCACACCAAGTACGTTTAATTACGGCCGATAATGCGATTACCACATTGGGTATGTTTGCGGCGTGTCTAGCATTTGCTGAGTTTATGACAGGTTATAGCAAAGGCACATGGTTTGAGTTACCCACCTTTGTATGGGCATTGGGTGGTGGTGTGGTTTTGCGTAATATTCTGGAAAGCATATTAAAGGTTGATATTTTTGACCGTGCAATTGATGTATTTGGTAATGCGTCGTTATCACTTTATTTGGCAATGGCATTGTTGTCATTAAAGTTGTGGCAATTAGCCGATTTGGCTGGCCCGCTGGTTGTAATTTTGGGTGCACAAACCATTACCATGGCGTTGTATGCAGCATTTATTACTTTCCGTGTCATGGGCAAAAATTATGATGCAGCAGTTCTTGCTGCTGGTCACTGTGGTTTCGGTATGGGAGCAACGCCAACAGCTGTTGCTAACATGCAAGCAATTACCAACATGTATGGACCATCACATAAAGCATTTTTAATTGTTCCGCTTTGTGGTGCGTTCTTTGTTGATTTAATTAATGCAACAGTAATTCAATTAATTTTGAAATTCTTTGCCTAAGTCGGATCAAAAGCCCCATGTGGGGCTTTTTTGGTTCATCGATTGTTATCGTATATGTACTGCCGTACATAAAATATTTTAAAGCGAATAAGTGATGAATGAACAATTAAATGCCACGCTGATGTCGTGGGTACAATTCCTGAATGATCCACTCTGGAATTTTCTGGTCGTCTTATTGGTTGCGGTTGGGGTGTTTTACACATTCGTTACAGGTGCGGTACAGCTTCGCTTGTTCCTGCACAGCATTCTTGTGATGAAAGGAAGCCGTAAAGAGACGCAAGATGAACATGGCATTACACCATTTCAGGCTTTCGTCACGGGTCTTGCAAGCCGTGTCGGTGTTGGTAACGTTGCTGGTGTTGCCATAGCAATCGCCATTGGTGGTCCTGGGGCCGTGTTCTGGATGTGGTTCACTGCCTTTCTTGGCATGAGTTCTGCATTTGTTGAATCATCGCTTGCCCAGTTGTTTAAGGTGAGAGACCATCAAAACAAGCAATTCCGAGGTGGACCTGCGTACTATATTACTCAGGGCTTAAAACAAAAATGGCTGGGGATTGTTTTTGCACTGTCACTTATTCTGGCTTATGGCTTTGTATTTAATGCCGTGCAGGCAAATGCGATTATTGGGGCAACCTCACATGCATGGGGGTGGGATAAAGCCAATTTTGTATTGGGTCTCGGTAGTCTTAATTTTGAAGTGTCATGGGTTGGTATTGCATTGGTGGTTATGACGGCATTGATCATCTTTGGTGGGATCAAGCGTATCGCCAGGGTTGCCGAAGGTATTGTTCCTTTCATGGCATTGCTTTATATCATGGTCGCCTTGTACATCGCGATAACCAACTTGCCGATGTTGCCTGAGATTTTTAAACTGATCTTCACCGAAGCATTCCAGTTCAATGCGGCAGCAGGTGGTTTCTTTGGTGCGATGATTTCTATGGCAATGATGATGGGCATCAAGCGTGGCTTGTTCTCCAACGAGGCAGGCATGGGTTCAGCGCCAAACGCTGCAGCTGCCTCTGATGTGAAGCATCCTGTGAATCAGGGGCTGGTACAAATGCTGGGTGTATTTGTTGATACTTTCGTGGTTTGTTCATGTACTGCGATCATCATCATGGTGTCTGGCCTGTATCATGAAGCTGGCTTTGAGGGCGTGACATTGACCCAAAAAGCATTGGAGAGCCAAATTGGTGGTTGGGGTGGAGGCTTCCTTGCCATTATCCTGTTCCTGTTTGCCTTTACCTCAATTATTGGTAACTATGCCTATGCTGAAAGCAATGTACAGTTCATTAATGACAACCCAAAGGTCATGTTCATTTTCCGCCTGCTGGTATTGGCAATGGTCTATTTCGGGGCGATCACAAGTGTACCTTTAGTCTGGTCAATGGCCGACCTTTCAATGGGCTTGATGGCCACCATTAACCTTGTGGCAATCCTGCTGTTAACACCAATGGCACGCATATTGTTGAAAGATTATACCTCTCAGCTTAAAAAAGGGATCAAGGAACCAGAGTTCAAGATTGATCAATATCCAGAGCTGAAGAAAAAAGTAGATTCTGATATCTGGTAAGTTATTGGATTTATAAAGGCTTACTTCACTAAATTAAAGCCCCTTTCGAGGGGCTTTTTATCAATATATTGTGGATATATACATAAAAATTGATACAGCATTTCACCAATAATGGCGTTAAAATTAAAAGATAGAACCACGTATATATGGCAAGACAGCATATGAAACAGCTTAAATTATTGACGCTTGGACTTTCAATGGTGATTTTGGCGGGTTGTCAAACGACTTCGCATTTAAAACCTTTAGTTGAAGATGCCCAAGTACAAGCAGTTGTTCAGCCCTTTGCACATATTAATCAACAAGAAAAAAGACCCGTTGTTGCCTTAGTACTCGGCAGTGGTGGGGCACGTGGATATGCTCATATCGGCGTACTTGAAGTGTTGGAACAGCAAGGTATTCGCCCTGATTTTATTGTAGGTACAAGTGCAGGCAGTATTGTAGGTTCAATTTATGCAAGTGGTAAATCCGCTGCAGAGTTGAGAGATATTGCGCTTAAGCTTAAGGCTACCGATGTAAGAGAAGTGAATATCAGTTTAAAAGGTTTCTTTGATGGTAAAAAAGTTGAGGACTATGTGAATGAGCAAGTCCAAAACATTCCTTTACAGAAGTTAAAAATCCCGATGTATGTGGTTGCAACGGAATTAAAAGACGGCACCAAAACTGTATTCAATTATGGTAATACAGGCCAAGCAGTACGTGCATCTGCTTCGATTCCGAGTATGTTTATACCAACCAAGATCCGTAATGTGGAATATGTTGATGGTGGCCTAGTCAGTCCTGTGCCTGTACAGGTTGCACGGGATTTAGGCGCAGATGTGGTGATTGCAGTGGATATTTTGGCACAACCTATTCATACTGAAACCAGTAATGTTTGGGGGCTATTCAACCAAAATATCAACATTATGCAAGGACGTTTGGCTGAAGAAGAATTGAAAAATGCAGATATTGTCATTCAGCCTGATCTACGTGAAAAAGCGCATATCTTTGATATCAAAGGCCGTGAAATGACTATGCAAGCGGGTATTGATGCTGCAAAAGAAAAATTGGCCAATATTCAATGGGTAATTAAAAGCAAAACAAAGCAAGTTGATTTAAATCAACAGGATTTAGCTTTAAAAATGAGTAGCCTTGAGCCATAGTTTCTGCAAAATATTGAATTAAGGATAGACAGCGATAATGTTTAAGTTCGTCTATCCAGTTGATGTTTATTAAACAAATTGTAAATACGCTACAAAAAGCTATCAAAAAATTGAGAAAACAGGTAAATAACTACCATTCATTAAACTTTTTTATCAGACAAATTTAAGTTTGAAATTATAGGATGACGTTCCAACGTCAATAGCAACACTACAAGGATTGTTAAACGCGATGTTTAAATCTTTTTTTCCTAACCCACGCTTGTTCTTTATTTCAGTCGTTGTGTGGTTAGCCCTGAATATGCTGCTTTGGTATACAGGTGGTCATAGTTGGGGTGAATATCTTGGTTTTCCTAAAGGTTATGCTGATGCTGAACTTTCGGTCGGGGTCAGCCGTTTTTGGGAATCTTCATCACTTTGGTTCTATTTGTGGTTTATAGTTGCTACAGGGTTGTTTGCAGGGTTCTGGCGATTTTTTTCTGATAATAAATGGCAGAAATGGTCAGTTTGGGGTTCTGCATTTATTTTGTTTAATATCTGGTTTGGCGTGCAGGTAAGTGTTGCGATCAATGCTTGGTATGGTCCATTTTGGGATATGATCCAAAAGATGCTAAGTGAAGGTGGCGGTAATATTAATGATCTATATAAAGGTACGCTAACATTCCTTTATATTGCGATGGTTGCTGTTACATTTGCCGTAATTAATTCCTTTTTCACCAGTCATTATGTATTCCGTTGGCGGACAGCAATGAATGAATACTACACAGAAAATTGGGAGCAATTACGTCACGTTGAGGGTGCTTCGCAGCGTATTCAGGAAGATACGATGCGCTTCGCAACTATCGTCGAGGATTTAGGTGTTGAGTTGATTAAATCAGTGATGGTTCTCATTGCCTTTTTACCGTTATTGTTCAAAATTTCAGAAAAAGTACCTGTCTTACCTGTCGTTGGTGAAATCAAACACTCATTGGTGTGGGCGGCTGTGGTTTGGGCTATCGTGGGTACGATTATTTTAATGTTTGTCGGGCAAAAACTACCAGGCTTGCAATTTAACAATCAAAAAGTTGAAGCAGCCTATCGTAAGGAACTGGTTTATGGTGAAGATCATCCGAATAGAGCTGATCCAATCACGTTAAAAGAGTTATTCAGTAAAGTTCGTTTAAATTATTTTAGACTTTATTTCCACTATGCTTATTTTAATCTAGTCGCGATTTGGTATAAGCAACTCGATGTTTTATACAGCTTAGTTGTCCTATTTCCAGCGATTGCATCAGGTAAAATGACTTTAGGCTTGATCAACCAAATCAGTAACATCTTTGATAAAGTGCGTGAATCATTTCAATATCTGATCAGTTCTTGGAAAACGATTATTGAATTACTCTCAATTTATAAACGTTTAAAAGCTTTCGAGTCAATTTTAAAAAAATAAGTGTGATTAAAAAAACCTGCAACTTAGCAGGTTTTTTTGTGCCTATGATTTGATTAGTGAGTTGCGTTGTAAAAATTTAGAATAGTTCCAACCAAATGCTGTTCTGATTGATCAATGGTGACTTTGATTTCTCTAAAGTTAAACGTGTCTTCATCTTGATATTTGGCTACGCCATATGTTCTGTTCTTCAGCTTAGGAATCTGATAACTAAAGAAAGCGATTTGTTTTGAAGGGTGTACGATCTTTAGTAATTTAAGTGGATCTTGATAACCGCCGTATTCATATTCCACACTTTGTTTTAAAAGATGTGGAAAATAAAGCGTCGCATTTGGCATGCCGCAACCTACACAAAATGATGAATCATAAAGCTGAATTGCTTGTTTCTGATTTGGACTCATAATTAAGGCAGATCCAGTACCATTCGCTCCTGCATTTGATTGTATGTCTTGCCAATTTCTAGGTACAAGCACGATTCCTATTTCAGGAATAGCCCATAACTTGAGTTGTTCAGCTTGTTTAGCATCTAATTTAAAATCGAAATGACAGCTTTTTGCGGAACATGATTTAAAGTCTTTTAATAAACTATCTTCCATAGGGTTGAGTGCGGTTACCCCGTAAAAAGGCACTCGAACATCATTTGTAAAAGAAGCTTCACCGAGAGGGTAAATTTGATTTTCTGCTTTTCGTTCTTTTGCACTATTTGAAAACTGAGGGAAATTTGCTTTAAATACTGTAATCTCAGCATGAATGGCTGAGGAGAACATACTCATTAAAATCGTGGGAAATAAAATTGTTCTTTTCATTTTTAAATTTGACCAAACTCAGTTTGCTTTAAGCTAGTATCTTCTGCAATAAAATGACATATGACAAGTGTAGATCAGCCCTTTAAACTGTTTTCAAGTTTGATAATAAATATGAGTAATACAGAATGATACCAGTGAAGAATATACTTTCAGTTTGCTGCTTTATGGCACTAAGTTCTACTAGCTTCGCACAAGAAATCAAAGGTATTTCATTTTCACATCAAGATTGGGAAATTTACTGTAGCAATACAGGAACCTGTCGAGCTGCGGGCTATCACAATGAATCTAGTGATGATTATCCAGCATCAATCTTATTGACACGTCAGGCGGGCAAAGCTCAGCAAGTCACAGGCGAGTTTGCTTTGGGTGATGGGTTTACCGAACCTCAAATTCCTAAAAATCAGCTTAAAAATATTCATTTTTATGTCAATGGCAAGGATTTAGGGGCTGTTTTGGTAGATGGCACTGAATTTCCACTTATGGGTAGATTGACCGCAGCACAGGTGAATGGATTGTTGCAACAAGCCAGTGGAAAAGCAGACATAGTATTTAAAAACAACCGACTGCAATGGAATATTTCGGATGCGGGTATGACCGCAAGCTTATTAAAAATTGATGATTTTCAGAAACGTGTTGGAACGACAGGGGCATTGGTCAAAAAAGGGAAAATGAGCGAAGTAAAAGTTTTGGCAGCTCAACCGAAATTGATGGTGAAACAGGTTAAAACAGCCAGCAAACCTTATTTAACCCTACAGCCTAATAATAAGCAGCATCAGTCAGTGTATAAATCATTGATGGCAACACAACCCACACCCAAACAAGGTGGTTTTTGTGAGGGAGTTTATACTAGTGATGGCGTAAAACCTCAGTCGATTGAACTTTACAAATTAAGCAATAAAAAAGTATTGGCAACGACTCTGTGCTGGCGAGGAGCATATAACGAGGGATATGGAGCTTGGGTGCTGGATGAGTCTTTAACAGGAAAAGCAATCTTTGTGACTGAACATGCCTCAGATTCTGGGGATGGGATAATCAGTAGCTCACAAAAAGGACGCGGAATTGGAGACTGCTGGTCAAGTGATGAATGGGTTTGGGATGGGCAGAAATTTGTACATACCAAAGATATGTGGACAGGTATGTGTAAAGGGCTTGCTGCGGGCGGAGTATGGGAGCTTGATAAAATCGAAGCAGTTGTAAAATAGCATTTTGAATATATAAAAATAGCCTAAGGAAATATCATGCTGAATCATAAAATTCATTTACGTGGGCTGATTTTAACAGTTTCATTCAGCTGCTTTAGTTCCTCAATTTTTGCTGCACCGTTGCAGATTTTAGAGTTTAAAAAAGGACAACTCAGCCAAGTTGAACAAACGCAAATATGTGAGCAACTTAAAGGTATCTGTCCACAGCAAGCACAATGGCGTAGTTTAAAAACTGCGGATCAAAATCTATGGTTATTGTCAGGAAGTGATATTGCTCAATTTCATCTATCAACAACTGGACTGAAATTATCTCATCAGTGGCATATGCAATTAGCGCCCTCTGAGGAAACAGCACGGTCTACCCAATATGTTTTTCCTAAACTATTTCCTATGGATCAAAACCGTTATGCCGTTGCCGTGATTGATACTTTTTCAGAAATGTATTCGGGTGGTGGGGCAGGGATTGAGCGCGCTAGTTTTTATGAATTAAAGGATTCAGGGCAGACACATCGCTTTATTGAAAATTATCCTTTTAGTTTTAATCGCATGATTCGGGCATGTTTCTCTGAACAGGATTATGAAAGTTCTAGAGGCAAGTGCCATGATGAAGATCGTTTGAGTCTAGATATTCGTCGGATTAAACCGATGTTGTGGCAATTCCGTTATCGTTATAGTTTAGAAGTCTCACCAGCATCAGATTCAGGTGAGAAATCATTTAAGGGGAGTCGCAATCTCAATATTGATCTAAACAAAGTGCCAAAGCAGCCAAATATTCCTGCACATTGGGATTATCAAGGACAAGGTTAAATTCGGGTTTTACATTTTGCCTAAGTTTTAAAGGTTTGGGCTTACGCAATTTATAGCGTCATAACAGATGATTTGTATAGTGCGTGGTACAAAGAGACTGATTGCTTTTTGGAACTTTGCTTATGTCTCCTACTATTTATACCTCATCTCGCCGTAAATTTTCTCATTTGAGTCGTTCTGTATTGATGGCTGCGGCTGTGTTGGGGACAATGCAAATAGCTATAGCAGGGCCAACAGTTGATCAACTGAGTGATTGTTTGGTGAAAGCCACGACAGCAGCAGATAAAACCACGGTGTTGCAATGGACATTTACGGCTTTAGCAGCGCATCCTGATTTAAAGGGTTTTAGTAGTGTCACGCCTGAGCAAAAGAATCAGTTAGATCAGAAATTGGCACAAGTTTTACAGCGTGTGATTGTTGAACAGTGTTCGACTCAGACTAAGGCTGTGATTCAGGCTGAGGGGATTCAAGCTGTTGGCGAAGCTTTTCAGAAGTTAGGTCAGAGTGCGGGTGAGGATATTGTCAAAGATCCAGCGGTCAGACAGCAGTTGCAAGGTACCTTGCGTTATATTGATTTAAATAAATTGGTCACGACTTTTTTAACACCTGATATTTGGAATAAATTGGGCGTGGTGAGAAAGGAATAATATTTTTCTATCTTTAGGTATGTACTATGAAGAATAATTAGTTACTCTTCTATTTGTGGATTTAAGATTGTAACTATTTGATTTGTTTTAAAATGAAAATACTTAAAAGTACGAGAGTTTTTTTAAGTGTACAAGTACTTTAGCTTAATTTTAAAGAAAATTTAAGAGTTCTTATATATGAGATTGTGTTAGATAAGTTAAGATAATCACCAACATTTAACCTTTAAAAAAATCAAGCAATGAGTGACTGTAAGATTTTCCTAAGAGTTGTTGGGGTGATAGCAATTTGGGGAGTAGTTTTTTATTTTGCCCAGCTTTATTATTTCTTTTACGTAGATGTGCTTAAAACTGAAAATGCTATTTTGAGAAATCAATTCCCTTATTTACTTCCAAATGCCAAAGAAGAGTATGTATCGACATGGGGAGCTTTTGGTGATTTTGTGGGGGGGACTTTAAATCCAATAATTGGCTTAATTAGTGTTTTATTATTATTTGCAACATGGCTGATAACTTCTAAGACTTTAGATGTAAGTAAAAAAGAGTTAAGAAATAGTAATGAGTTACTAAGTAATCAACAGTTTGATGCAATATTCTGGGGGTTATTTCATAATCTTAAAAGAATTGAAGAAATATTATATAAAACAGGTGATTATGGACAGATAAAAATAAATGAAATTTATCATGATGTTTTTAGATGCCAGTTCAGTGGTCGAGATAAAGACCATTCTAGCAGAAGAGAGAAAATCTTAAAAAATGCTGAACTTTCACAATATTTTATTTGTCTTTATCAAATTTTTAAGAATATTGATGGTAGGATCTCTTTAGATAACAAGGAAGAGGAACAAAAGATCAAAAAAGCATATTCCAATATTTTGAGAGCAAGTACTCCAACAAAATTACTTCAATTACTTGCTGTAAATTGCCATGAGGAATTTGAAAAATATAAACGGTTTCTAGAAGATTCTAATTTTTTAGAACACATGCCATTTTATATAATTGAACATGAGAAATCCCTGAATTTAGGTCTAATCGAATGTATAGTAACCTATGATGAAAAAGTATTTGATAAATCTATTTACTTTAAAGAATTTAAAACAAAAGACTTTTTAAATATATTTTTTGAGAAGAAAATTCAGAACTACAAGCTTTATATTAACAATTATTTGATGAAAAAATTTAATGGAGAAAAGTTTATTGAAAATAAAAATATTGATTTGAAAATATATCTAGACTGGAATCGAGCTAATTTTCAACTAGCGTGGTGGGGTAGCTGTCAGGGACAAGAAATGCTAAGAGAAACTTGTAGCTGGTATGTCTCAATGAGTTGATGTGTGCTGAATTAGCAGGAGACTTTCACTTGGGAGATTCTAGGCAGCTAACCGATAAAAGTCTTCTGCCATTTGATTT
>NZ_JAMFKZ010000035.1:0-21356 GCF_023488045.1 Acinetobacter sp. ANC5681
ATATTCCACTACAAAAGTCAGCCAGTATTAGAGCGGAATTGGCAGGTCTAAAAAACATCAATATGTGGCTAACACTTGCCGTGGGTGCAGTTGGTTTTGGTGGTATGTTCTCTGCTTATAGTTATGTATCTCCAATTTTAACTGAATATACACACGCCGATATTCGTATCGTCCCGATTGCGCTAGCCATTTGGGGTGTTGGTATGGTGATTGGAGGTCTCGTTTCAGGCTGGCTAGCAGATAAAAGCCTATTTAAAACGATGATTGGAATTTTGGTGAGCTCTGCACTCGCCTTTGTACTTGCAAGTTTTATGATGTCTAATCTCTATACTGCGATTACAGCCTTATTTCTGATTGGTTTCACTGTGATTGGATTAGGTGGCGCATTACAAACACATTTAATGGACATCGCAGGGAATGCACAAACATTAGCGGCATCATTAAATCATTCTGCATTTAATTTAGCCAATGCCTTAGGCGCATTTCTTGGAGGATGGGTACTTAGCCATAATATGGGTTGGTTAGCACCGATCTGGGTAGGTTTTGTTTTAAGCCTGGGTGGTTTGGCAATTCTGCTCATTGCACTGGCGTATGCAAAATACTCACAGAAAAATGAATCTGTCGTTTCTTAATGACAGATTCATACATTGATTAAGATCAATTCATCAGCTTTGCAATTTGTCGGTCATGCCATTTGGACAGCAATAGCAAGGCAGTTATTACTCCAATTAAGGCAAAAAACATATCAGACTGGGTATCCCATTCATATCCTTGTGTACCAAGAAACTCTTGCGCACCTTGTCCAAGCGCTAATGCAGCTGCCCATTCAATCAATTCATAAGTCGCACTAATGGCCAGTACAATACAGATCACAATAAAACTGAGCATTTTCCCTTTGGCTAAAATCTGATGTCGAATCAAAATTTCCCGTGCAGCAATGGCAGGCACAAAACCTTGCATAAAATGTCCAATCTTGTCATAAGGATTTCGATCTAAACTGAACCATTGAGCGATCTCAAAACCTAAAGGTACACGTGCATAGGTATATGCCCCACCGACGATTAAAACAATGGCGTGCAAGAAAATTAAGCTATACAAAAGATTGGTGAGCGGAAATGTTTTATAGTTGTAAATCAATAATGGAACAATAATTAAGACAGGCAAAACCTCCATCACCCATGTACCACGGTCAAATGGATGAATACCTGAAATGATTAAAATCAACATAAGAATAAATGCCGCACAACACAACATCAGTTTTTGACTCATATAATCTCCTCTAATTTTATTATTTTGTCTTAACATGACTCGATTCTTAAAATTGATCCTCAACTCTATTTTTCATTAAACTTGACAATAAACTTGAGGTTTATTCGGATAATTTTTCACCACAATGCGGACAGTAATGATATTTCTTTTTTTCCTGTTGCTGATCTTCAAGCAGCTTCTCCCTAACCAACTGGATGATAATTTCATGGGTCTGCTCTTTTGGTAAACCCACTTTTTTCCGAATTCGTTCAATTTCAACTTGGTCATGCAACAAGTCCAGCCCTTTGGCTTGCAGAACTTCCCGAAACTCCTGTTCCAGTCTTTGATTGCGCTGGTTTAATTCATTTGCAAGACCTGAAGCCAAAATACCTGCAGGCAAAGCTGCAATACCAACACCTAGAATAGTAATAAACGCACCTAGTATTCGACCTAAATTGGTTACTGGTGTTACATCACCATAACCCACTGTTGTCAATGTAACAACCGCCCACCACATTGCTTTTGGAATTGAGCTAAATGCTTCAGGCTGAGCTTTATTTTCCACCACATAAATTGCGGATGCCGTCATCACAATCATAATGACCAAAATGAAAATAACTGCTTGGAAAGAACCTTTTTCTCGTTGAATTACCCTTAATAATATCTGTAATGAAACAAAATATCGGGTCAGTTTGAGTAAGCGGAATAAACGTAGAACTCGTAAAAAACGCAAATCGATATGAACAAAGAAATTCAGATATGCAGGTAAAATCGCCATTAGGTCAATAATCGCCCCGCCACTTTTCATCCAGCGAAACCGTTGTTTCCATGCTGATTCCTGTGGATTTTTTTCAACGATGCTCCATAGCCTTAATAAATATTCACCGCTAAAAATAAGGATTGAGAGATTTTCAAAAATATTGAAATAAGGCTGATATAGCTTATACAAGTCATCCACTGACTCCAATAGCACCGCTGCAACATTGGCAATGATTAGGGAAATCAGTAAGTAGTTGACACAGGTACTCACCTTACTTTTATAGTCATCATCATGCAGATTGTTATAAACAAACTGTCTTAGCTGTTGCCATGAAAATTGAGCCATACCATATTTATCGTTATATAAATCAGGTTAAAATGTATCATGTTGCCTGAGCGTTTGATAAGTCATTTCTATCTTTGGTTTAGTCTAGACCACTCTTAATGGATTTTTGAAAACTGGCTTCGTCGTAAGTTTCATTGAAATCTTTATATTGTGATTGACAAGAGTACGGAATATATTTCTTATCAGTCTATATTTGCTATTTGATTGTATAATAATGTGGATCTTTTTTCCATTTTACTTGTTCAAAGTCTAAATCAAAAAAACTTTCAACTTTTTGAGCAATTGGTTTCTTGAACAGTTTTGCATCCATATAAACAATGGTTTGATTCATTTTAATATTAAAGATCACTCGACCTCTTGGTATTTCCTCATATTCTAGATATTTTAAATGGTCAAATTGGTATCTTAATATTTCCCAATACCCAACATGAGTATAAGAACTATCAATCAGGCCTAATGAATCTACATCAGACAAAACAAAGTTATGGGCAATCCCAATGACTTGGTTTTTGTCATACCAGAATATACCTATTTTCATCATTTAGCTTCATCTAATTGTTTAAATTCTTCAATAACAGAATTAAAATTGGCAATCACTTCACCAATCCAACGATCAAATATTTCATTATCTTGAGTAACTAATAAATCAAGAGTTATTGAATCAAAATTACGGATATTGCATACCAATTTACTCATCCAAGACATCTCTAGTTTATTTTTATTGCTCTGAGATAACCATAAAGAATCATCAATAACATCTTTTAAATTGATATTACTATCTTCACAAACCACACCATAATGCAATCCTTCTGTGACCACAATAATCATAAACTTTAATAAAGGTACTGCTTCATGCTCAAAAATACACCCTATAAAATCTCGACTCATTCGCTTTGATTTTTGTAAATTTTTGAACCATCTTTTACATTTTGACAAATCATGCCGAACATTATTATATTTACTATCGAGTGAAATTGAATATCCTTGATAGTGATTGAAACTTGTATCAATTTCACTAAAAAATCTCTCTAATAATTCGCCACGAAATTCTTGACTCTGAAATATATGATTAATATCTGAAATAGCTTTAAACTGTTTCGAATCAACAGAAAGTAATAATTCCTTGATCGCACTTTTATTCGACATAATATTTCCTGTCATTTGTAGAACTAAATTTTTATATTGCTGTATAGCAGCCAAGATATTCGTCTGATCATTTAAATATTGCTCTATCTCACTTAACCAACCCAGCAAGTCATTTTGATAATTCAATATTGAAAGATCAACTGGTTGTGTAATATCACCATTCAAATAGTAACAACCATCCTCCTCATTTCTGAGGATATGACCTAAAGATTTTTTACTTGGTTGAGCATCCAATAGAGATAAATAAATCAATATTGGCTGTTTAT
This sequence comes from Acinetobacter sp. ANC5681, assembly GCF_023488045.1. Classification (NCBI taxonomy): domain Bacteria; kingdom Pseudomonadati; phylum Pseudomonadota; class Gammaproteobacteria; order Moraxellales; family Moraxellaceae; genus Acinetobacter; species Acinetobacter sp. ANC5681. Next base: position 3,766 of record NZ_JAMFKZ010000035.1, read on the forward strand.
TCTTTGCTATACAATATGAATAATAACGATTTAATTGTTTACTCTGATCTGAGGCATAAATCTTATTTTCAATAATCATTATTTGATGATCATTTCTTATTAAAATATCAATTTGATCTTTTCCTTCTCGTTTTTCCCTTTCTACAATTACTTTTGTATTTATATCAAAATTCAGTGAGAAATATTCGACAAATATTTTAAGAAAGATACTTCCCTGTCCATGACTCCCTTTAGGATTGAGTAAGTCAGCAATAATTGGAGTATGTGTATGTACTTCACTTGTTGCCATTCCCATTATTTTAATAAGATTAAAATACTCACCCTTAGATTTATTTTTTACAATGTTTTCTTCATTAGTCTTTACAACATGATCGATCAAACTTAATAATTGATTTTTTATATCCACAATATATCCAAAAAATAAGGACTGATTACTCAGCCCTTATTTATAGCTAAATCAACAAATTAAGTCAATTGAGCAGCCTGAATTTTCTTGGTATCAACTTGATCAGCTTCTTTTGTATATTCGCTCATCTTATCGAAGTTCAAGTATTTGTAGATGTCAGCAGCAGCGCTGTCAATTTGTGACGCGTACTGTTGATATTCTTCTGGGCTTGGTAATTTACCAAGAACCGCAGCTACAGACGCAAGCTCAGCAGATGCCAAGTAAACGTTTGCACCTTGACCTAAACGGTTCGGGAAGTTACGAGTAGAAGTCGATACACATGTTGTGTTCGGTGCTACGCGTGCTTGGTTACCCATACAGAGTGAACAACCTGGCATTTCAGTACGTGCGCCTGATTTACCATAGATGTTATAGAAGCCTTCTTCCATCAACTGATGCTCATCCATACGCGTTGGTGGCGCAATCCAAAGACGAGTTGATAAAGAACCACCTGGTACTTGCTCAAGCAATTTACCTGCAGCACGGAAGTGACCGATGTTTGTCATACAAGAACCGATGAATACTTCATCAATTTTGTCGCCTTGAACTTCAGAAAGAAGTTTAGCGTCATCTGGATCGTTCGGGCAGCAAAGAATTGGTTCTTTGATGTCAGCAAGATCGATTTCGTAAACTTTTAAGTATTCTGCATCAGCATCAGCTTTTAACAGGCTTGGGTTATCTAACCACTTCTGCATGTTTTCAGCACGGCGCGCTATTGTACGAGCATCGCCATAACCTTCTGCGATCATCCACTTCAACATGGTGATGTTAGAACGTAGGTATTCAGCAACTTTCTCTTCAGAAAGAGTGATTGAACAGCCAGCAGCAGAACGTTCAGCAGATGCATCAGAAAGCTCGAATGCTTGCTCAACAGTCAAGTCATTTTCCATTTCTGTTAAGTCGATCTCAAGGATACGACCAGAGAAGATGTTTTTCTTACCTTTCTTCTCTACAGTTAAGTCACCAGCTTTGATCGCATAGTAAGGAATCGCATGTACAAGGTCACGTAAAGTAATACCAGGCTGCATTTTACCTTTGAACTTAACAAGTACAGACTCAGGCATGTCAAGTGGCATAACACCAGTTGCAGCTGCGAACGCAACCAGACCAGAACCCGCTGGGAATGAAATACCGATTGGGAAACGAGTATGTGAGTCACCACCAGTACCAACTGTATCTGGAAGTAACATACGGTTTAACCAAGAGTGGATAATACCATCACCTGGACGTAAAGATACACCGCCACGGTTCATGATGAAGTCTGGTAATGTATGGTGAGTTGTTACGTCAACTGGTTTTGGATACGCAGCAGTGTGACAGAAAGACTGCATCACTAAGTCAGCTGAGAAGCCCAAGCACGCCAAGTCTTTTAACTCGTCACGCGTCATAGGACCAGTTGTATCTTGAGAACCAACAGTGGTCATCTTAGGTTCACAGTAAGTTCCAGGACGGATACCTTGACCTTCAGGAAGACCACATGCGCGACCTACCATCTTCTGAGCTTGTGTAAAACCTTTACCAGTATCAGCAGGTTGTACTGGAGTACGGAATAAAGTAGAAGGCTCAAGACCTAATTCTTCACGCGCTTTAGCTGTTAAACCACGACCAATAATCAGGTTAATACGACCACCAGCGCGTACTTCGTCTAATAGTACAGGCGTTTTAAGCTCAGCTTCTGCAATTTGTACACCGTCTTTGAATGCAGTAACTTTTGCAGCAGCATGATCAATTTTCAATACAACTTCGTCGCCCATGTTCATGTTCGCAACGTCGATTTCAACAGGTAATGCACCTGCATCTTCCATTGTATTGAAGAAAATTGGAGCGATCTTAGAACCTAAGCACACACCACCATCTTTTTTGTTTGGAATGTGTGGAAGTTCGTTACCGAAGAACCAAAGTACAGAGTTAGTTGCAGATTTACGGCTTGAACCCGTACCAACAACGTCACCCACGTAAGCAACTTGATTGCCTTTCGCGATCAATTCTTTGATTTGGCTTAATGGACCAACTTCACCTGGTTTTTCAGGGTAGATACCGTCACGCTCGTTTTTCAACATTGCATTTGCGTGTAATGGGATATCTGGACGGCTCCAAGCGTCTTGAGCTGGAGACAAGTCATCAGTATTGGTCTCACCTGTTACTTTAAACACAGTGATTTTGATTTCTTCTGGAACGTCAGCACGGCTTGTGAACCATTCTGCTTCAGCCCAAGATTGTAAAACAGCTTTAGCCGCAGCATTGCCAGCTTTTGCTTTGTCTGCTACGTCATGGAATGCATCAAATACAAGAAGAGTTTTCTTCAATGCTTCTGCAGCTAATTCAGCAAGCTCAGCATTGTCAAGAAGTTCAACTAAAGGAGCAACGTTATAACCACCAAGCATCGTACCTAGTAAGTAAACTGCACGCTCTTTAGTTACAAGTGGAGAAGTTGCTTCGCCTTTTGCTAGAGCAGCCAAGAAAGCAGCTTTAACATATGCAGCTTGGTCAACACCTGCTGGAACACGGTTTTCAAGCAAATCTACTAAAAATGCTTCTTCGCCTGCTGGTGGATTTTTTAATAAAGTTACAAGTTCAGCAGTTTGAGCATCATCAAGCGGCTTCGGTGGGACTCCGAGTGCGGCACGTTCTTCAACGTGTTGGCGGTAAGCTTCTAGCACAGTGTTATTCCTCTTTTTTAAAAAATTACTTGCAAGTTCCAGCTTGCTACAAGCTTTACAAGTAATATGGACAGCAAAATTTTACTAGACTTCGCGTTAAAAGTTAATGCAACTACCGTATTTCTACGTGATGCCCATTATTTTATAGCGAAATGTTCATCTCTTTTGAATACCGCTTTGGTCTTAGATCAAAGCTTAATAAAACAACAAATTACATGCATAAAAAAAGACAACTGATGTGTCTTTCAAATGAACCTATTAAAATGATTTATACTTTGGTAGCTGGTCATGTGGTGTAGCCAAGCATTGTTCAGTAAATTTCTGTTTCAACTGTTCACGTTCTGCATCAGGATTCGCCTTCAGTTGATCAATTGGCATTGCATATACCGTTTCAATAATTTCAAAGATAAATTTACGTGTTGTTTCATCTTCAATTTTATCTGCATGTTCTTTTGCTTGCTTTTGTTCAATGCCATTTTGACGGTCCAAAGTAATTGAACGCGCTGCATTGCCCACACTGACACAATAACCATGCCACTGTTCTGCTGGAGTTAATTGCTTTTTATCTGCACAACCAACTAGCACCAAACCTATTGCAATCAAAAAAACTTTTTTCATCATCGTACTGCGATTAATTTGATGCACACATCATACTGAAAGTTGTTCATTTTGCAAAAAAGAAGCGTTTAAATCCGTATGAGCTGCAATAAAATAATACAAATCATTTACTGCAACGCATGCTATTACCCATTTTCTGACATTTACCGCCTGTAGAAGAAAGATAGGTTGTGCCTGCAACTAAATTATAAGGTTTACCTTTCGCATCCCAACATCTTACACCATTGCAATTCTTCACAGGGATTAGTGCTTCACTCGCGGCTGTAATGGTTGCATTTGAGGTTGCAGTAGTTGTACCTGTTGATTTCGCTGTTTGTGTCGTTACCGTTGGAACATTTTTTTGTTCTTTGTTATTGGCCACGGAAACATTTATCGCACTGGGAGTTGTCACTGTTGTATTTATATTTTTTTTAGTTGGATCAAGTTGAGGATCTTGCTTCTGAGTGGGCGGTGGTGTTGCAGAATAAGTCGTTACTCCTTTCGAATCGACCCATTTATAATACTCTTTTGCATGTGCTTGGATTGTAAAGCTGAGCAATATTAAGCCTATAGTTGCCAAAAGTTGACTTAAAGTGACAGGTTTCATCCACTCTCTCCCAAAAATGTCATTAATCTTTATATTTTTCAATAGCTTATTTTTATTTTAGCATATTTTTAAAAATACCCAGCATAAAAAAACCTGCTTTATTTTCATAAAACAGGTTTTCTAAAAAAGCTTTAAAAACGCCAATTATAGAATACGTCAATGGCTCTCTCTAAAGATTGACTGGCTTCTAAGTATAAACGGCGATTCATTTGATAACGCAAGGTCAATTTATTTACAGGTGTAAATACGCCTATGCCATAACGAATAAACAGGTCTGGCGTGATATAGCCCGTTAAACTCACTTGGGTGTCATCACCTGTACCCTGTGCATCAAGTGCTAAACCACTGAGACCAAATGTTCGACCAATCTGATTCGTTAACGCCCGTGTTCCTCCTAAGCCCATACTGATGCCTGCGGCTGCAATGGTATTGTTTACATCAGATTTAAAGCCTTCTGTATTACTTAGGCCGCTACTTCCTTCATTGATACGACCTGTGACCAATGCATTCAATGCTTCTTGTTCAGATAAACCTGCATCATTATAAATTTGAACATTTGGAACGGTTGCTGTCCCAGTCACACGTAAACCAACCATACTACCTTGGACTGATTTATTCGCATCAATATCAAGTGTCGGATTCGCAAGTGGACCATTAAAACGTGCGATTGCGCGGTTCAAATCTAAGCTTTGACCATAAGCTTCAATCTTCACTTTCTGACTCACGCCAATTGCACCATTTGCTCGCATTGCAGTTTCTAAACCACGTTGTGATAAATGCAAGCGACCAACCAATGGAATATTACTTTCAAAACCTTGGAAGATCACTTGATTGCCCAATGTCAGAGTCATATCCGCGCGAATATCCCACGGTTTAGCTGCTTTCAATGTCGAAAGTAAATCTTGTCCTTGCTGTACGACTCGTACATCTGGTGAAATATTTACAACTGGTGCAGTAGTCTCTGGCATTGAAATACGAGCACGTGGTACATCAATCGTTCCTCTTAAACTCAATTGTTGTTTAAATGGGTAAACATCCAAATTTAAATCAGGTTGCACGATTGCGGTAATCATCGGCGCTTGGCGAATTAAAAGATTATCACCTTTCAAACTAAGCGCGAGATGAGGATCTTCTTTCCAATTGAAGCTACCTTTTAATCGCCCAACCCCTTGTCCACTGTTGAACGCACCATCAATACTGGCTGAATCTTGTCGAATAGATGAATAAAGCTGAATGTTGTTTAAATTTACAGGCAGTGAAATCATACTAATTGCGCCATTTTTTAAGCGCATTTCACCTGTAAATTGTGGTTGAGTCAGTGTGCCATTAATTTTTCCAGCCAGTGCAAGCGTGCCCGCCATTGAACGCACATCTTTAATAAATGGCTTGAATACTTTGAGTTGTACATTATCAAAAGCAACTTCACCACGCATTGGCATTCCATTTTGAAATGGATTCACGATCACGTTAGCGTAACCTGTACCAATGTCCGGTGTTTTCATATCCACACGGAATAATAAGCCATCATTGACACTTTTCGCGATTAAGCTCAATTCATCATAGGTGACTGTGGTCGCAATATCTTGAGGATCATCAGGTGCAAGGCCCAATGCTCCTTTACGAGTGACTAAACTTGCATCTAGTTTTGGGTGACTACCTTTAGCCCACGAAGCTCGAGCATAACCATTCAGTTGACCAGTAACTGCTAAACCTTCTGGCATAAATACCGCAAAATCATTTAAATCTAGATTTTTAGTAACAACTGAAAAATTACCTTTATTTTGGCTAATACGTGCCGATTGATCTAAACAAACCTGACTATGCAGACTTTGCCAACAATGCTGTCCAATATAAAGTTCAGATTGGGCTGTAGAATAAATGATGGCTGCACTTTGATTTTGTACTAAATCAATACGGCGTGATTTAAAGTGACCTTTTTGTAATTGTCCTAACCATTCATTGTTCTGATTGAAACCACCTGCAAGCTGTACATAAAAATTAGATTGGCGATTATTACTTTCAACTTTTAATATATGTGCTTTGCGCGTGCCTCCTAAGTTAATCGTTGCATTTTCTATTTCACGATTACCACTACGTAAATGATCAACTTTGGCAACTAATAATGTAGGTGTTGCTTCAGAAGTCGGCAATTCACCCTGAATACGCAGTGATTTAACGCTTGCCACATCCTTGAATGCGAAGTTATCCACGGCAATATTTGCAGTTGCTTTTAAACGTGGCTGTGATTGAACGTTTAAAACGCCGTAGGCACGACCTTGCAAACCTGGATAAAGCTCATACAAGGCTGGAGCATTTAGTTTCACTCTTAAACTTTGTGCATTGCCTGTGGCTTGTAACTGGTTCTGAGCATAGGCAAAAAATAAGTTATTGGCTTCAAACTGTTGCGGTAAAAAACCTTTCTGGTTGGAGTCTAGCAACAAAGTAAGGTTACCACGACCACGAACAGGTTTATTATTGAGAAAACCTGCCGCGTTTAAATCCCGAATATCAATGCGCTTCAGCTTTTCAGACCAAACGCCTTGTGTTTTAACATGCCCTGAGAGTTCACCTTTAAGTGTTGAAACAAAATACTGTGGTTTGAAGCGTACTAAAGATGCATTGATATCCCAACCAAGTTTATCTTTTAGGTTCACAGCACCTGTAGCAAAAATCTTACCTGCCACGCCATCATGTTTTAACTCATTAATTTTTATATATTCTGGTGTTCCTGCCACGTTGATTTTCAACAATCCATTGCCTTGATTTAATGCATTTAATGAACCGCTGTAATCAACTGCAAAACTTTTAAAACCTCCACCAGACTTCTGATCATTAAACATTAAAGCGGCTGTACTTTTGCCTTTTAATGCAACGGTTTCTATACGATCTGACTGAACAATTTGACCTTTTAAATCAATACGATCAAATTGAATGATCTGTCGATTCGGTTTTGCAAAACCAGTTGCTTTAATATCGCCATTTAATAAATTAACAGGTGCAGTAGCAACGACTGTTTGTGGATTAAAATTCTTGGCTTTAAGCTGAGCCTGCCAGGCTAACTGTTGCTTTTCAGTAGGTAATTTAACTTTTGCTTGCCCAGATAAACTCCCTTTCGCAGCCTGATAACGAAAGTTTTCAACATTCAGTAGATTTGATTTTATATCAAGACGGGCATCATATTTACCCGTTGGTAATAATGCTTTCTCATGAGGTTTTACTGTTGTAGAAACATAAATATCTTGTTGACCTTGTTTTAAGGCAATGTCGGTATGACCGTCTTCGCTAGTCAACCAACCAATATAAGGAACTGCCCGATCTATATTTTTCCATGCCACATTTAATAGCATCGGCTGTGGTTTGTGATCTTTCGGTGCAGCTTGATTGAGTTTAACAGCCCAAGTTTCATATTGATCAAAAGCAAGCTGTGCACTTAAAGCTAAACCTTTTTCCATAGACCCAGATGAACTTAAATTAGCATCTAAATTAGGCGGTAAAAAATCCTTTGCGATTTGCGGAACAGTTTTATCTTTAGGGTTTAAATGATCCAAACGACCTTGAATATCCCATGAAACATGCTCATGCCAATTGACTAAACCTTTGAGTGCAATAGATCCACCCATTAATTGACCATTAAAGTCTTGAATATTCAATTGATTCTTTAGATCTGTCTCCATTAAAGCATTGTATTTACCTTCGGGGATTTGCTCACCTGTCAAATCGGTATCTAGATTTAAAACCAATTTTCGAATATCGCCGCTAAATCTTGCAACACCATCTTTGGCAAATAATTTCTGTTCTTGCAACAAAGGTAAATGATAATTTTTAAAAAGCAGTTCGCCTTGCATCGGTACGTGATCACGCACCGGGTGTATAACAGCCCAACCTGTTAATAAATCTGGGGTCTGTGTTGCGACACCTGCTTTTAATGTATCTAAAGATCCCGCTGCAACAACTTTAATAGTATGAATATTTAAACTTTTTAACGATGGAATGATTAGATCTGCTTTCGCATTAATTGGATATTTACCACTAAAATCCATTTTCCCTGTGGCGTGTTGGACTGCTAAATATCCCATATCCATTTTAGAATCCTTAAACTCTAATTTGGTTCCAGACCATAGGGCATCTTTCAAGTAAATATCATTAAAACCAACTTTCGATGTTTGAGCTTTAATCTCAAGATGATCAAGAGTTGCTTCATCTACACGCAATACGAATGGAAGTTTGATTGCATCAAAGGCAAATGGCTTACCTGAAGGCGATTTTTTGTTGATCACTTTCAGATTACGTACATCAGCATGACTTAAATGTATTTCTTTATTTAAGATTGCGCGCCAACCAAGAGAAACATCAGCACGATCCAAAGTAACATCTACAGCTTTTAATTGAACTAAAACATTCTTAAGGATGATTCCTCTGAGTAAATTTCCCCCCTCATATTCATAACGAATCATTTTTTGGCTTTGCAATACCCGATCTAATAAAAAACGACTGCCTTTGTCGGTAGAAATCATAACGATTAAAGAGCTAACCAATAACAAAAGTATGATCGACAAAATTAAAGCAACACTTCTCACGATGCGTCGTTCTGGTCTTGGTCCAACTGGTGGCGTTAGTTGCGGTTCTACTTCCGTCATAATCAACCTAAAATTGTTTGAGCTTTTCTAAAGGATGTTTTTAAATTATTAAAGCTGTGAGCCGATGAAAAAATGTAATCGGATCGGGTTATTGTCATTGGAAATACCAGATGCCACATCAAGCCGTATTGGTCCTATTGGTGATCTCCAACGGATACCAACACCAATACTATATTCGGTTGGGTTACTAAACTGTTTGTCATACGCATTACCAAAATCAGAGAAAATTGCTGCTCGCCAACCATCTTTAAACTGATAATTGTACTCTAAAGATCCTACGCCTAAAGCTTGTCCACCGATTTTAAAACCGTTCTCCTCTGGCGAAAGACTTTTGTAATCGAAACCGCGTAAGGACTGGTCTCCACCTGTAAAGAAACGGAGGTTATAAGGCACTTTTTTAAAATCATCTGTGAAAATATAACTGGTGTCAGCTCGACCTACAAATTGGTGATTTTCATTTTCACCCAATGAATAAATAAAACGCCATCCACCTGTCAAAATTGCCATATTTGCATTTGATAATAATGACTCTGTCCCTAATTCAAGCTTGTAGGTTTGCTTAAAACCTTTGGTTGGATTCAAGAGGGAATTACTATTGGTCTTAGAAAGTTCATATCCAAATAACAAGGATTCTTGTTCCGAATCAATCCCTGATACTTTAAAAGCGTCAGGTAATTCATTGATATCAATATCACCTTTTTTAGTTAGGCGATCTAAACGGTAACGTAAACCAATGATGTGTTGCCAATCACCCAAAGGATTTTTAATAACACGTTCACCACCTAAAACAGCGGACTCAACCAATAAATTAATATCTGGGCCAATGTCATTGCGCTCTTCACGCTCGTAACCACCGACAACATTAAAATAATCATTTAACGGATGTTTATAAGGAATGCTATATCGCCCATCTATAGATTGACGAATTTGTGAAACCTCAATATTGGCATCAAATGCATGACCATACTTATTTACAATTGCTCGTCTGTATTGACTACGCACACGAGCACCCGTGTCTGTACCGTAACCAATACCAGTTTCTAAACTATTCAAACGGTCGGCATTAAGCGTTACTACGACTGGAATTTTTTTCTCAATTCTCGTTTGCTCTTCTAATTTCCGGCGTTCATCTTCTTCATCATCATGTTCATGTGATAAGGGCATAGAGCGTGCTAGAGCATAGGCTTGAGGGGGTTGACCTCCAGAGAATTGTGTTTCATCAACGACATTTTGCGTCACTTGTTGTGCAGAAGTTACTTTTTGTCTTGCCAATTCTGCTTTCTGTTGACTATTTAGCAATTGAGATTGTTGGATTTTCTGTTGATCGACTAAAGCTTGAAGATCTGGCGCTAACTCTAAAGTAGGCTGAACTGGATCAGGTTTAATCGTATCTACCAATGTGTAATTAAAGTAACGTGTATTCGTTAAGTTATTTGCTAAGGCATTTACACGCCAAAATGCATAGTCATCACCCTCTTTCCAAGGTGCCAAACTATCTAAAACTTTTTGAGTTAAAGGCAATGGCTTAGTTGGATCGCTCATACGATACTCAACTTGTTTAAGTTTATATCGCTCGCCCGTCTCATATTTTAGATTAATTTCAGCTACTTTTTCTGGCTGGGTAATTTTGACATCATGCAAACGCCAATAACTATCAAAAAAACCGTTATCCGATGCGGCATTCACTATCTTTGTTTTTGTTGTTTCATATTTACCGTGATTAAAGATATCCCCTTTGTCTTGTTCTGGGATCAAGCGTAAAACTTGGAAGTGAGGCAGGTTTTCACCCGCACCAGAAAATTCAATATTTTGCTCTTTAATACGGACGGGTTCATTCGGTGTGACAATGACTTTAACTTTATTATCACTTACCCTTTCAAATTTATACGTGGCATTATAATAGCCTACAGCTTGTGCAGCCTGATTGGTCAACACTCTTAACTGAGGTAAAGCGGTGTTAAAGTCTTCAAAAGATTCTTGAGTAAAACTTGATAGTTTTGCTTTTATATTTGCAGCCAACGCAGGAGGCGCTCCAGCTACATCAGCAGTAATACGCGGAATTTTCTCTGCACCCATCAAGCTATCTGGGTGAAAACGATTCCATATTTTTCGGAAGAAACCGACTTTTTCTTTAGGCTGATCACTTTGTGTTTGAAACTCTGGTAGTGTTCTACCCGTTTCATTTGCTTCAACGACAATCTTACTGTCGGTTTGAATATCTTGCATCAGCCGATTAATATCCACTGGAGCCTTAGTAATTTCTATCAGTTCAGGCGGTGAAATGTCTTTAATAACTGTTGGTGGATTTTTTGACGTACTTTCTCGATAAGCTTGGGCCTCATTTTTTGCATTCTCAGCCTCACGAAAAATTTCATTCGCCATTGTTTGGTCAACAGGGATAACTGGCAAATTTTCTAAATTATCATCAAGCTGAATCGGTTTTAATTCATTAATCTGATTATTAGACTGCTCTTGCTGTTTCAATGCCAACAAGCTGTCTTGTTCGGCTTGATTAGCAAGAGACTGATTTGTACTGCTTGATAAAACAGTTGATGTATCCTCAGTACTTTGATCAGACTTAACTTGATTCAAAGACTGTTGGTCTACGGTTTTATTATTTGATGTATCTGTTAATTGTTCTTGTGCACAAGCAGCTGATATACAAGAAGTAATTAAAAAAGTGCTACAAATAAGTTTAGGAAAGCTCTGCATTTTAAATATTAAATGCATAGAATGAACCAACGTTAACTGTTTAAAATTAGCTTTAGATGACATGTAGAACTCTAAACTTATTTTTAATTTATCATTTGTGACTGGTGAAAATACTTCAAATCTTTGATTTTCATCCAATCAAATATCAAAGTATCATACATGCATTTTGTAGCATTTTTACAGTACGTCACATTTTTTTATAAAACACAATCAAGTGAACACACAATGAAACAAGATGAGCGCTTAATGACATCACGTCGGTTTGCACCGATGTTTTTCACTCAGTTTTTTGGAGCCTTAAATGACAATGTTTTTAAGCAAGCTCTACTTTTAGTGATCACTTATGGTTGGATCCAGCAACAAAGTGCCCCCGTCAGTACACTCAATAATTTAGCTGCCTTATTATTTATCTTGCCTTACTTTTTCTTTTCTGCAACTGCTGGGCAAATTGCTGATAAATATGAAAGATCTCAACTCATTCGCTTTATAAAAATATTAGAAATTATCATTATGTTGATTGGAACCGCGGGGTTCTTGCTTGGAAATTTATGGTTACTACTTTTTGCATTATTTCTGATGGGGACGCATTCAACTTGTTTTGGTCCAATCAAATATGCAATTTTACCAGAAATTCTAAAACAAGAAGAATTGATGTCTGGTAATGCACTTTTCCAATCAGGTACATCGATCGCAATATTATTAGGAATGATTCTTGGAGGTGCAGTTATTGCATCATCGGAAGGAAACTTATTGTGGATTAGTGTCACTGTTGTCATCATAGCTTGCTTAGGCTATTTATGTAGCCGATTTATTTTACCTCAAAAGGTTGCAGCGCCAGATTTACAAATTGATTGGAATTTTTTTCGTACAAGTTTTCAAACTTTAAAATATGCTAAAAGCCTTCCAATCATATTTATTGTTTTGCTCGGTAATTCTTGGTATTGGTTTTATGGCGCAACCTATTTAACTCAAATTCCTCAATTGACCCAACAAAACCTGCATGCTTCTGAAAACGTTGTCAGTCTACTCCTCACTTTTTTCTCTGTTGGCATTGGTGTAGGTTCATTACTGTGCAGACGTATCGGTGGTACAGAGATCAATATTAAAATGGTACCTTACGGTGCGATTGGGTTAACGATCTTTGCTTTGTATTTAGCAGCGAGCCTCACTTTTGTTCCTGAACGAACTGGCGATTTACTGAGTTTAAAAGATATTTTTACCCAAGGTGTCGTGTACTATCATGTCATGCTTGCCGTGACTTTATTAGGTATTAGTGGTGGATTTTATATTGTGCCGCTATATGCAATGATGCAAGCTTACTCACCACGTTCTCATCGTGCGCGTGTAGTAGCCGCAAATAATATTCTAAATGCTGTATTTATGGTTTCTTCTGCAGTTTTCTCAATTTTAATCTTAAGCATTTTAAAAATTGATATTAAAATATTATTTACGATTACTGCAGTTTTAAGTGCAATTTTCTCATTTTGGTTATTAAAGCGTTTAAAACCGTTGTTAGAAAATGCACCCAATACTTTAGAGGATTAATATATGCGTCATTTTACAGGTATCGATAAACTTATTAATTCTTTTGATCAGGCTTTGCGTAGCTTGGTGCCAGGGGCAACTGCTGCTCAGCGATCTAATCCAGCAAATTCAGAACCTTCACAATTATGTGTTAGCGATGCTCGCCATGTAGCAGGTTTAATGCGTGTCAATCATAGTGGCGAAGTCTGTGCACAAGCCCTTTATCACGGCCAGGCGCTCACTGCAAAACTCCCCCATGTTCGAGAAGAAATGCAACAAGCTGCGATAGAAGAACAAGATCATCTCGCTTGGTGTGAAGATCGTTTAAAAGAATTAGACAGTCATACGAGCGTACTCAATCCAATTTGGTATGGTTTATCTTATGGCATGGGTGCAATAGCAGGTATTGCAGGTGACAAATATAGCTTAGGGTTTGTCGCTGAAACTGAACGCCAAGTCAGCCAACATCTACAGGAACATATTCAACAACTTCCATCTCATGATGATCGTTCACGTAAAATTTTAGAACAAATGAATGAAGATGAATTACACCACCGCGATACAGCCTTAAAGGCTGGAGGTGTTGATCTACCTGTACCTGTGCGTATTACCATGACAGCTATATCAAAATTAATGACTAAAACCAGTTATTATTTATAAATAAAAAAGGGGAAATTGTAACTTCATCATTCCCCTTTTTTTATTACTTCAATCAATTTAAATAATTCTATTTAAAAATTAGCGCAACCCACGTTCAGCTTTAAAACGTTCCAAATTTCGAACTGCATCTTGATAACGTGATTGAACTCTGCTGCTATTGATGCGCAAATCATATAAACGTTTTCTATAATCATCACGATCCTTAACAGATAAGTCTTTACGCTCTAACTCTTTTAAATAATAGTTAATATCATTTTGTGAGCGATCAAACTCCGAGTTTGCTTGGTAGTAGTCATTTGCAACTTGATAATATATTCGCAAAGACTCACGTTTGTCTAACGGACAAATACGAAAATCACCACGCCCTTCTAACGCTTCATTAAAAATAGTTTCTGGTCGACAGTAATAGCCCAAACCTTTTTGGTAGCCTTGTTCGTAAAGCTTTTGATTCGGCACAATATTGGCTTTTTGACAAGAAGAATAATATTTATCTAATCGAGATTGCTGTCCTGCTGCACCATCTTTTTCTCCAACATTAAACCAATTTGCAATTTTACATTGTTCAACACTCATGGCAGCACAGCCTGAGAGTAAAATTGTAAAACCTACTAACAATGAAATTTTATTCATGGAATATTGTTCCTATTATTATAGTGTTAGATAGCAATAACGGGATAAGAATTTTTCCTATCGTAATCTAAATCTGGAACCTGCCACAAATCATAAAGTGGAATTTTAACATCTAAGGCTAATGGTAACTTTTTTGGATTAAATTGCATATCTTCTAAAGTCTCCCCCCAAGCAATCACATCAATATCCAAGCTAATATTATGTGATGGACGAACTCGACCAGATTGTGCTTCTAAGTTTTTCAGGGTTTCAGTGATCTCATCAACATTCAGTCGACTTTTTAATAAACAAGCTGAATTCCAATAATCGGCACCAACACGATCTCGACATGGGATTCTATAAATTGAAGAAAATTCCACTATACCTAAGCTTAATATCTGTTGATAAGCAAAAGTGAAATTTTGTTTTTGTTTGAGGTTACTCGCCAATGCGAGCGCAAAAATTGTTTCTGTTGCGTTCAAGGCGAATTCCTACTGCATTGGCTTGTGCAATGATGGCGGGTTTGCGAATGGTGATACTGATCGATTCGATCGTGGGGAAAGTCGTAAATAAACATTCAAGTACCAATTGTGCGGCGTGCTCAATCAGTTTCGGTTTAGCCTCTTGTATAACTTGGGCTGCAAGCTCACAGATTTGCGCATAGTTGAGCGTATCTTCCAACTCATCCGAGTATGCAGCTTGTGATAGATCATTATGAATAATGAGATCTAGCATCAAAGGTTGAATAATTTGGCGTTCCCAGTTGAAACAGCCAACCACAGTATCCACCTTCAACCCTTCAATTATAATGGCATCCATAATGACCTAATGAACCGATAAATAAATTAATGCTTTAAAAACGAAGCAGGTTCAATATTGTGAACCATTTTTAAACGTTGGTCAGCATAAATATCGGTATACGGTGCGAGAACACGCATGAAACGATCAAAATATAGCATTTGCTTGAATAACAAAGCGAAGTCACGCGGGAATTTGATACCATGACGCTCACCGACAGCCACCATATCCATCATAATGTCATTCAAATCTGCTGGATTGGAACTGAGAATTTCTTGCGGATCTGCCAGTAATACACCGCTAAATAAACGCTCTAAATCATCAGCCAAGACTTGAGTGTCAATTTTATGATGAGTCATGCCCATTTTCAGCATATTCTCAGCCATCGCAACATAATTGGTATGCTGTAATGCATCCATAAATGCCATACATGCTGTCCAAACTTCAGGGTTTAACTGACCAACAATACCAAAATCAATAAAACCAATACGACCATCTTCAAGTAACATCAGATTTCCAGCATGTAAATCAGCATGGAAACTCTTACATAGCATGAGACTACCAAACCAAGTATTCATTGCAGTAATCAGAACTTGTGTTGGGTCTTTGGCATATTTTTTAACAACATCAAAATCAGTTAATGACACCCCGTACAGGCGCTGCATAGTAAGTACACGACGCGTTGAAAATTGATGATAAACTTTTGGTGCAGTGGCAGCCTGATTGCCAGAAATGTTCAGATATTGAATAAAGTCATCCAGATTCTGTGCTTCTTCAATAAAATCAACTTCACGTACCATACGTGTTTTGATCTCATCCACAATTTCAGAAAGTGAAGCAAATTTAATTTTAGGAACTGCTCTTTCTAATAGTTTTGTCGCCCAATGCACTACATTTAAGTCAGTATATAAAATGGTTTCGACACCAGGTTTTTGAACCTTTAATACCACATCTTCACCCGTAACCAGTCGAGCGGCATGGACTTGCGCAATTGAAGCTGAAGCTAGTGGCTTTTCATCGATAAAACTAAAAATTTCATTCAGATTACGACCTTCAAATTCTTCAGCTAATACTTGTTGGATATAGCTAAATGGTAAGGTTGGCGTTTGATCTAAACAGCCTTGGAATTCCTGAACGTATTCACGAGGGAATAAAGACGGCGTACTGGCAATAAATTGACCCAATTTAATATATGTTGAACCAAGCGACTCAAAGGTCTCACGCATAAGCTTTGCATTACTTGGTTTTTCAGTTGCATATTTCACACCTGCTTGTGCCGCAACAATAACTGTTTCACCGATACGTGCAACAGAACGTAATCCATCGAATAAAATATTTCTTTTCATAATCTTTCATTGCCTTACAGATGGTCTTAGTTTAGCAAATTTTGCTCAATTTACCGATCAAGTTGCCTGACAAACTGGACAATTTACATCTTTTTCAAATTTAAGAATGCGTTGCGATAGATTTAAACCATTCCAAAGCAACAATTTTTGCTTTAATGGTGTCAGACCAAGTCCTAAAAACAACAAAGTGTGATGCGCTTGTAATGACGCTATCATTACAGGAGTGGTAGCTAATACACCTGACTCCGCACAACGGAACCCTTCATTGGCATGATCTTCTTTCGGAAACAGACATTCATAACAAGCTGAATCAGCATCCACCATAAACAGTTGCCCTTCAAAACCAATGGCTGACGCACTGATAAGCGGTACTTTATGTTTTCTACACAGCGCATTCACTAGATAGCGGGTCGTAAAATTATCACAACCATCCAAGACTACATCTTGATGCTGTACAAGTTCATCAGCATTCGTTTCATCGAATCGTATATTTTGATAGCTAACTTGTATATGCGGATTAATGTCTTTTAGATGCTTTGCCAGTATTTCGGCTTTGTATCGACCTAAATCTTTTGTCGTAAAGGCAATTTGTCTTTGCAGATTACTCATTTCAATCGTATCGGCATCGACAATGGTAATTTTACCTACACCTGCACGTGCCAACAGCTCAGCACTGGTACAACCGATACCACCTGCGCCGATTATTAGCACATTGGCGAGTTTTAGTTTTTCTTGTGCTTCGATATCCCAACCATCTAATAAAATCTGACGACTATAGAGATGCATTTCCTCATTACTTAGCTCAAATTCGTTTTCCAAATGGTCTGACACGGGACTTACTTCTTTATCATCAAAAGTGTTCATGATTTTAAGTCGATGTGGGTTCTGAGGAAAGTAATAAATTAGAACGAACATGATGTGTGCTTAAAAAACAGGAGGGTTTAACTTGGTAAACTATACATACTCATTAGGAGTTTACCATGAGCAAGAAACAGA
>NZ_JAMFKZ010000036.1:0-21131 GCF_023488045.1 Acinetobacter sp. ANC5681
ACATCAAGCTAACGGAGGCAAACCACCTTTGATGGCTGCTTAACCTCTACTTTTAAATTCAGTTATTTATGGGAGGATTACCAGATGAGGGTATCGTTCTCGTATACCGTCATTAGGATGAATATTTTCAGGTTGTAGGTACTGAAGTTTCAGCTTTTTCATATTGCCTCCTAGGTCACATTACCTAGAAGGGGTCCTCTGCGTAGTAGTTCATTGTTTTAAACCTTTAATTTATCGTTGATTCATTGTTTTTAACGAATTATCTAAGCTGCCAATCCTTCTCTTTATTCAAAATAATAACTGATGGTCGTATCTTTATGATCTCCCCAGCCTGTCGAGATATCCGTCAATTCAACACCATTTTTCTGGTAACTTTTTACTTGGTATAAATAAGACCGTGGTGGAGAAACTTCATTGGTTCGTACTTTCTCAATCAAAATGAAAGTCTTGTCATCCAACCATCTTACTCTTAATGGTAATGGATCTTGGCATTGCCCTATTTCTGCATACATTGCGGCATCTTTTCCATTCTTGGAAAAGGACAAGCCTGCACATTCTACATCGGGTAAATCTAAGACCAATCGTTTACCAACTAAGCTTTCTTTTACGCCTGCAAGAGCCAAGGTTGAAAGACTTAAACATAATCCTGCAATTATTAATTTTTTCATTTGAATAGACTCTTAATTTATTTGTTAAAACACATTGTCAATAAAGCCACACTGTAAGATGTGTTGTGATGGATTTATTGGATTGTCATAAAGGCTAATAAAAGCAATCATGTCATTTGGATCAGATACATCTCTTTTATAGGGCTGGCTATAGATATAAATTTGTTTAGGGATATAGACCTTTTGATTGTGGAAAACCTCTCCATCAAAGACCTTTAAATGTGGATATTGCTGAAAGACTTTGTGGGTTTTGCTTCTGTTTTGATCATCATGCATTGAAGCTTTATCCCACTGCTGTTTAAAGCTTTTCAATTGTTGTCCGCTATAGTGACTAAATTGAATCTTTAATCCATCCTCAATCTTTTGTTTGGTGGTGTTGATGTCATCAGCACGATAGATTGCGGTTTTTGCCCCTGCAACACTGACGTGTACTAAGGTTTCAATCTTTTTGATGGGATTGCTTTTGTTGTTGGGTAAATAAACTTCTGTTTCAGGACAATCTTCACAGAAATTTTCATCATCAGGCTCATTGATGACGCTGCTCTTTTGTTTGCGGTACTGCTGTTGAAATTGTTGCTGTAATGAGGTGATTCCAGATGGCCATTTCATTTCGGTGCCCATCAAGGCTAAGCGGTTACTCAAGGATTGTTCTTTCTTGGTCCAATCCAGACAAGTTAAGCCCTGCTCTAAGGTGAATGGCTTAGATGTAGACAGGGGTTGAGCCGTCACAGTCTGCATGATCAACAATGTCATACTGCTGATCAGTAATGGTTTAAATCTAAATTTCATTTTAATAGTCCTCGCATCTCCTACGGGCTTTGGCTGCCCGCAAGAAGTGCTCGTGTAAAATACTTATTTATTTTTAATCGTTTAACATCAGTTATTGATAATGATCCGCTGATAGTAGCTGACGGATTTCACTGGCCATTTGTGGACTACGCCAAGGAAATAGGACTTTTAGGCTGTAATTCGGTTTGAATGGATCTCGTGTACCGATATTGACTTGAAACTCTCGTTTCATCGGTGTGCGATGGACCTGTTGATTGACATGCGTTCCCATCATTGGATTGCTGATCACAGTGGTCGTGGTTCTAAAGTTATCTTCGACTAAGTTGTAGTGTCCAACGGAGGTGATGTAATCAAAGGGATATTTCACGAGGCGTTGATCTGGCTGATCAAACAGAATAATGGTTTTATCTTGGCTATTAATCCAAACACCACGGTTTTGATAATTAAAAGTTTCTCCTTGACGCTTGAGTTGTTCAGTCATCCCGTCAAAGTAGGTATTTCCATATTCATAAAGGTAGTAAAGGATCACAAACCAGAACAAGTCAAATCCAAAAAAGATGTAACCGAAAGCACCAAAGGAAAATATTTTGGCAACGATGAGAAAGATCACGATGGGTAAGACCACACATTTTATAAAGAGCTTGGATTTTTGTGGGCGGTGTTCAATGGGTATGATTTTGGGTTTGCTTAATTCAGTCATGGTTGTTTCCCGCATGTTCAATGCAATGCACAATCACCAGCAGATATAAAAAGGTTTATTTTTTATAGGCGTGACTTAGCCATCCACCGTTGGATTGTTCTTGTAAAAATGTTGTTTGAATACAGACGAATAATAAAAATTAGCCGTATCGCTCTCGTTGCAAAGCACAACAAGGTTGAACATGGGGTGAAGCACAAATTAGAAAAAATTGGTACAGCATGAGAAGCTCCTTGTGTTAAGAAGTTCTACCAATTACTGCTAAATAATGGTGGCAGAACGAGAGCGGGTTAGCAGACTGGAACACAAGAATCCAGCACGTCCGAAGACGTCCCCCTCCCGTTCCACCGCAGAGGGGCACGAGGGGATAAACACTAAAAGACAAGTCCTTTAATGCTCTTGTGTTGGACGGTCTGCTAAAACCGACTGGCAATGTAGGCCAGCGAGCCCATATTAATTTTATCCTGCGCTTTAGTCAATTTTACAAAGCACTAAAATCTATACAATTAGATTCGCCAAATGTAATGCAATAAGTCTTTGATTTTTCCCATAAGGTCAAATTACTCCGATCGATCGGCTCATTTTGCTTTGATGGATGAGGCTAAAATGGACTGTTGTTCTCTATTAAAATAAAACAATAAAATAAAGAATTAAATCAGGCTCAGTTCAGCTTTTACATTCGAAGCATTGAGATGAATCAATGCCTAATCAGCTGTTAATGAGAAGAATGAAATTTACAAAGGCTGATTTAAAGAGAGCAAACTGAAGTTCCCTCTTCTTCAGTAATATCCTATTAAATGCGATAGAATAAATAATCAGCAAAGCTCAGCGGGTCGATTGAATGAACTCAGCCAGTACAACAATGGTTTTAGCAGAAGCCGTCTTGAAAACCGCGAATTTACTTGGTCTTGGTAATACTCAACTGGCTACTGTGATGGGTCTCGATCTCAAGTCGATGAACCAAATCGAATTCTCAGCTGTATTAGAACCCGCATCCCCACAAGGTGAATATGGATTATTGCTAATACGACTTTATCAAAGCTTATCTACGTTAACGGGCGGTGATTCTGAATGGATTGATTATTTTATGAATGCATTCAATACCGCAACTGATGGTGTCCCCATTCAGCAAATTCGGATCATAAAAGGCTTAGAGAAAGTCTTAACAGTAGTTGAAGCCCTAAACAATCATTAATTTATTTAACTCATTCTTTTAGCGAATCAGCTTCAATTTGCTTGATTAGAAATTCTGATCATTATTTTCATCACTTCCGTTAAAAACACAGCAAAGATTAAAATTTGTGCTCAACACATCGCCATAAACATGATTCACAATCAAATTCCTAGCCGTCAGAAATTTAAAATATCTCCAGCAGAATCAATGAATTATTTAATGTTAAGATATGTAAAAAGATCCAATCACAGCGTTGACAGCTCAAGCGATACCCAGTTAAGCTAACTCTACACAGCAAAATCTGTGTTCAGGCGTAGGAAACCTGATATTATCTAGGTGCAAATAAATGTCGCACTTGCGGCTATTTTTTTGTCTACTGTTTAGCAGTCGTTATGGCAGTTTGACAGGACAACCGTAAGGTTGGCTGAGCCTAGATTCAGTATTTCCTACTCCTGTTAAGCTGCCACCATCATCGTAGGAAAATGATGGCGGTAAGTAATTAAACTTATCTAGGATTACTGCTATGAACGCAATTCTTCATGGTGCAAACACTTGCACACCTAAAAAACAAGCTGGTCAACTTATCGTTGAACTTGGCAAAACTATTTCAAATCCTCAACGTCAAACACTCGCCAATCTTTATATTGCTGTTGACACTGCAAACTCCTTACTCAAAGAACGTGAACAAGCACATCAAATCATTCGTCAATGCATGCATGAAATGACTGATGAGCAAATTCTTGAAGTTGCAAAGCTCAATCAAAATAACAATCTCTCCTCTTTGTGGGCATTTCGTACACATCAACGTCACAAGATGATTGAACGTGCACAGCGTGTATTGGGAATCCGTTCTATTTAGGTCACTTAATTAATTATGTATTTTTAGCTTGCTACTGTGCACTGTATTAATCGACTGCATTATTATCGAATAAGCAGAAATAATGCTGAATGCAATCAGTGACAGCAGCAACGCTAAAGATAATAGACTTGTGAATATTAAAAGTGATTGTTTAAAACTCAGCACCAAAATCGTTTGGTTTTTGTTGTTTAGATTCAACTTGTGGTTGACTTTGAATGTTATATTGCTGTCCCAGCATTGCTGCAATTAAGTGCATCATCAGACTGACAATTTCTTCAACGAGTTTTGCAAGTTGCAGTATTGTTGCTGTAAGCTCTGCTGAATGCTCTCGATCGAATTGGTATTGCTGTTGCATTGTTGCTGCATGCTCTTGATCTGCATCTGCTTGTTCTCTAAGTCGACGCATATTTTGTTTAAATTGCTCATACTCTGAATACAATTCAACATCATCTCGTTTAAGTCTTTGATTTGTTGTTGCTGTTGCAATTGCAACTGTTTCAAATTCGACTCTTGCTTCTCCAGCACGTCGAAGCGCTTGATCCAATTTGTCGTTAAGTGCTCTAGTCTGCTGATCTGTGTAGCGAATGACATGCTCTGTTCTTGAAGTCGGTGCTCTTTCTGATGCTGTAACTGCTGTTGCTGTTCTAACTGTTCTAATTTTTCCTGTCTCGATTGTAACTCTGTGATCATCAATCCAATATTCTGAAATAGATTGATCTCGGCTTGGCTCAAGTCTGACGGACTGCTGAAACCTAAGATTTTCAAGATCTTGTTCATGTCGTCTCTGTTGCTCTGCTCGTAATGCTCGATCACGCTGAGCCTTTTTTTCATCTTCTCGACGTTTTCTTGCAAGTCTTGCATAGTACTCAGCGATGATGGCATCAAAGCTAAACTCATTTGTTCGAGTAAATCCAAAATCATCTGCTGTGTGTCGCTGCCGTTGTGATGTTGAATAATCGTATGTTGCTGTTCTTTCATAACTTATTTCTCCACGAAACAAGGAAATGTCAGATGAATATTCGGTTCTGTCGGATGGACTTTCTTTTTGCTCAAATTCAGAGTATTGCAATCGATCCATTTCGAGGAGGTGATCGCTCGGTATCGAGTGCCGTCTTCGTCCGTCAAGATTTCGGTCTCGTTTTTGGTTAAGATCGGCTGTGTGAGATAGTAGTTGGAGGGCAATATTACTAAAATATTCAGTAGCCCCATTCCAAGCAACATCAGAATAAATGTTTTCAGAATTAATTTCGGGTTGTAAGTGATCGACTGAGTTAATGCTTGATCTACTTGCTGCTGCAACTGATTTTTCTGATCTTCTAATAACAGTGTGATACTTTGGGTATTGTCCTGAATTTGGACTTTGATCAGATTCTGATTGTCTTTGATCGTATGTTGCAATTGGGCTTTGCTCTGCTGAAGATGCTTTTGCATGATCTGATCGATTTCGTTGAGATGTGAAGACAGCGTCATTTGAATATTGCTGATATTCTGCTTCAACTCTGCTCGATATGATTTCAATCCTCTGATTAAAATCTGAGTCTCGTTTTTCTGATGTTGTAGCAGATGCATAACGTTGTCTGTTGTAAGCTGCTCTTGCCTGTCTAGCTCCTTGCAAAGTTTTTTCTGCTCTATCTCGAAGTTTTGCACGAGGCATTCGAGTATTTTTTGAAATCTGATTAACTGTTCGCTGCTCATCGTTTCCACGTTCGCTATCTGCTTTTCGAACTTGCTCAAAAGCTTTGATACGTTCTCGAAATGGTTCTGAGCATTTTCTGATGTCAAATTGTCTTTCATATATTTCTCCTTGAAAATAAATAGGTTTTTTCCCGAAAGTTGGAATTAAGCTAAACTGATTTTCTCGAATTTTGGCAACTTCGCTAGCAAGTTTGTTTGTGAGTACAAATTGCATAAAGTCATCACGGTTATGTACTAAAATTTCAGAGAATAGAAATTCATTTTGATTTGTTTCTAATTCTTTTAACGAAATGGACAAGAGTCCAACATATAAATTTTCAATGAATGTTTTATAGTTTCCTCTATTCTTTTCAACTTTTTTCAGCGCAGATTGTAAATACAGCTCATAGCCTTTTTTTGTAAATCTTGCACGGTCAGGATCCTTCGGAT
Organism: Acinetobacter sp. ANC5681; assembly: GCF_023488045.1. Lineage (NCBI taxonomy): Bacteria > Pseudomonadati > Pseudomonadota > Gammaproteobacteria > Moraxellales > Moraxellaceae > Acinetobacter > Acinetobacter sp. ANC5681. The sequence continues at coordinate 6,312 of NZ_JAMFKZ010000036.1, forward strand.
CTGCCCACCCATATTCGGAATTAAGCTTGTCTTGCAAAGTATGAAAATGCTTTTGAAACAAACCTGGAGGGGCTATATTCATTGCTTTTCCTGACCTGAGTTCAAGCCTTGGCACAAGGATATGGATATGCTTTGACCCATTTGGTTCCTGATGCAACACAGCCGTCATGTGATATTGATCAGGTTCAAGACCGCTGAAAGCCAATGCTTCGAACTGTTTTAAGACATCTTTTATTTCAACATCGGTCGGTTGATCTTCCTCAGTAAAAGCAATGACGGCAGACGTGTATTTATGCTTATAAGGAGAGCTGTCTGCAATTTTTGCAAAGAGATGTGGATCGCCGCAGAGCACTTCGACATGCGGACGTAAAATATTCATGTGATCCTTTTCATCGAGGACATAGGCCGCTGCACGTGCTGCACTGCCCGTTCCATGCCTCAACATCTTAATCAACATGAAGTACCCTCCCGTTTAAAAATATAAATGGAAATAAAAAGTCAATTTTTTAGATGGTCATTAGAAAGGTCAGCGTCTGAAGTTGATTCAAGTTCACCTTCTCCAACGACTTGCATTTGTCGCAATAAATCAGCGAGATATTTTTGTTCAATATGCTGGTGTCGGCGCTGAACTGTCTTATCAGAACGATGCAGTGACGGAGGACAAGGAAGCGGATAAAGCTGATAGATTTTTTTTAAATAGTCTTCGACAAGTAGGTACGTTCGAAGTAAGTCGACTGGTTTTCCGATTTTGTTGCTAATGTGAATTGCACGGGTAATCTGATTGAGATTATTGCCAATTTTTGCAAGTTGGAATGCAATGCTTTCGCTATCTTCTTGCGTCCTGTGATTTGACTCTTTTTTCTTCGCTACAACATGCGATTCACGAATTGAAGATCGATCAACATTCAAATTGTTTTGAATATAACAACTCACGCTTAATCGAATAAAATCACTTACAGTTTTATTTAATAGCCTAGCTGAACCCTTAATTATCTCTAATTCATCATCATTTAAACGCAACTCAAGTCGACTTACTCTTCTTGATTTTTTAACAACATTAGCAACAACCATAATACACCAAAAAACCGTCAATCTATTTTTAAGCTATAATAATTTTTAAAATAATAAAAGTGTTTTTTGATAGGAATTTTCAAATAATTTATATGTAGAATAAATAGTTACTCTAAAAATTTAAAACAAACACATTATTAAAAGTAGCGGTTTGGCTGCAAGCCAACCAGATTCCGTTCGTACAAAATTACAACTTTTGTTGTTATTGTGTACGGACAGGGTACTCTGGCTCAACCAATTATTTTCATATTTTATGTACTTTGGACTATTAAGTGATATATTAAATATCACAAAGACTAAACACATTCTAATTTTCAAATCAAAATAAGATCATGATCTATAGAAGCTACACACCAAGAGGAATTTTAAATTTATTCTATAATTAAAACATATGCTTAACTAAAAAAAACACCTAAGTTTAAAGTTTATTCTCTTAAATTAAATTAGATTAAATATTTAATCTAATTATTAAATAAATAATAGTTCTCATAAGAAAAATATTAAAATGATCAACATCAAAAAATCACAAACCCCAACTAAAACAAAAAAGCAATTAAGAAATCAAAACCCAATCACAAAAAACAAAAGTAGCAAACCGAAGAACATACTAAAGATTAATTACTGTTATAATAGATAAAAATTAATTAAAAAAAATAAACCTATTTCTTGATCTTTTATACACAAATCATTTTTACACAAATAAAACATGGTAGCTTTCAATGTATAGAAACTTGTTTTATTCTTCAGATCCTAATTAACAACATGAGGATTTTAAGACAACAGGATTTCTTCAACTGCATTAAAAACTGAAGAGGTCAAAATGATAAAAAATCTTTATCTAATAAAATTAATTATTAGATATAAAAAAACTGGAGCAAGACTTTCAAATAAAAATGCGGAGGTTCAACAATGAGTAAATATTTTGAACTGCTGGATTGGGTCACCGCAGAAAAGTTTTGTGAATTGACGGGTGAACAGATCACGAACCTAAAGAATCTTAGGCCTCACTGGGAGGAAGGAAAAGTCTGGGTGAAAGTGTCTGATCGAAAAATTCTATATAGTTTGAAAGGTTATAACGCATGGGTCGAACAAGCAGCTCAGGTCTACCAAAAGGCACAAGAGCAAGATCGGGAAAAATACAGATTAACTTTAAATGGAACGACAAGCGCGAGTGGTTCACCCTCGACCTCATCGATACCCCAGCCAACTTCATTAAGGCGGCTAAGATTAGAGAAGATTTTGTAAACAAGGCTAAATACGGGATATTAAAAATCGAGGATATCGAAGCTGTCACCGCCAAACCCATCAAAAAAGCTGACGCTGCGCAAAAAATATTGCCAGCGTCAAATGCTCCGACATTTGCTCACTATGCCCAAGAATACCTTTATAACCTTTCAGATCATAAGCAAGGCACCAAGAAAAAATATCTATCAATTTTGGAAAGGCTCTGGATGCCATTATTCGAAGATATGCCGATTAATACGATCACCAGTCAAATGTTGCGTACAGCCGTCAATGGACGTGAATGGTCATCGGCTAAAACTCGAAATGATGCTTTGATTCCATTACGTGGCGTATTCGAATTAGCTTGTGATGATGAGGTGATTGATAAGAATCCATGTGACCGATTGAAAAATCAGAAAACTCAGGAGGATGAACCCGATCCATTCAATGAAATGGAAAAGGAAATAATACTGAACTGGTTAAAAGAGAAATATATTGCAGACTACCCAACCGTGTATTGGTATTTTGTGGTGGCATTCTGGACAGGTTGCCGTCCATCAGAAATTATCGCACTCACTTGGCAGGATGTAGATTTTTTAAATAAACAGATTTACATCAATAAAGGTCGTGTGAACGGCGTTCAGCAAGAAACCACTAAAACAAATAAAGCTAGATTTGTAGATTTAAATGATTTTGCTTTCGAGGCATTTCAACAACTTAGATTACTAACCTACCTCAAATATGAGCACGTATTTATCTGTGATGAGACAGGTAGGGAATTTACTACGCAAAAATCATTGAGCGAAAAGTTTGTAGCCTCACTGAAAGCGAATGGCATACGTTATCGCCCTGCCTATAACACTCGTCATACATATGCGACTGTATGCTTAATGAATGGACTTAATCCAGTTTATGTGGCTTCACAGCTAGGGCATAGTTTAGTGATGCTAATGATGCGTTATGCCAAGTGGATTAATTCAGATAAGAACAAAGAAGAGATTGCTAAAATTTCGAATAGTGCCAAAATTGTGCCAAATAAAAAGGGAATCAAACTATCTATTTGATTCCCTTTAAGATATTTGGCGGAAGCGGTGACAGTCACATTAAAATCATAAAACACTGAAAAACAATAATAAATAAAACATACATTCAGTTTTTTACTACTATTTTTACTGCTTTAAAATTCCACCAAATCGTTTGTTCAATCCTTGTTCATTACACACTAAATGCTGTACATCAAGTGTCACTATCATCATTAAAGGATACATTTTCAGATAGCTCATGTAATTTTGCCTGAATCAATTTCTTATCAGGCAACTGTAATTCGTATTGAGCTACCATTGTCGGTGACAAATGGCGTGATAGTGCATACTCTACCACATCTTCATCTTTATCCCGACATAACAACACCCCGATACTTGGGTTCTCATGAGGTTTCCTCACATCACGATCTAATGCTTCAAGATAGAAACTAAGCTGCCCCAAATGTTCAGGGCTAAATTTGGCAATTTTTAATTCAAACGCAACCAGAGCAGCTAAACCACGATGGAAGAATAACAGATCAATAAAGAAATCCTGATTACCTACCTGTAAGCGGTATTCTTCACCAACAAAAATAAAGTCTTTCCCTAACTCAAGAATAAACTGCTTCATATTTTTAATTAAGGCTTTTTGCAAATGACTTTCATCATGCTGCATGGGCAAGCCTAGAAATTCCAATACATAGTTATCTTTAAACGTATTGTTAATGCTTGGATGCAATTCTCTCAGCACTGCTGAGAGTTTTTGATTACCTAGCATGGTACGTTCAAAATGTGATGTACTGATCTGACGCTCTAGCTCTCGTGTTGAATATCGTTCTTTAATACATAGTCTTAAATAATATTCACGTTCTTCTGCGGTCTTGCAACGTGAAAAAATAATGGTGTTATGTGTCCAAGATAATTCTCTCACCAATGGTGAGAGTTTTTCATTTCCTTGATATGTCTCAAAAAACTGTTTCATACGCCACAGATTTTTATCACTAAATCCTTTAAGTTCAGGGTCTTGTTGTGCTATGTATTGTGCCAAATCTGTAACGACTTTTTTCCCCCATCCTTGAGAGTTGACTTTATAACTAATGATCTGACCAATGTGCCAATATAGTTCGATAAGGGCTGTATTGATCTGGGCAAAAATCTTCTGACGTGACTGTTGAATGTGTTGTAAAACATCAGAAAAATCTTTTGGGTTATCTACATCAGTCACTTTATTCGCCTCATTACCCTGAATCATCAATTTTAATCCAACGACTCCATTTTTTTAATTCATTGGATACTAAAGTTTGCAGTTTATTTTGAGGTAATAAATAAGAGTTGGTACTCACCCCCTCATAGGCTTACCCTCATCCTGCAAAGCAATTTCCATATCTAAATAATCTTTATCAGCACAAAGAATACGGCAATTTTGCCACAGGCTGTGGCAAACTTTCATCTTATTGATATTTTTTACAGAAATTTAACATCCTACTCAGATTTCTTTCTAAAAACCTTTTAGGCTAATCATCCATGATGACACAAAAGCATAGCATACGTTGAGCCAAAGGATTTTTACTGCCGCTTAATTTACAACCAAAGCATCACTTTCAAAAACCACCTGTAATACTTGGTATAAATATTCCACAGCAATCACGTTCATAGAGTCTATAGGCTGTTTGGGCTGATTCACTTTAGGGATAACTACAGTTTTAAATCCGTTCTTTTGTGCTTCCTTTATACGTTCCTGTGCATTGGGTACAGACCGAATCTCACCAGACAAGCCTACTTCACCAAACACAGCCATATCGTGAGGTAAAGGCTGATTTTTCAGGCTCGATACACAAGCCAATAGCACGGCTAAATCTGACGCTGTTTCTGTAATTTTTAATCCGCCCACAATATTGACATAGACATCATGTTTAAGAATATCCACTTTGGCTTGTTCTTTCATAATGGTCAGTAGCAAGGTCAGACGATTATGTTCCAGACCTAAAATAAGCTGTCTAGGAGCATTTGATGTTTTACTCGCCAAAGCCTGTACTTCGACTAAAAATGGTCGCACCCCATTTCGACTGACCATGACAACAGAGCCAGCAACTGCCTCACCATAGCGATCCAAGAAAATCGTTGCTGGATTGATGACTTCCTTTAACCCTTGATCTGTCATGTCAAATACACTTAACTCATTCACCGCACCAAAACGATTTTTAACCACTCTGAGCATGCGATACTGTAAGTCGCTTTGTCCTTCAAAATGCAAGACACAATCAACCATATGTTCAAGTACTTTTGGTCCTGCCAATTCTTTATCTTTGGTGACATGCCCAACAATCAGTAAAGATATTTCTGTCTGCTTGGCAGATCGGGTTAAGATTGAAGCTGATTCTTTAATTTGTGAAGTACTGCCAGAAGCCGCAGGAATAGTCTCTGTATATAAGGTCTGAATAGAGTCCAAAACCACCATAGAGATTTTTTGTTCTGATAATATTTCACAAATACGCTCTACCTTTGTTTCTGCCATGACATCTAGTCTGTCCAGTGGCAAACCCAATCGTTTAGCTCGCATAGCAACTTGTGACAGTGATTCCTCTCCAGTGATATATAAAACCGATTGATTTTTAGCAATATGAGTCGCTGTTTGTAAAAGCAGAGTTGATTTGCCAATGCCAGGATCACCACCAATTAATACCACTGATCCAGTGACCAGACCACCGCCCAATACACGATCAAATTCTCCTATACCTGTTGAACACCGAATCTCCTGACTCACCTTAACTGCATTTAATTTAGTAATATGATGTTTCTGTCCAGCATAGCCAGAATGACTTAAACCTGCCGTAGCCCGATGTTGAGCCTTTCGTTCAACTATTGTTTTGCTGAAACTATTGTATGCTTCACATTGAAGACACTGTCCAATCCAAATATCCTCCTCATTGCCACACTCACGACATATATAAACTGTAATTTTAGCCATCGTAAAAATCTACTTTTTTCATCATTAAAAGCACCTTACCAAGCCAGATTATCAATCTTAAGCAAGGCGGTGAAATAAGGGTAATTCGTTGAGAATAGAGGGAAAAAATCTGAAAAACATTTCAAATGAATGTATAAATAAAATAGTGTTAAATGGAATAGCCAATATATTTAAGACAATTCAAGATTTAATTCGATAAAACTTACTGATATCAATTGACTCAATTCTCACATAAATTTATCATTCCTCTGCTGACCCTCATGGTCAGGCGGTTTTGACAGACCGTTATAGCTAAGCGCACAACGATACATGTTGTAAGTGTTTCTTGTGCGTACCTTTTCCGTACATCGTCATGGTGGAATGGGAGAGGGACGCATTCGTGCGTGCTGATTCTTAGCTATCAGTCTGTCAACCCTCTTTCGTTCTACCACCATCATTTGACAGTGATGTGGTAGGGCTTAATTAGCTAAGGACTTTACCAATGACTCACTATTCTCTGTTACACCCAATCCCCATTTGTTTTTTGATTGAATTCAGGCTTTTAACTTAGCCATCTGATTTTTATTCAGCCAATTTTATCATGTCATCTTAATACCCATCCGTATTGAGGGTATTACGCCTGCCTGTTTAATGGCTGCACAAATTCGCTGAATCAAAAACATTAAAACAATTCCAAAAATTAAATATCGGGGAAAAACATGAACATACTCTCATCTCTTCTTTTGATCAGTATTACTGCAATCACTTTAACAGGCTGTGCCAGCAAATCTGAACGTGAATTCGTTAAGGGTTGCAAAATGGGCGGTGCTGATAGCTCTACCTGTGAATGTGTCTATGAAAAAATTGAAGATCAATATGGCGCAGATCGACTGGAAGAAAAATTTTATATCATCAGCCAAACGCAAGAATTTCAGGAAGAAATTGTGCGTTACGGTATGCAATGTATGAAGAAGTAAGCCATGCGAGCAATTGCAGGAATTATTGTTGTCATCGTTGCCATTGCGTTTCTGGGCTTACCTTTTATTGGATTCATGATTTTACTGGGGCTGTTCATGCTACTGGTGAACTTTGCAACTGGGGGAGATAAATAATGAAAGAAAATATTAAGGCATGGGCTATCGGTGGCTATTTTATTATTGGCTTCTTTTTTACGGTTTACCAGAACTTCTGGGGTCAATACAGCTACAAGTCATTCGCCTATCACATTGGTCGGGGAATCGTCTGGCCTGCGGTCATGTTCCCATCCGTAGGTAAATTTATTGGTGGTGTTCTAATCCTCATCATTATTGGCGCACTGGTATTGCGTTCTAAATAATTCAACCATTTATATTCAAGGAAAGACTTATGAAGAAATTAATCATGGCAATACTTTTAAGTATTGCAGTTCCCGCAATTGCACAAGCCAAACCAGCAACCTGTCAAATCGAAGATAGTGGTAAAACCATATATAAGGGTAAGTGTAATTTTGATCCACAAGGTAACGGCAGCTTTTATATTAGCCACCCTAGTTTTGCTAAAAAATTAAACTTTGAAGGCATCATGGTTTGGATTGAAAGTAAAGATCAAGCTGTTGTTCAAGCAACAAAATTGAGTGGTGGCGCATCTACATGGGGTGAGGCGACTCGCTCACAGAAGGAGAAAGCCTGCTGGGTTGGTGATTGGTTCAAAGTCTGTACTTGGGCACAATAGCATATTAGCTATTGTCTATAATTATTTAAATTTTAAAGGAATATTTAATGAAAAAGTTTATTGTCGCTGCTTTAGTCACTGTTTGTACAACTTCTGCTTTCGCAAATCATGCTGTTGTTTCATTTGCTGGCAAAAAGGTCACTGTAGAAGATACTCGGGCTTCATTGATCAAAAAGCTCGGCAAACCCCAATATGGTGATAACAGCTACAGTCAATGGACTGTGAATGGATTATCCATTTACGCAAATTATAATCAATACGGAGTAAATAATTTTAGCGTTAGTCAGCTTAAACCTACACCTGTAACAGTAAATGTAGATGGCAAGGTTATTACGCTAGGGAAAGATAGTCTTCGTTCTATTGCTGCTAAAATCAAATCAGGTTGTTACGACTATACTGATGGTAAACAAGGTTCTTCTTACTCATACGCCGTTCTTTCAGGAGCAGAGGGTGAATATCAAGTTATCTTTAATATCACTGATGATGATTTTGATTTAAAGACGAAAGTAAAGCGTCCTATTAATGAGGTTCGTATTAGCTATGATGCGATATGTCAATAACTAAAGCTATACACAATAAAAACTGCACCCATGAACAAAAAAATAAGGGAAACCGATTCCCTTATTTTTATATTTCAATAAGTTGAGTTAACTTATTGTCTTCTTAATCATAGACCATATAAAACCAACTATGCCAATTAGAGGTAGAGCTAGCTTTATTTTTTCAGTGAATGTATTGATTATTCTTGATTGTCTAAATATTTCTCAGCATCCAATGCCGCCATACAACCCGAACCAGCGGAGGTAATCGCTTGACGATAAATACTATCTGCCACATCACCCGCAGCAAATACACCCTCGATAGATGTAGCCGTTGCATTACCCGCAGTTCCACTTTGGACTTGGATATAGCCATCACGTAGGTTCAATTGACTTTCAAACATTCCTGTATTGGGTTTATGTCCAATCGCAACAAACAAGCCTTGCACTTGAACATCTTGGATACTTGCATCTTGAGTGGATTTAATACGTACCGCCGTTACACCTGTGTTGTCACCTAAAACCTCATCAACTTGATGGTTCCAAATAATGCTGATTTTGCCCTCTTTCTCTTTGGCAAAAAGATGGTCTTGCAAAATCTTTTCAGAACGCAGACTGTCACGACGGTGTATCAGTGTCACATGTGCAGCGATATTTGACAGATATAAAGCTTCCTCAACCGCAGTGTTACCACCACCAACCACCATGACATTTTGGTTTTTATAGAAGAAACCATCACAGGTTGCACAGGCACTCACACCTTGCCCCATGAAAGCTGACTCGGACTCAAGACCTAGATATTGAGCTGTTGCACCTGTTGCAATAATCAGTGCATCACAAGTGTATTCACCCATGTCACCTTTGAGTACGAATGGACGAGTTTTGAGATCCACCTCATTGATGTGATCATAGACCATTTCTGTACCAAAGCGTTCTGCATGTATCTGCATACGCTCCATGAGTACAGGACCAGTTAAGCCCTCAGCATCGCCAACCCAATTATCAACTTCAGTCGTTGTTGTTAATTGCCCACCTAATTGTAGTCCAGCAATCAATGTTGGGTTAAGGTTGGCACGAGCTGCATATACGGCTGCACTATAACCCGCAGGTCCCGAACCTAAAATAATTAAACGAGAATGTTGATTTTGCATTTAATTTTCTCCAGCATTCTACAAACTTCGCTGATTAACACGTTTTGATAATTCTTCAGCAGATTCTTTACGCTCAGAATAACGATCAGTTAAATACTGACTTTGCCCTCGTGTCAGCAACGTAAATTTATATAACTCTTCCATCACATCCACGATACGGTCGTAATAGGATGATGCTTTCATTCGCCCATCTTCTTCAAACTCTAAAAATGCTTTTGGAATTGAAGACTGATTCGGAATCGTGATCATCCGCATCCAACGCCCTAAAATACGCATTTGATTGACACTATTGAAAGATTGCGAACCACCACTGACTTGCATTAGTGCCAGTGTTTTTCCTTGAGTGGCACGAATCGCACCACCTGCCAATGGAATCCAATCGATCTGTGACTTAAAGATCGAACTCATTGAACCGTGACGTTCAGGCGAACACCACACCATGCCCTCTGACCATGCCAAAAGCTCATGTAGTTCTTTTGCTTTTGGGTGTTCCATATCCGTATCTTCTGGCAAAGGTAGCCCTTTCGGATGAAAAATTTTAACCTCGGCACCAAACTGTTCCAAGATTCGACCTGCTTCCATCACGGCTAAACGACTATACGAACGCTCACGGTTAGAACCATATAACAACAAAATACGTGGCGCATGATCTAACGATTTAGCTTGAACTTTTTCCAAAGTTGGCTGTTCAAGTAGCTCCATATCAACATTAGGAAGATTCATTACAATTACACCGATTTAAAATACTTTTTTCTGAGCCATAACGACACACTGACTAAAGCGATCAATACAGGTACTTCAACCAAAGGACCAATCACGGTGGTAAATGCCACAGGTGAAGCCAAACCAAAGGTTGCAATCGCTACAGCCAAAGCCAACTCAAAGTTATTACCAGCAGCCGTGAAAGAAATTGCGGTGGTTTTAGGATAGTCATTGCCCATCCATTTGCTCATAAAGAAGCTAATGAAAAACATCACAATAAAATAAATCGTGAGTGGAATTGCGATACGCAGAACATCCAATGGTAAGCTCACCACATCACCACCTTTTAAGCTGAACATTGCCACGATGGTAAAAAGAAGTGCCAATAAACTGAGTGGGCTGATCTTGGGTAAAAAGACATTTTGATACCAATCTAAACCTTTAGCTTTCACTAAAGTGAATCGGGTCATAAAGCCGAGGAAAAATGGAATCCCCAAGTAAACCAACACCGCATGGGTAATCGTCCAGAAATCAACATTGATCACTTGCCCTGCGATACCGAAATAGGGTGGCAAGAATGTGAGGAACAGCCAAGCATAGGTACTAAAAAACAGAATCTGGAAAATACTATTGAATGCCACCAACGCTGCTACATATTGGTTATCACCACAGGCTAAACCGTTCCACACCAAAACCATCGCAATACAGCGAGCCAAACCGATCAGGATCAAGCCTGTCATGTATTCTGGATAGCTATGTAAAAAAATAATTGCTAATGCAAACATTAATACAGGCGCAATCACCCAGTTCTGCACCAAAGACAAAGTTAAGGTTTTCTTGTCTTTAAACACTTGTGGCAAAGTAGCATAGTCCACTTTGGCTAAAGGTGGATACATCATCAGAATCAAACCAATCGCAATTGGAATATTGACGGAATCCACACTCATTTTGTCTAAAGTAACGGAAGCTTGCGGAAAGAACACACCTATTGCTATCCCTAATCCCATCGCAATGAAAATCCATAGCGTCAGGTTACGATCTAAAAATGACAGTCTTTGTTGAGCCATGACGTTCTCATTCAATATCTGAGATGTGATTGATTGCAGCAATCAATTCAGGGCGTGTCATATTTGCTGTATCCAGTGCAAATAACGCATCTAAACGACGATTGATGTGGTCTACAGTGACTTGGAATGCCTGTAATTTTTCTTCTTTAGGCAAGTCTAGGTGTGATGGATCAGCTAAACCCCAATGCGCCTTGATCGCTCCACCTAAATAAAGTGGACAAGCTTCTTGCGCTGCTGAATCACAGACTGTAATCACCACGTCAGGTTGATATTGTTCACAGTCATCAATCGTTTTACTCCATAAACCATCCGTTGACAGACCTAAGTTTTGCAAGGTTTCAATCGTTAATGGATGCACCTGTCCAGATGGCTTACTGCCTGCACTGTACGCTTTCCAGTTTTCAGGCGCACGACTGTTAAACAGCACTTCAGACAAAATGCTACGGCAGCTATTTCCAGTACACAAAAAAAGGAATTTCATAATCTATTACTCACAATAACTATTGATAGGAAACGTGTTGGTATCGACCACAACTTGACTGGATGATGTTTTTTGTAAAGTGACTAGAATTTCAAAACACCAAGCTGGTAGTTGTGGATTAATGCTGTAGTACACCCATTGGCTTTGTCGTCTGTCCTGCAACAATCCTGAAGAACGTAATAACGCCAGATGCCTAGAAATCTTGGGTTGGCTCAGTTGTAGCTTTTCTGTCAGATCACAGACACAGAGTTCTTTATTCTCAGCAATTAAAGTCACGATATTGAGACGGGTTTCATCAGATAAACATTTAAAAAAATTAACTTGATCCATCTTTGCTACCTATTTATTCATTTGGATATGCAGATAATCATATACAAAAATTAAATTTTTTAATTCACTCTCTGACCATTTTCATCAATCACTTGTTCACCATCTTCTTTAATGAAAGCACCCTTTTGAGGTAATGGCAGAATTTCTAAAACGACTTCTGATGGACGGCTTAAGCAAGTGCCTCGTTCAGTCACCACAAATGGGCGGTTGATTAAAATAGGATGTTCAAGCATGAAACTGAGTAATTGTTCATCACTCAAATCAGGGCGATCAAGTTCCAGATCACGATAAGGATCAACATTCTGCCGAATCGCCTCTCTGACCGTTAAGTTTGCACCCTGAATCAATTTAATTAATTCGTCATGACTCGGTGGTGTAATGAGGTATTCAATCACCGTTGGCTCAATTCCTGTATTACGAATCAAAGCCAAAGTGTTCCGAGATGTCCCACAGGCAGGGTTGTGATAAATCTTTACATCTAATGAAGCTGTCATCAAACTAGACTCTGCTGATATATTCTTATATCTTTATATGCGAATTAACATATATATGCAATACCGTATATTTAATTTTTTTAATCCTTTTAGAAGAGAACAAGGTCCTCTTGAAAAGAACCTTATTACTCTCAAAATGCTATCTGCTAACTCATTCTATTTTTTTAACTTAACAGTTACCACTGTGTAAGTTTCACCCTCAGCCTTTAATTCAAAATCAACTTTTTGCCCTAAGCGATTGCCTCACAACTAATCAAAATAGTAGACATGTTTATTACTCATGCTTTGAGTACGCTTCTTTTCAAGAAAAAACGTATCAATCAGCAAAAAAATCACGCCTAAAGTAATCGAACAATCTGCTAAATTAAATACTGGAAAACTCCAAGTTTTCTCATAGTAGATATGTATAAAATCAACCACATAACCCAAAACCATTCGATTAATTAAATTACCTATGGCACCACCTAAAATCAGCGAAATAGCAATAGGTAAAATGACTAATTTCTTTGGGATACGCATTAGCCAAAAAATAAAGATCAGGGAAAAGATACCAGCTAAACCTGTCAACAAATAACGTTGCCAACCACCTGCATCAGATAAGAAGCTAAACGCTGCGCCGTGGTTATATGCCAATGTCCAATCAAGAATTTGTGGAATGACCTGAATAGAATCAGAATAAGCACAAATTTTTTCTACGCTATCCTGACATGGTAAATCTATGTGAGGAATTTTTTCTAAGGCAATCCATTTTGTCCATTGATCCAAAACAATGGCAAGAACGGAAAGCCCAAGCCAAAATAAATTGCGAGGATAAAACTGAAACATTTTTTTGGTTGAATTTATTTGTAGAGTATTAGGCATATTTCTCTCGCTTCGCCACGATTTTTGACGTGATATCAGTCAGACTCATCTTTAATTAACCGTTAAACGACTAACAACTTGATAAGTGATAAAAGCGAATAGATAAGCCAACGAAAAGAGATAAACAGCCATTATGGTTGGTTGTTTCCAACTTCCTGTTTCTCTTCGAATAGTCGCTAGTGTTGCTAAACAATGTGGGGCAAAAATAAACCAAACCAACAATGACATACCTGTTGCTAATCCCCATCCATCAGGACCTGATATTTGAGATAATAGAGTTTGGGTAACTGCATCCTCATCGCCAGACATTGCATAAATCACGCCTAATGCAGCAATAATCACTTCACGAGCTGCCATTGCAGGAATCAAAGCAATGCAAATTTCCCAAGTAAATCCAATCGGAGCAAATATTGGATGAATCAAATGCCCTAACTGTCCAGCTATACTGTAATTGATTGGTGGCATTGTTGGGTTATCGGGTGGTAATGGGAACGTTACCAAGAACCATAATAAAATAGACAGCGCGACAATAATTCCACCAACTCTTTTTAAGAATATAGTTGCTCTATCATAAAGCCCCAAAGCTACATTTCGAACATCTGGAATACGGTATGTAGGTAATTCAAAAATGAAAATACTTTCAGTTTTATCTTTTCTGACTAATTTCAGGAATAAAGAAACCAATAAAGCGGATACAATTCCTGACATGTAAAGCCCGAATAGAACTAGACCTTGTAAACTGAGCCACCCATAAACCAACTTGTTCGGAATGAATGCAGCGATCAGCAAAGCATATACAGGTAATCGTGCAGAACACGTCATTAAAGGTGCAATCATAATCGTTGCTAAACGATCTCTTTCTGAACTGATACTTCGTGTTGCCATAATTCCTGGGATGGCACAAGCAAAGCTTGAAAGCAGTGGAATAAATGAACGCCCACTTAAACCTGCTTTAGACATCAGTTTATCCAATAAAAAAGCAGCTCTAGGTAAGTAACCTGATTCCTCTAAAACTAAAATAAAGAAAAATAAAATAAGAATTTGAGGCATATAGGCAAGGACACTACCTGCACCCGCAATCACACCATCAACAATCAAACTTCTTAGAAGTGGGTGCGAAATTAAAGGTCCAATAACACCACTAAACCATGTAATCGAATCCTCAACAAAGGAAATTAATGGTTGAGCCCAAATAAAGACTGCCTGAAACATTACAAACAT
>NZ_JAMFKZ010000037.1:0-20534 GCF_023488045.1 Acinetobacter sp. ANC5681
AATCAAATGGCAGAAGACTTTTATCGGTTAGCTGCCTAGAATCTCCCAAGTGAAAGTCTCCTGCTAATTCAGCACACATCAAACCATCGGGGTCTTAAATAGCTGTAGAACTAAAACAGGGCAAATGGATAGTTCAGAAGGTGTGGCTTATCCTGCTAATAGTGGGAATAGTAAATTGAAAGTTAGTTTCTTACCTAAAGGTTTACGTTGGCTGCCATTTACGAAAGGCGATTATTGGGTTTTACGCGTAGATCCTGAATATAAAGTTGCATTGGTAGGTGGGCCATCGACGAAATATTTATGGCTTCTTTCTAAGACACCAACAATTGATGACGCTACTTATAATTCATACCTTGAAACAGCGAAACAACAAGGTTACGACTTATCTAAGCTCATCAAAACTCCTCATCGGACACCATAAGTTCTTAAAATTTAATCAGGTATCTCAGTTTGATACCTGATTTTTACTATTAATTTTAGCTTGTGATTTACATTTTTTAGAGCAATATTGAACTTCATTCCAACATCTTTCCCATTTTTTACGCCAAGAAAATGTGAGTTGGCAATTTAGACAAACTTTCTCGGGTAAATGTATTTTTTTATGCATTTTTAGAGTTCTTCGATTTGATTTTGAAGGTGGGAGGCACGTTTTAAAATACGATTTTGTTCAGATAATTCTAATTTATCCCATTGCTTATACATCATTGTCATCCGCGGATTTGAACTAAAAAAGACTCGATTTCGATGTAGAAAGTCCCAATATAAACTGTTGAATGGGCAACTATCATGATCAGTTTTGGTTTTTACATTGTAATGGCAGTGTTCACAGTAATTAGACATTTTATGAATGTAATTACCTGATGCTGCATAAGGTTTACTTGCAACAAGACCAGCATCTGCAAATAAAACCATTCCATGAGTATTTGGAAGTTGTACCCATTCAAATGCATCAGCATAGACACTCAAATACCATTCATTGACTTGCTTGGGTGAGATGCCATTCAGTAATGTGAAATTACCAATCACCATCAAGCGTTGAATATGGTGAGCATAAGCATTTTCCAAAGAGTTTCTTAAACATTCATGCATACATTGCATTTTTGTTTCAGCAGTCCAAAAATAGCTGGGCAAGTCTCTTTCAGCATTTAATTTATTGAGATCACGATAATTTGGCATACACAGCCAATAAATGCCGCGAATAAATTCACGCCAACCTAGTATTTGTCGAATAAAACCCTCAGCAGCGTTCAACGGAATTTGGTTATTGTAATAAGCTGATTCAGCAGCATCACAAACTTCCTTGGGTGACAGCAATCCACAGTTTAGGTAGGGAGAAAGGAGGCTATGGAACATATAATCTTGTTGGTTCACCATAGCATCTTGATATTGACCAAAATGGACTAATTGATGTTGGATAAAATGGTCAAGGGCTTGAAGAGCCTGTTGACGTGTAGTTGCCCAGTTGAAATGATCAATTTGACCAATATGATCTTGAAACTCTGCTTTAACTAAAGCGATCACATCTAAATCAATTTGGTCATGAGTAAAATATAAAGCAGGAGAAATAGAGGGGGTTCCATTCCACTTTTGACGATTATCACTATCAAAATTCCATTTTCCTCCAATTGGTTTATCCGCCTGCATCAAATAGCCTGTTTGCTGTCTTAACTTTCGGTAGAAAAACTCCATCCGTAGGACTTTGGCAGTTGAACTCCATTGTTTAAAAGCTTGAATCGAAGAGAAAAAACGATCGTCTATAAGGATTTGTATGGGAATGTTAAGTTCTTTTTCCCAACTATTTTCCATTTGATATTGTAAGCGGTATTCTCCACATGCGGTTATGACTAAACCTTTTGCCTCTTGTTTATCTAATTGAGACTTAAGAAATTGAAGAAAATTGTTTGTTGTTTTTGAACGCTCAAAAACTTGATAACGAACAGTCCATCCTTGTTGTTTAAGATGTTTGGCAAAATGTCGCATTGCACTAAAAATGAGTGCAATTTTCTGAGAATGATGTTTTACGTAAGTGGTTTCTTCAACCAGTTCTGCCATTAAAATCACATCTTCATGTTTATCAAGTCGTTTTAATGTGGCGATTTCTTCCGAGAGTTGATCACCTAAAATTAAACCGTAGCGCATAAGCTTTCACGCTTAAAAATTTGAATATAGTTTTTCGGTTGTAAAGTTCTTGTGAATACTGCAATTCTTTTTAATCGTATTGGATTGAGAGCTTTTAAATTAAGCAGCATGGGCACTTAAATAAATGGCTAAAACTTGAATATAGACTATGAAATATTTTCAGTGAAAGAAACAGGTGACATCAAACGTGCATCTAATTTTTGACCGTAACAATTACAGCTCAGCGTTGGTTGAATGACATTGCCACAGCTTTTGTGTGAGTTACATTAATCATCCAATTTTTTGGCATAGCCATTGCTTTATGCTGGTTGAAAAATATCTATGCTCAGGCTCTTGGAAGAGATGCAAAGTATTTTTCGTTTGTTTCCTTCTTGAAACATATTTCACCATATTTTTTGTATTTTTGGAGTGAAATCTTTTGCTTATCGCTATATTTCTGAGAATATATTTTTAAGTATGAAGTATATTTTATCGTTCTGATTTCAATAAAATTAGGATCTTTAAAATGCGACCTTTGCAAAAGGGGAAAAGGTTTCATAATTTGGATTGCACTAAATTGAGCTGTTTTTAATTTTTGCACCAAACTGGGATGAACTCACATTAGGTGAAATTGAATTTCATCATGCTGTGAGATTTTATTTTGACTCATAGCATCATTAAAAATAGCAAAGCCCTAATCTCTGTTATTTTTAGCATATTTTTATCTTTCAATATTTTTTTAAAAATATATCGATTTCTGAGGGAAAAGTGGCATGCCGATCAATATGAAAGCGATCCGTGTTTTATGTACTATCTTTGGTTGTAGCGTATTTTCTAGTAGCAATGTTTTTGCGAATGAGTCTGTAACGGTCTATGCCGCAGCAAGTTTGACCAATGCGGTGAATGAATTAGATGCAATCTACGAACAAAAAAATAAAGTTGAAGTAAAGACTTCTTATGCGGGTTCTTCAACGCTAGCTAAGCAGATTGAAGCAGGTGCGCCAGCTGATGTATTTATTTCGGCCGATGTGCAATGGATGGATTATTTACAGAATAAGCAGCTTGTTTCAGCAAGTGATCGCGTGAATTTATTGGGTAATCGTTTGGTAGTGATTGCTCCCAAAGCTCGTCCAATCAAATTAAAAATAGATAAAAGTTTTGATTTCACTAGGGTTGCTCAAGGTAAATGGTGTACAGGTGATACCAAGAGTGTACCTGTTGGGAAATATGCAAAGCAGGCTTTGAATTCGATCGGCTGGTGGGATAAGGTTTCAACTCGCCTAGTGGAGACAGAGGATGTACGTGCTGCCTTAAACTTTGTGGCACGTGGTGAATGTCAGGTGGGTATTGTGTATGCGACCGATGCTGTGATCAGTAAAGATGTGGTAGTTGCAGGTATATTTCCTGAGAATACGCATCCACCGATTATTTATCCAATAGGTTTAGTAAAGAAGAATACAGAGTCAATGAAATTCTATAAGTTTTTACAAAGCAGTCAGGCAAAAAAAGTATTTAAAAAATATGGTTTTAGTGTACTTAAGTAATTAAATGATGATTCTGACTCCTGAAGAACTTGAGGTGTTGCTACTGTCATCTAAAGTGGCAGCAACATGTCTGATTGTGAGTTTAATTCCTGCTATTTTGATTGCTTGGGTTTTGGCTCGAAAAGAGTTCTGGGGAAAATCACTATTTGAAACACTGGTTTTCTTACCTTTAGTGTTACCACCAGTTGTACCTGGTTATTTGTTACTTCAAATTTTTGGCAATCGAGGTATCTTAGGGCAATACCTTGCACCCTTGGGTTTAGAGTTTGCGTTTAATTGGAAAGGGGCTGTGTTGGCTTCTGCAGTGATGGGTTTTCCGTTATTGGTACAATCAATTCGACTCGCCATTGAACTGGTCGACCAGCGCTTAGAAATGGCTGCAAAAACTTTAGGTGCATCTTCCTTTGGGGCATTTATGCAGGTGACATTACCTCTTGCCAGTAGTGGTATTTTGGTGGGGAGCATTTTATGTTTTTGTCGAAGTTTGGGTGAGTTTGGTGCAACGATTACTTTTGTTGGCAATATTGCCAGTGAAACACGGACACTGCCTTTAGCGATGTATAGTCTGATGCAGCAGCCTGATACTGAAGCCGCAGTATGGCGATTGATTATTTTGTCTTTATCTGTGGCGTTTTTTGCGTTGTGGTTTGCGCAATGGTTCAATCGTTATCAAAAAAATAAGCGTGGTCGTTAAGCATGATTGATTGCCATATCCAACTTACCCAAGGACAATTTTCTCTAGATCAACGCTTTCAATCCGATCAGTCTGTGATTGGTTTATTTGGAGCTTCAGGTTCAGGAAAAACTACGATTTTGCATAGTATTGCTGGGTTGATTAAACCCCAATCAGGTTGGATTAAAATACAGAATCAAACATGGTTTGATCGGGAGCAGAACATTAACCTGAGTACACAACAGCGTCGGATTGGTTTGGTATTTCAGGATGCGCAGTTATTTCCTCATAAAAATGTAATGCAGAATCTATTGTTTGGTTTCAAACATATTCGCCCCGAGCAGCGTCAGTTTGAACTCGACTATATTGTTGAATTGCTTAAATTGGAGCATTTAACTGAAAGGATGCCGATTAAGCTCTCAGGAGGGGAAAAACAACGTGTTGCACTTGGGCGTGCCTTGCTGTACTCACCACAATTATTATTATTAGATGAACCACTTTCTGCTCTTGATTCCGCGCACAAAAAAGAGATTATTCCTTTCTTTCAAAAAATCAAAGTAGAGCTCAAAATTCCGATGCTGTATGTGAGTCATGATAAATCAGAAATCGAACAACTCACTCACGAGATTTGGTATCTATAAATAACGTTGTAATAAAGCAAGAAACTTTTGTATTTCTTCTTCATTAATATGTTCAGCATCCTTTAGTACGTGTTCTTTTAAGTGTTGTTCAATTAATTGATTCATTAAACCATTTACAGCACCTTTAACAGCGGCGACTTGCTGTAAAACTTCGATACATGAACTCTCTGGATTGGTTAATGATTTTTCAACCGCGGTAATTTGTCCTTGAATGCGCTTCACTCGATTAAGAATTTTTTTGTCATGGTGTAGATGAGACATACATTTTTCCTGAAAAAATATATACTAAGGGGGAGTATATTTTAAAGTTAAAGCAAATGCAGCATACTAACCTAGAAAGACGCCATTCTCATCAATTTGATCAGGGAAATCCTTTAGCCCAGAAAAAGATTTTGATCGCCACAATTTTGACCGCTGTGATGATGATCTTAGAAATCTTAGGGGGATGGATTTTTAATTCGATGGCGTTACTGGCTGATGGTTGGCATATGAGTTCCCACATGCTAGCACTAGGTTTGGCTTACTTTGCTTATCGAATGGCTCGACAGTATGCAAGTGACTCCCGATTTAGTTTTGGAACATGGAAAATAGAAATTTTAGCAGGCTATAGCAGTGCTATTTTATTGATGGTCGTTGCGCTATTGATGGGGATTCAGTCGATTGAACGATTATTTAATCCTGTTACGATTCATTTCAATGAAGCGATTCCAATCGCAGTTGTAGGTTTAGTTATAAACTTGGTCTGTGCATGGTTGTTACATGATGGTGGACATGAGCATCACCATCATCATTCACATGATCACCATCACGATGATCATCAGCATACACACGATCACCATCATCACCATGATTTAAATCAAAAAGCCGCATTTTTGCATGTAGTGGCAGATGCGGTGACTTCAGTGCTCGCAATTATTGCTTTATTTGCTGCAAAATATTTTAGCTGGAATTTTCTAGATGCCTTGCTTGGAGTTATTGGTGCATTACTGGTTGCCAAATGGTCTTGGGGATTAATTCAAGAAACAGGTAAAACCTTATTAGATGCTGAAATGGGACACCCAGTGGTACAAGAAATAAAGGATGTAATTGCCCAACTTCCACAGGTAGAAATCACAGACCTACATGTATGGAAAGTTGGGAAAGGCAAATTCTCTTGTATTTTAGGATTGGAAACATCGATAGCTGATTTGACTCCTGATCAAGTCAAACGTGAGCTATCCATACATGAAGAAATTGTGCATGCCTCAGTTGAAATTCATCATATTTAATATTTCTGAGACTGAAGCTAGAGTCGAATAACTCAACTCTAGCTTAATAGTTTAAACAAAGAGATATAGGATCAAACCACAAAGTGCTGAAGCAAAGATCACGTAAAGAACATTAATCTGAAATTTAAAGAGTGCGATCATCGCTGCAATGGTAATGATTGCCGCTTCGTAATTAAATGCATGATCAAAACCATTTGGCCATAGCACGTGATAGCTAAAGAATAGAGCAAGATTAAGAATGACACCTACAACAGCAGCGCTGATCGCAGTGAGTGGTGCGGTAAACCTAAGCTCGTTATGTGTAGATTCAATTAGTGGTGCGCCAGCGAAAATAAAAACGAAGGAAAAGAGAAAGGTAAACCAAGTAACAATTACTGCACCCACGGCACCTGCAAGAAACAGATGTTCAGTTCCGAGTAAAGCTTGATTAAAACCACCCAAGAATCCTACAAATGCGACAACCATAATTAATGGGCCAGGTGTACTTTCTCCGAGTGCCAATCCATCAATCATTTGAGTGGGATTTAACCATCCGTAATAATTCACTGCACCTTGGTAGACATAAGGCAGCACAGCATATGCTCCGCCAAAGGTAAGCAAGGCTGCTTTAGTAAAGAACCATGCCATCTGAGTATAAGCGTGTTGCCAGCCTAGGCTGAAGGTCAACAGTAAGATCGGAATACACCATAAAAATGCTGCGGTAAGAACAATTTTAGCGAGATTCGCCCAGCGAAAAATAGCATGGGCAGGTGGTGGTGTATTGTCATCAATCAGTGCTGCACCATAATTTTTTTGATTACTTTGATGAGATGCTTGCTGACTAAATAAATGTGGCTGCTTTTTACTGAGTAAATATCCAAGTATTGCGGCACTGAATACAATCAATGGAAATGGGATATTAAAGAAAAATATTGCGATAAATGCAGCAGCTGCAATGAGCCATAAGAATTTATTCTTCAGTGAACGACTACCTATACGATAAGTTGCATGAAACACAATCGCCGTGACCGCAGGTTTGATGCCATAAAATAATCCAGCAATAATCGGCACATCACCAAACTCAATATAAATCCATGATAGGGCAATCAGAATAAATAAAGAAGGTAGAACAAACAGAATGCCTGCAACTAAGCCACCTGCGGTTCGATGCATCAACCAACCAATATAAATGGCGAGTTGTTGTGCTTCAGGGCCAGGTAAAAGCATGCAATAGTTGAGTGCATGTAAGAATCTTTTTTCAGAAATCCAACGTTTCTGTTCGACCAGTTCTTGGTGCATTACTGCAATTTGACCTGCTGGCCCCCCAAAACTAATAAAGCCTAATTTCAGCCAAAATAAAAAGGCTTGCCAAAAAGAGATGCTTACTATGGGGGGGACTGGTGGGTTGATCTGTTGTTGTTGCATGACTATTCTCGAAAAAAATTGGCATATAAGCCATCAAAAACGTAATTGGATAATTCTAATAATTGCTGATCATCTTGGATTTTACTTCTTAATCCCTGAATCACTTTCTCAATTCCAATGGCCTCAGGCGGTTCAATACCTCCTACATCAAGGAAATGCACAATCTCCGCAATTTTCTTTAATGCAGGTTTTTGATGCAGTGAGAAGCTATGCAACAGCACTTCAAAGGTAACCAAATGCTCAATATGGCTAAACGTAGCACCATCAAAGTCAAAGCCTAAAGCAGATGATGGGCAGTCTGTTGGCGCTTCTAACCATAGGAATGTTGCATGAGGGTCAATAAAATTTTGAATGAGCCAACCCGAGGCTAAGCGGTCAATCCAAGGTCGTTTTCGGGTTGCCCACACTTTGTTTTGAAAGTTTTCTTGCAGTAGAGTTTGGATATTGCCTTGGTTCATCTGAGGTTCATTGATTTCGCCTAGACGTAGAATAATTTGTTCAAGGCTATTTATTTCATTGCTGGTCTGTGTTTTGGCTTCTGTTGGGAAAAAGTCAATTTCAATGAGTGAATCAAAATTTTTGCGTAATTTACGAATCTGTTTTAGGGATTCTTTTTTATTGATTTCATTTAGATTTTCTCTTAACCCAATCAATTGCTGATACAGCAAATCATATTCATCTTGGCGACTAAACATTTCGGCCAAATTGAGCTGTTCTGTCGAAGTCGTTTGAAAAATATAGGCTGTACCATGCTCTGAAATGAGGTCATTCGCGATTGGCGTAAATTTTTCTGAATGCTCAGCAGGTAAGAGGTAAACACCGTCTCTGAGTGTTGCTGCGCCACTTGCTTTAATTGACCGCCATACTCGCATACGGGCAGTGGTGCTTTGAGTGGGTAGTGATGAAATGAGTAATGATATATTCATGTAATATACTCAACAAATTTGTTATATATATTACATATAAATTTAATTTTATAAATCTAAAAAATGCATATGCTCATATGTTTTATACAGAAGCGATTTGAAAAATAGATGACAGGAGTCCAATTATTTTGATTTCTTTATCTTAAAAAAATATAAACAACGCATCTTTTCTTATTTTTAATCATAAAGCTAAATACATACCATAAGCCTATATTGTTGAAAGATCATCTAATTATGGGCATCAAGAACTCTAAGCCGCTAATTGTTACAGCGATCGTCCTTGTGGCGATTGTTGCTTTTATTGTCTATCAAAATCAAAAAGATGCTACATCTGTTCAGTCTAAAAACAACAAAGCATTGGTGATTGCCTATCAAACAGGTGTTGATCCGACCAAGGTTGCACAGGCAAATGGAGAATATGAACGTGATACTAATCAAGCAATTCAATGGCGTAAATTTGATGCTGGTTCAGATGTAGTTAATGCATTGGCTTCGGGTGATGTGGTGATCGGCAATATTGGTTCTAGTCCTCTGGCTGCTGCTGCAAGTCGTGATTTACCAATTGAAGTCTTTCTGGTGACGGCTAAATTAGGCGGTTCAGAGGCATTGGTGGTGAGTAACAAATCAGGCATTCAAAAACCTCAAGATTTGATTGGCAAAACCATTACCGTACCATTCGTCTCAACCACGCATTACAGCTTATTGTCAGCGCTCAAGCATTGGAATATTGCGGATAATCAAGTCAAGATTATTAACTTACGTCCACCAGAAATCACAGCAGCTTGGGAACGTGGAGAT
Organism: Acinetobacter sp. ANC5681; assembly: GCF_023488045.1. NCBI lineage: Bacteria > Pseudomonadati > Pseudomonadota > Gammaproteobacteria > Moraxellales > Moraxellaceae > Acinetobacter > Acinetobacter sp. ANC5681. The sequence continues at coordinate 9,373 of NZ_JAMFKZ010000037.1, forward strand.
ATTGATGCAACTTATGTTTGGGAACCTGCATTAAGCAAAGTCAAAGCCAGTGGTCATGTATTAACAGACTCGAAACAAGTCGGCGAGTGGGGCGCACCAACCTATGATTTATGGGTGGTTCGTAAAGATTTCGCTGAAAAAAATCCAGAGTTCTTAAAAGCATTCGTAAAAACCAGTTTGAAACAAGTTGAAGCGTATCAGCAAGATCCGAAAGCATTTGAACAAAATGCCGATAATATTCAGAAAATTGCTCAGCTGACAGGCTCTGATGTGAAAGATATTCCTCTACTGTTATCCGGCAATATTTATTTGAATGGTCAGCAACAACACGCGACTTTAGCGGGTGAGTTTGCCAAAAATATTTTCGATACCGCAACATTCTTAAAAAGCCAAGGCAAGGTCGATCAAGTTAAACCTGATTATAAAGCGAATGTCACTACCCAATTCTTACAGCCATAGGAGATCGAAATGAGCGTATTAGCTGCCGAGCATCTTCATTTAACCTTTCCAAAACAGACAGTACCTGTATTGCAAGATATCAATCTGAAGATCGAAGAAGGCACTTTGACTGTGATTTTGGGCGAGTCTGGTTGTGGTAAAACAACATTACTGAATATTTTGGCGGGTTTTCAAAAGCCAAGTTCGGGGTGGATTACACTGGATCATGAAGTGGTGACTGCGCCAGATGCACGTCGTGCAGTGGTATTTCAGGATCATGCGCTATTACCTTGGTTAAATGTCTCTGAAAATATCGGTTTTGCTTTGCAGCTCAGAGGTTTAAAAGAGCAAGACATTCAACAGCAAGTCGATGCAATTCTTAAAATTGTTGGCTTGAGTCATGTGGCTCAAGCCAATATTTGGGAATTGTCAGGTGGCATGAAACAACGGGTTGGAATCGCACGTGCCTTGATCAGCCATGCGGCATTCATTTTATTGGATGAGCCTTTTGCTGCGCTTGATGCTTTTACCCGTGAAACCATGCAGCAGTTGGTGCTAGATTTATGGATTGAACAAAATAAATCCTTCTTCCTGATCACACATGATATTGAGGAAGCACTATTGCTGAGTAACCAATTGGTGTTGATGACGGCTCGTCCAGGCAAGATTGTCGAAACTTTAAAGCTGGATTTTGCAGAGCGTTATAAGCAAGGTGAATCGATTCGTGCGATTAAATCTGATCCAAAATTTATTCAATTACGCGAGCAATTGTTTGAACGTTTACGCGTGCAGAAACAGACAGGGCATGAGGTGGCTGTATGACCGGGCAAGCGGAAAATACAGCTTATGAAGTGAGCAAGGCCGAGGAATTAGGATCGACTAACCAAGCACAGTCTGCCTCGGTTTTTAGTCCAATAGGCGCCTTTTTTACTCGCCATCGTAGTCTAGCCGCATTTGCTGCGTTGGATCAAGGTTTGCAGCAAAAGTTAAAAGGCTTAACGGCTACACACGACATTCGTCAATCTTTCCCGATTGAGCGTTTTGCGCATAATGATGTTGAGCGTAAAAAACTGGAAGAAACCTTTAAGCGCAATCCACCTGTTGTTCATCCTGTGGTGAGAACGCATCCGGTGACGGGGCAGCCGATCTTATTTATCAGTGAAGGTTTTACCACACGTATTAATGAGTTAGATGAAACAGAAAGTACGGAGTTGCTGCAATATTTATTTGCCCATGCGACCAATGAGCAGTTCCATTTGCGTTGGCAGTGGCAGGTGGGTGATGTAGCGATTTGGGATAATCGTTGTACACAGCATAAGGCTTTTTTTGATTATGGTGATGCACATCGAATTATGCATCGTGCCACGATTAATGGCGATGTACCGTTTTATCAAGCAGCGAGTTAAGATTCTATTTCGATTATAAAGCTTGGGTAAAATCCTGAGCTTTTTTATTCTTGGAGCTGAGGTTATTTCCAGTATTTGATACTCGGTAATCTCATCCACAACCTGAGCGAGCCAAAGCGACTAAAGCTTTGGCGAAGCGAAATAAAGCTGAAAATACCTTGCGAAGCTATATTCGCTCCTTATGTAGATGACAATGCCTTTGCTCTTACGAAGCTTCAAACGCTTCTCAGGGCGAAACCAAAGTAACTCCAGCTGAAGGCTTATCCTTAAATTGGATGAGAGCACGGCACGACTCCGCTAAAGCCTATCCTTCAATAAATTAACTCAATATTTAAACGGACTTTAGTGGCTGATTTCACAGGTCTGCTTGTAAACCGAAGGCGCTTGCCCTGTCCAGCGTTTAAAGGCACGTCGGAATTCACGTAATTCGCTAAAACCCAATTGCAGGCTAATCTCACTGATGGACAGGTTTTGTCCCAGTAATTGTTTGGCTTTACGTTCCAATACATTTTGCCGAATTTGTTGAAAACTCAGACCTTCCAATAATAATTGCCGTCTTAAATGGCGTTCGCTGATGTGTAATTGTTCTGCGGCTTGCTGCATCTCGAAACGCTCAGGTAAATGCTGTTCAATCAAATGATCAAGTAAATGTACATAGCCGACCTGATTGAGCCGGTCGATTTCTTTTAAGGCTTGTTCACAGATTTGGATAGCAGTTGCGTAATTGGCAGGGCTGTAATTTTTTAAGCTGCGCTGCAACAGGCTAGTGCTAAAACGCATGATATTCCTGTCACGATTAAATTGAATTGGGCAGCCAAAGATATCATTATATTGCTGTTGATATTCGTTTGCTAAATAGCTGAGCTCAAGGCTCATCACATCATCATGATCACCTAGCATTGCATTTAAACAGGTGATGATGCTGCTGAATAATTCATCATAGAAAAAGGCTTTAAGTTCATTGCAGGGATAGGGTTCAGTGACTTCTAATTCACAAAGATCAGCGTGGATAGAAAAGTCGATATTTAAGACACTGCCAGAAATCCGATGGTAGCGGAGTGCAATGTCTAGAGCATCTGCAACGGTTTTACAGGATTGCATGGCAAAGCCCAAAATCCCCATCGAAATCAGACCTTCGCTACTGCCAAGCTTTAAACCAAGGTCGGGCTGCTGATAGGTGGTCATGGCTTGACCAACCACATCACAGAGTTGGCTAAAACGGACCACAGCTTGGGTTTGCTGTATTTGTGTAATGTCTAAACCTGAATTCTGAAACCATGCAGCATAATCCCACTGTTGCTGCTCTGCATAATGGATCAGGCTCGCCAGAATTGTGGGTGGAATAAATTGCTGTTGATCATTTTTATCGCTGCTACGTATAGGCATAAGTCCGTTTTGCCCCCCAAAGAAAAGTCTCTTTAACCCTGTTGCGTATCGCATAATTTTGATTAACTTTCAACATGCTTTAACACAGTTAGAAAAAGAATCGAAAGGAAGTCGTGATGTATCAGGTGGGTTGGGATAAACAACAAATCAAAATTACACCGAAAGGCTATGCCATGTTTGGTTATGGACAATGGTCACATCGGGCCTATGAACAGCGCACAGCTTTATTTGCACGTAGCTTTAGTATTGTTGATCAGCAGCATCGGCTCATCATTTGCTGTCTGGATTTAGGCTGTATTACCCATGCCATACGCAGTCAAACAGTAGCGCGACTCACACAAATCCTTGATTCACGATTTGATGAAAATCAATTGGTGTTAATGGCTACTCATACTCATTCTGGGCCTGGCGGTTGTGGCTATGAAGCTTTATACAACATGCCGACCCCTGGTTTTGTACCTGAGCATTTAAATGCCATTGTAGAGGCACTTGTACAGAGTATTCAAAATGCGATTGCATCTGAACAAGACACCGAGATTTTTTTAGGGACGCAGCATTTTCCAGAACAGACACCTGTCGCATGGAATCGCTCAATCAAAGCCTATAATCGGAATCCAGAAGTTCAGCCACGTACCGAAGCTGAAACGCATTTAGCCTTAAACAGAGAAATGCAGTTGATCGGTTTCTATCGTGAGCAACAACTACAGTCGTTTATTTCATTATTTGGTGTCCATGCAACCTGTTTGGGAAATTCTTTAAACGCCTATGATGGCGATAATAAAGGCTATGCAGCCGTATTCTCTGAGCAGGCTTTAATTGAGCAAGGGATTCAAAATCCAGTCACGATTTTTGCTCAAGCAACTGCAGGGGACGTATCACCGCATTTTCATGGCAAAGATCAGCTGAAGATTCGCAATAAGATTAAAGGCGAGCAGGAATATCAATACGCACAACAAAATGGTCGTTATCAAAGTGAGCTGGCTTTGACGGCTTTACAGTCCAATATTCCTAAAAATTTACATAAAGTTGAAGGTAAGATTGATGCTGTTTTGTCCTATGTTGATCTGAGTAATATTGAGATTCCAGATGAGTTTGCAGCTGGGCAAAAGCATGCAAAAACCAGTCAGCCTTGTCATGGCACCGCATTTTTTGCAGGAACACCTGTCGATGGTTTAGGTGCACCAAAAGTTTTAATTAAAGGGATGCAGTTTTTAGCCGATCAATTTCGCAAACAGAAAACCAAGCATTCAAAAGCAGTCGATTTTGCAGAATATCAACAACTTTATGCCTCACAGGGACCGAAACAGATTCTATTGGAGGCAGGCACCAAAAAGATTTTGGGTCAGCCGATTGGTTTTCCACCGAGTATGCTTGATCCGTTGATTGCAGAAATGAACCGACAAGTGAAAGCGGGGGCGATTCAGCAGAGTCCTTTAGTCCCGAGCGTGGTTCCCTTACAGATTGTGAGATTAGGTCAATTGGCTTTGATTTGCTGTCCAGGCGAATTTACGACGATTGCAGGACAACGAGTTGTGGAGACAGTGCAGCAGGTTTTTTTAAATCAATCTGATATAGAACGAGTCTGGTTGGCATCGTATTGCAATGATTATATGGGTTATGTCACGACCTATGAAGAATACCAACAACAAGCTTATGAGGGTGGGCATACCTTATTTGGTCAATGGACATTGGCAGCTTGTCAGAGCAAATTCAAAGATTTGGCAAAACAATTGTTGTTAGAAAAAAATAAACGTCATTACGATGAAATGACACGACCACAGCCGATTCCAGAAAACGAACTCGCAAAACGCAGCAATCATGGCAATTTAAAAACTGCCGTTAGCCAAGGAGAGGCAGTATGAGTGATTTAACACAAGGTATCTGGTCGAACTGGTCAGGCTTTCAAAAAGCCAAGCCTCAACAGATTTTACAACCAGTCAATATTCAAGAATTACAGTCGATTGTTTATGAACAGCAAAAAATACGGGTAGTCGGTGCAGGGCATTCCTTTACGCCGTTGGTGTGTACCGATGCGACCTTAGTATCTTTAGATCGAATTTCAGGTATTGCATCTTTCGATGTAGAACACTGTCAGAGCAATATTTATGCGGGTACACGTTTATACGATTTAGATCAGCATTTACAGCAGCAATCCATCAATCAGGCTTTGATGAATCAAGGAGATATTGATCAGCAAAGTCTGGCGGGTGCAGTTTCTACAGGCACACATGGTACAGGTGCAGATTTACATTGTATTTCAGCCTATGTTGAAGCTTTTGAGTTATTGACGGCATCTGGTGAAATCCTAAAATGCAGTCGCACAGAGAACTCTGAAATCTTTGCCGCAGGGCGGGTTTCACTGGGAAGTTTGGGAATCTTAACCAAGATCACTATGCAGAATCGACCTCGCTATAAGCTCAAAGAGCATATTCAACTTTGTCTAGTCGAGGACATGATGCAAAACATTCAGCAATGGAAGCATCAGCATCGACATATCGAGTGTTTTGTATTTCCCCATGAAAAGCAGTTGATGTTGAAAACTTTGGATGAAACCGATGAAGCAATTTTACCGCGGAAAGAGAATTTCCCATCTGATGATACCTTACTGACCTTATGCTCTGAGTTGACCAAAAACTTTCCGTCACTAAATCCTTATTTACAGAAACTATTAGGCATCTTTGTCAAACCAACCACCTATGTCGATTGGTCGAGCAAGATATTTCCAACACCGCGTAATACCAAGTTCAATGAAATGGAGTATCAGATTCCTGTTGATCATGGCATTGAGTGTTTGGATGAAGTATTACATGCTTTAAGAACGTATAAGGTCGCCACCTTTTTTCCGCTCGAATTTCGCTTTGTGAAAGGTGATGATATTTGGCTCAGTCCTTTTTATCAGCAGGACTCGATTTCGATTTCAGTACATCAATATCATAAGCAAGATCCGAAGTTGATTTTTGATGTGGTTGAGCCGATTTTGCAGAAATATCGAGGGCGTCCGCATTGGGGTAAAATGCATCATATGACCAGTACACAGCTTCGAGCTTTATATCCAAAGTGGGATGATTTTATAGCTTTGCGTCAGCAGCATGACCCAGAAGCTAAGTTTTTAAATCACTATCTGAAAAAGCTGTTTTTAGGTTAAATAGAGTTTTTTATGAGTTGAAAGTATTTAACGGAATCATATCGAGTTCTCATCCAATTAAGGGTGAAGCTTTCAGCTAGATTTACTTTGGTTTCATCCTAAGAAGTATAAGCTGTATTTAAACTCTTGCGTTTTGCCAAAGCTTTGGTCGCTTTGGCTTACTCAGGTTGTAGATGACATTCCCTTGTATAAGATGGTTTTTTTAGGATCAGGATTAAATAAAAAAGGTATAGCCATGTTGGATCATTATTTTAAACAACTCAATCTTGACCTAAAAAAACAGGGGATTGCGACCCCGCAACTTATTGTAGATGCGGCTGCGTTAAAACAAAATATCCAACATGTACAACTGCGTTTGTCACATGCACCACATTTAAAAGCACGCTTGGTAGTGAAATCATTAGCAAGCCTAGAATTACTTAAGTTGCTATCTGAACAACTGAATACGCAACGCTTTATGGTATTTCATCAACCGCATATTGTTTCGATCTTAGAAAATTTTGCCGAAGCCAATATTTTGTTGGGTAAACCAATGCCCGCTCAAGCAGTCCATCAATTTTTTGATCAGCATGCGGAGTGGTCAAATGCCAACATTCAGTGGCTGATTGATACCAAGCAACGATTACAACAGTATCTTGAGATTGCTCAGCTCTATGCTCTATCTTTGCATGTGAATATTGAGATTGATGTTGGTTTGCATCGTGGTGGCGTGCAATCGGCAGCACAAATGGTCGAAATATTAAAGTTGATTCAACAATATCCGCAGTATTTGAAGCTTTCTGGTTTGATGGGCTATGATGCACATGTCACTAAAATTCCAGCCATCATTAAAAAACCTGAATTGGCTTATCAAAGCTCACAGCAGACCTATGCCGATTACCAAAAGCTAATTAAACAGCAGTTTCCATCGCTGTGGAGTGATGCGCTGTGTTTTAATGGCGGTGGTAGTCCAACCTTTAGCTTTCATACCACTGAAAGTGTCTGCAATGATTTGTCTTTTGGTTCAATGCTCTTAAAACCAAGTGATTTTGACAGTGATTTTTTAAAGGCTTTACAGCCTGCTTTATGGATTGCATCGCCAGTCTTAAAAGTTTTACCTTTTACCCAGCTGCCATCAATGTCTTTACTCGATAAATTGCCACATAAGTATAAGGCAGTGTTTATTTATGGCGGCTATTGGCTGGCGAATTATGTCTATCCAAAACAAGCGCATCCACATGTATTTTATGGGCGAAGTAGTAATCAGGAGTTGGTCAATGTACCCAAGGATTGTGATATTCAGGTCGATGATTTTGTGTTTTTAAGACCGACACAGAGTGAAGCGATTATTCCTCAGTTTTCTAAGTTGAAGCTTTATCGCGCACATGCTTTTGAGACATGGCAAAGCTTTCGGGAATAAAAAAGCCTTGTGCGATCACACAAGGCTTTGCATTTTGTCTCAGTTTATTGTTTGACAATCAGCACAGGAATATGTGATTCCGTTAAAACAGCACGCGCTACACTACCCAGTAATAAGCGTTTTACGCCTGTACGACCATGTGAACCCATAATAATAAGGTCTGCGCCAATTTCATCAGCTATAAAAATAATGCCTTCACTCGCTGCACCATGCTGAATTTTGGTTTGAACCTCAATTCCATCGCGAATGAAAGATTGAGCAATATCTTGTAGTTGGGTTTTAGCATGCGCTTCAGCCTGCATAAAATGATCGGTAATGGCTGGTGCAACTTGATAAAAATCAACACCGACATATGGATCAACAGCCACCACGCTGAGTACAGTCACTTTTGCCCCTGATAATTTTGCTAAAGACAGTGTATGTTCAACTGCTGCATAAGAAATTGGAGAATCATCAACAGCGACTAAAATATTTTGATAAGACATATTTACTCCTTATAGTTTATCGTTGTAAAAGATAAAAGTATAAGCAGTTGATAACACATTAAACCCACTCTAGCAAATGGGATGATCATCTAAAACCTATGATAACGCTGAAAATAATCTAGAAATATAGGAAATCCCTCAGCAAACTATGGGTCTAAGAGAATCTCTATATTTTTGTAATTTTTCTTCATATTTATCGGCATAGGAACATCTGTGTTAGTCAGTTTAGAAGCATTCAAACAACAAAAGTTTGATCAAGTCACAGCAAAAATTATGGCGGATCCAGAGAGTTATCTCGCATTTGACTCAGTTTCAGATTTTTATAAAGCTGAATGGCTAGATGAGTTTCCACAAGGGGCGACATGGTCTGCTACAGGATTAGATGATGGCGCTGAGCAGTTTTATGCAGTCATCGAATATGGCAATCACTATCTCTATATCAGCCGAACGGAGCGAGTAACGGTAAAATTAGGTATAAGACATCATTACAATAAAAATTATTAATCCGGGCAGTCATTAATTTTTACATGTTCAGATTTTGTGATTGAAATGAGAATGATATAATTTGCTGCGATGATGAAACCTTAATTAAAACTAAACGGAAATTTAAAAAATGGCACATCAATTTACGGTAAATGAAACAATTCATGGCGTTTCAATTGAAGATTTTTCAAGATTAGTTGCTATGACTTCATTGCATGAAGCAGTATGTAAGCGTATTCCAGGTGAGAACTTAGAAATTATTGAATCTGCTGTAAAAGGTGATATTTATACCTTACGTCGTGAATATAATCTTGATGTGAATATCCCAGATGTGGCTAAAAAATTATTAAAAAATGCATTCCGTTTAAAACGTTCTGATATTACTGATTTAAAAAATTTAACCTCAACTGTAGAGCTAGGCGCAAACTTACCTTTAGAAGCAAAAGCTGAACGTAAGGTAACAGGTAACAGTAACCAAGTAGACATTACTCTGACCTGGACGGTAAAGGTGAAAGTACCTTTGATCGGTGGAATGCTTGAAAAGCATGCAGAGGGCGAGATTCGCAAGTTTAGCCAGCTTGAGATTGAAATTGTTGAGGATGAATTAAAGAAAAACCTTTAATTTAGATGCGATAAAAGAACTCTCCGTAAGGGGAGTTTTTTTATTTTAGAAGCGTAGAAAATAGGGCAATATTGAGATAACCACACCGATGACACTTAATAAAGTCGTACTTTCGATAAAATAAGGATAAATCATCAGAACTAAACCGCAAACTAAAGGCACAGTCATTTTTTGCTTTTTGCCATACATAAAATAGCCTAAGCCAATCGAGCCAAAGATGACACCTAGAAAAAGTTGAGTTGCATTCATTGTTTTATGCCGTGAATTGAATTTTTATTATGTAAATAATATGACAAGATTCTTAAATGAAAATGATAGAAGCCAAATTCATTATCCAATAGTATCAATCTAAGTTCGATTTAAAAATTATAAGGTTCTGTGATGAGTGTAATTTTGCCAGTAGCGCAACGAGGTGAAGAGATTTTAAAAATTAAAGCGACTGCGGTTGCTGAGGGGGAGTTTAATAGCGAGTGGCTATTGCAACTGGCTTCTGCGATGCATGCCACTATGCTTGAACGTAATGGTGTAGGGATAGCAGCGCCACAAGTGTATATCTCTAAGCGAGTGATCATCGTTGCTTCTCGTGCCAATCCTCGGTATCCAGATGCTCCTGAAATGGATCCTGTGGTGATGGTGAACCCTGAGATTTTAGAATTTTCTCAAAGTACCTGTTTGGGTGAAGAAGGTTGTTTGAGTGTAGCAAATGAGCGTGGGCAGGTTGAACGTGCTGAGGCAATTAAATTGCGTTATTACACTTTACAAGGTGAAGTGATTGAAACGAACTTTGAGGGTTTTCCTGCACGAATTGTGCAACATGAAGTGGATCATTTAGATGGTGTGTTGTTTGTGGATAGATTGAGTGCTTAGAAAATAAAAACAATGAAGCCTTACAATAAAAACTTAAAACTTCCATCACGGGATTTACGAAGTAACATGACTGATGCAGAACAATTGCTATGGTCAAGATTGCGCCGTAAACAGATTTTAGGGTTACAGTTCTATCGACAGAAACCTTTATTAAATTATATTGTGGATTTTTATTGTTCCGCTGTGAACCTTATTATTGAGTGTGATGGGGGGCAACATTACACTGAAGATGGTCGTTCGGCTGACCAAATTCGTGATCAAGCTTTAAGTGAGTTAGGACTTGTTGTGCTGAGGTTTAGTAATAGGCAGATTTTGACTGAGATTGATGGGGTGGTTGAGAAGATTTATTGTGTTGTTGAGCAAAGATTAGAACTTATTAAATTAGAATCCCCCTAAATCCCTCTTTAAGAAAGGGTGACTTTCCGTGAATTTTATGATGGTAGTGGATTCATGTTACTCCCTCCTTTTTAAAAGGAGCTAATAGAACTTAAAATTTATTCTAGGCTTTAGTGCTTTATTATTTGATATGGAAAGTATATGAATATACCTTGGGCTTTTGATTTTATCTTTGAAGATTTTGCATTAGGAGATGTTTGGGAGGCTACTCTCGCTGCTATAATTATTGCAATAGTTTTTTTCTGGATTCGAGAAAGAGTTTTTGGGCTACCAGACTTTTCGGGTCAGTGGTTTTTAAAATCAGTAACAAATACAACTGTATATAGACCTTATGAGAAAATGGAATTACAGCATAATTTATTTTTACGGCTAGAAGGAAATAATATAAGAGGCGCTTCTGAAAAAATTTACGAAGATTCAAGTTATGGAAAACGAAAAACACATTTGAGACATATGATGTGTGCTGAATTAGCAGGAGACTTTCACTTGGGAGATTCTAGGCAGCTAACCGATAAAAGTCTTCTGCCATTTGATT
>NZ_JAMFKZ010000038.1:0-19894 GCF_023488045.1 Acinetobacter sp. ANC5681
AGGTTTGATTTCGCCCTTGTTTGCCTTTTGATGGAGCATACCATTGCGTAGCAGGATCAAACCAAATGGCAATATTTCCGCGACTCATGAGTGCTCGGTTATATGCGGGCCAATTGGTTGTGCGGTAGATTTTGTGTGCAGGCTTCTTCATTTGAAAATTATATCGCTGAAAAACCCTTTACAGATAGGTTTGTGCAACAAAGCCTTTGTCCTTTAAAATAAATTTCAAGCACTTAAATAAGAATAATTTATAAAAATAGATCCCAAAAAATAACCTATAGAATTAAGTTAAAAAAATTATATAAATGTAGTTTTTCTAAAATTAACATAATACACGTTATACGAAATTTCATTATTTTATCTTTTAAAATCATTATGATATGGAATTATAAAAAGCCAATTCACCCTCGAATTGGCTTTTTTATGAGCGGTTTTGATAGTTCTTTCCAATAATTTTGTTTAAAAAGTAGTCAATTTTTCGGTTTTTTCAATGTTCTCAGCCCTTCCAGGGCGAAAACTATCCCCAATTTCTGCGGATAAAACCGGGACAACTTTTAGCCATTTTTGTACGCCCTGGCGCACAGAGATTTAAGGATTTTGCGGCTAGGGCAGCTGCGGTTTTTTACTTATGATGAAGTCATACAGGAACAGGACGTTCCGGAACATAAAACAATAACGATAAGTTCTAGCACCAGGATTATTAGGTAGACAGCCCTACCTAGCACCAAACATGAAAAAGCCCGACAAGATGTCGGGCTTTTTTATTTAATATTATTTTTAAAAAATACTTGCAAATAGTGTAATGAGTTGATCAAATATGAATTCAGTCCACGGATTGAGGACAAGGTAACTTAATATGATTAAACCTCAAGACATTCTAGTTCTCGTAAAACTGATCTCTATTGAGAATCAGCACCAGATATTCAAAGAATACTATTCAGAAGCACAACTTGAGTGGGATAAATTAGAAGATGAGCAGTTAGATATCTTTTTAAAATTAAGTGCTTTTTATGATTCTTTATCAATCAGAGGGTTGGCTGAAGCAGTAGTTATTAGTAAAAGTGAGGTTGCAGAATCTTTAAAGCGTTTAATCAAGATAGGGCTATTGATCGTAACCTCTAATTCACCATTTAAGCGATTAGAGCTAGTAGAAATGCAATGGAAAACCAATAGAAGAGCTCTCTTAGACCTAATTATTTACAGTTTTCAATACTTTTTCCATACAGAAGTTGGTGCTATTGATATTGGTATTCCTACTGTTTTCAATAATAAAAAACTTTCAGATCATTTATCGTATTCTTCTTCATTACCTTATATTTGGCCCGCTCAAAGCTATCAATCAATTTCAGGATTAGCAGTTGAACCATTATATAAATCTGTACCATATGCAGCGTTAGATGATAATTTCCTGTATGAAGTTTTTGCTCTTATTGATGTGTTTAGAATAGGTTCCCCAAGGGAAAAGAAAATAGCTGAAAAGTTATTACGTGAGTATCTACAATGAATAATGCTTTAACACAAATGAAGATGCTAGAGCAGGTTGTAAGTGCTTTAAGCGAGGATCTTATCAAAGACCTAGTATTTATTGGAGGGTGCACTACTAGCCTGTTTTTAGATCCAGAAAATTTATCTTTATCAACTAGATACACTCAAGATGTTGATTTAATTGTAGATATAAAGACCACAACCCAATGGTATGAGTTAGATGAGAAAGTCAGAAAACTAGGGTTTAAAAATTATCAAAGTTCAGATCCATTTGAAAAGAATACGGACTTCACTTGTCGTTACCAACTAGGAGAAGATCTAATTGTAGACTTTATGCCCACTGATGAAAAAATTTTAGGCTTCTCTAACTCTTGGTATCTAGAAGCTTATAAGAAAAAAGTAGAGTATAAGCTGGGAAATAATTTAATTATCAATACCTTAATGCCTGAATATTTCTTAGCAACCAAGTTTGAAGCATTCCATGGTCGTAAAGAAGATCCCTTATATAGCAAAGACTTAGAAGATATCATCACAATTTGCCTGGGACGATCCGCCTTAGTTGAAGAAGTCTATAATGCTCCAAAAGAACTCAAAGATTACTTATCTGATCAATTTAAAAAACTCACTGAATTAACTGATTTTGAAATCATAATGGAAGATCAATGTAGATTTGGCTCAAGAGAAAGAGCTTTACAAGTAATTCAAGCGATCATAAAACAATGGCCAAAAGCATATTAATAAACTCCTTTTCCTTATGTCAGAATCTTAGCGCACCAGAAAAATTTGGAATCGATGCTGTAGGGAACCTTACTGATAATGAAAATCTATATTTTTGTTACGTAGTGGATGGTCATGGGGGATGTAAAAACAGCGACATACTAGTTAAAAATTTTCAGGCTTATGTGCTTTCTTTGAAGGACGTCTTTGCTCAATTAAATAATACTACACAAGATATACATGATTTTTTTGAACGTCTAACAGAGAATTTTTATATAGAACATCGGGGAAAATTGCGACCTGCAGCAATGAGTATTTTGATGGTTATTTTTAGTCAGACTCAAATTTATTCAGCACATTTGGGTGATTGCAGACTTGGGAAAATCAATAATGAGCAACAAATCAGTTGGATTACTTATCCTCATAATTTAGCGATGAGCTTAAATAATCAAACAGATCCCCAAAGTATCGAAATGATACTTAGGTCTTCTTCAAATGATAATATTGTCACCAAGTCATTTAATACAAAAAAGTTAAAACCCTTGAGCTTTAAGACCTTAGATATTGAAAAAAAATCCACATATATTCTAGCATCCGATGGATTTTGGAAGCTTTCAGAAAATGATATAAAAACAATAATTTATAGCAAAAATTTATCCGAAGTATCTTCATTATTTGATGATATTTCTCTATGGGTTATATCATTCATTTAACATAAAATCTCATATACCCAATTCGGATGTTAAAATCAAATAAACCTAATTTTTATAAGCAGATACTCGCTATGAACCGTACCGGGTTTGTCGGAGAATTTTTATTTAAGTTAGGCCACCTGACCTAACGGGTTAATCTTATCATTGTACATTGCTTCAAACTCAAAAGGCGATACATTGTCAACGGCATTCTAAAATTGCCCCCTTTTATCTTACAAATGGCAAAGTAAAATTGACCCCTGAAATCAGAGAAAGAGCGGTTCAATTACTAATTGAATCTGAAAAAGATTATCCTTCTACTTGGGCAGCAATCACAGCTATTGCTCCTAAAATCGGTTGTACTCCTGAAACATTGCGTGTTTGGTATCAAAAATATTTAGATCAACAAAATCCTGTCAAAATACAACAGATATCTGATCAAGAAAAAATGAAGGGTAATCCCCCCCTAAAATACTAGCTCTTTAAAAGAGGCAGTATTATGCTTTTACAACATGGTGTTTAACTTGAGAAACTGAATTTAAAACAATCTACTGTAACTCTTCCAGACAGATATGAAATTAATCCACCCCTAGCCCCTTAAACACAGCATCTACCGGATCTGCATAAAAGCTGGTCTGGAACTTGGTAAACAGTTCCACAGGAATCGTTGGGATATCTGCCGCACTACTCATTGGCAAAGCAACCTTCTTGGCACCCGCATCAAAAGCAACTTGAAGACATTCGGCAATACTTTCCACCGGTGTCACAGAACCACCCAAGCTCATATCACCCAGTACCACCATCTGACTTTGTACCGATCGTCCTAACAGGCCAGAAGCAAAAGCCACTAAACTTGGCAGAGCAAGATGGCTGAGCGGGCCGGTATTCTGTAATTCCACCACATGTAAATGGAAATCATGTTCCAGCACCTTACTGCCCCCCGAGATCCGGGATGCATTGGCCTTGAAGTAATCAAAAGCAATCTTGACCTGTTCTTTGGCACTACTTGAATTCCATAAGCCAGATGTCGCCAATTTTCCTGAACCTTTAGTGACTTGCAGTTCTAAGCGGTATAAACCTGGCATGCCCTTATTACTGAGTCCGATGGTATACAGAAAACCTGGTTTAGCAGGACCTTCGGGAATAAGTCCGCCACCCCCCTGCTCTTTGACTGAAACAAAATGCTCTTCTAAGGTGTCATTGTCGATATAGCTGAAATGCACATCATAGAATTCCATCCCTCCAATTTTCTTCAGCTGTTCTTTGACCCGACGGCGCACCTGCAGTGCATATTCCAGGCATTGCCGTACATCTTCTTTGTTAAACTGACCATGTGGGTAGAGCAGCTTCATCAATCCAGAAACGGTCTTGCGAACGGCGATCACATCACGCTGATTCAGGTTGTTGCCGAGCTTAAAGTACTTCTCAATCGAATCTGCGAAGCTGCGCTTGCGCATTTCCCGGAAGAATTCAGCCAGATAATCAACGATCAATCCATAACGGTTGGTGAAGAACTCCGGACGCATTTTTGGAATTTCCCAGCCGGGGATATAGGCATGAAAGCGATCAAAGAATGCTGAATCGATCATGGCTTCAGGGAACGGCGCCAAGAGATGGCTGGTTTTAACCAGAGATTCCACGCTTTGGTTAATATTACCCACAAAAACCATCGAAGCTGAGGCTTCCATCTGTTCACGGCCACGGGCAAAAGATCCTGAGGCCATGTAGTCTTTCATGATCTGTACGCCATCTTTGTCCTTAAAGGAAATACCGGCAACTTCATCAAAGGCCACCACATCCCACAACCCCACCAGACCAATACGGCGGCTACTCATGTTATAGAACAGGTTGGCGACAGTCGTTTGTCCACCGGAGACTAAAATACTATTCGGTGAACACTCTTTGTAAATATGGCTTTTCCCGGTACCGCGTGGTCCAAGTTCACAGACGTTATAGTTATTTTCAACGAACGGAACCATACGCGCTAATAGGTGCCATTGCACGTCCTCTTTTAACGAAGCCGGTTCCATGCCGATCGAACGGATTAAACTCTCGCGCCACTGATCAGTGCTTAATGCTGCTCTGCCACTGAAAAGTTCATCCATATTCATATTCGGCATTTGAATCGGCTTGAGTAAGCTCACGCCAAATGGAGAACTAGTCTGTCCTTCTTCAAAATAATAACTGAGCGTAGCAATGACCCAGATACCACCAACAAGTAATTTTTCATACTCTTTGACGATGCCTGCCGAGATTTCGGCATCTTTGATGCCCAGATTACTAAATGATGCTTCGTATTTGTCCTTACGCTCATTCAGCTTTACGGTCACCCGATCAATGACCTTATAACTGCCCCGTTCACGGACCAGGGATTTCACCTTCTCAGCTTCATCCGGTCGTACGTAGTTCTCAGCCAGTACGGTCTTTACGTTACGTAGTCCCTGTTCAATGATCTCTGGATCATCCGAGGCACAGTACATCCCCAGCAGGTATTCGAGTACATAGACTGGGACATTGGCCCCTTCTTTGATCAGTTTAGTTAGATCCTTACGTACCACCCGCCCGGCAAAGTGTTCATTCAGCAGCTGATCCAGTTCTTTATCGTTAGCAGATTCCATGTAGGCTACGCTCTATCGTTAATTCGTTATCAGAAGAAGTCATCGGTAAATGCCAGATCAATGGTGACCTTATAGCACTGCATTTCGATATTCAGGTCTTTGTCCTTCAGTACCAGGAAGTAATCTTTCTTACGGTCAAAATCAGTGCCAGACAATGACAGCCTGACCTGTTTTACCCGTTCCGCAACAGAGTCGGTAGTGCTATCAAAAGTCAAGGTTTCTTCACTAGATACTTTGAGATCCCCATCATAAATGGCAATCGACAGGGTCACTGGCATGACCAGCTCACTGACAGCTTCAGTTTGCATCAAATCAAACTTCTGGATGTTATTGACCATTTTCAGCGTGGATTTGGTAGAAATGACCTCAACTTTACGCTTGGTCCGCTGTCCGGCCTTTTCACCACGCAGCTGTTTTACCGTTAGTACAGGCACCACGATTTCCTGAGGCATGATGCCACCATGCACAAAACGTGAACCTCCTACAAAATGGAAACGGTTCGCCCCTTTTGGAATCCAGAAATCAGTCGCAGATAATGTGCCTGCCGTAGCTTGGGTTGAACCTTTCCATGCTTCCTTGCTCTCTGGTAAACCATGCCCAATCACATAGCGTTTTTTGCTTTTCAATGTATTGGCAGGTTTTTCAGTCAAGCTTGAACGATCCGCAGATTCCAGTTTACTTTGCTGGAACAAGAAGCCATGGTCGGCTGTGATCAACAGGGTAGAAATATTGAAATGCATCAAGATTTTGCGGCTAAGTTCAGTCAGCTCTTCAATGGCATGTTCCACCGCCATAAAGGTTTCTGATTCTGTCGAGGCACTGTCTCCCCGAGCATCAATCACGTTGTGATAAACGTAAATCAAATCATGGTCTTTAAGTGCTTCACGGCCTTCATCACGCGACCAACCTTTTACCGTTTCAGCGGTAACCGCCAATCCATTATAGGCAGCCAGAATTTTGGAGCGTGCTGCAGTCCCTTTGCTGGACTGTCCATCTACTAAAACATCATCCCCTGCGGTCTCTTTGTACTCCAAAGTCTGATGCGGCAATAACGAGGCCATGCCCAGTGTGGTGTAACTTGGGACAACGCCCAGCTGTGAAGACAATGTCGCTTCAGAATAACGCTTTTCATTGATACGATCACGCAGCTCTACCGCAGCTTCATAACGGAAAGCATCACTGATAATTACCACAATACGGCGTTTCGTTGCAGAACTGAGTAAGGGTCTGACGTGAGTATCGTAGAAGTTCTGCTGATTTGGGATATCTGCCACTTTCCAGACATTCAAGCGTTGCTCAGCTTCAATCCGATCTCCCCAGTTTCGTGCCAAGTGGTCAATAAACCAGTAGGCATAGCAATTTTCGATTTCTTCATCGAGTTTTTTCAGGATATCGACATGAGCGCGTTGAGAAGCAGCACTGTAGTGGCGATATGCCATATCAAAGCGATACAGCTCCTGCTCGTACGCTTTATACAAAGCTTCACTCGAGTCGAAATAAAACCCAGAATCAAACTGCAGTCGCAGGCTGAAGAGCTCAATCGCTGCCTGCAACGCTGTATAGACGGTACGGTATTTACGGCGAGTTGCATCGTCCTTATGTTTGGAAGCCCAATAGCCATCCAGACGGGTAGAAATAATCGTTCTGAAATGTTCCAGTTCAGCTTTGGTTGCTGCAGGGATATGACTGGCCAAATCAACAATGATCTTTTGTTCAATCACTTCAAAGGTCATGACATCCAGCAGCTGCCCCAGATCAAAGGCCCCGACCCTCTCCTGGATCCGCAGTGCATTCGCCACGGTCTGGGAAAGCGTATCGAAGGTTGGGTAGTATTTAGAACTGTCTCTCCAGCGCGACAAAAAGGCTCTAGCCGTCGCACGGGAGCTGACGGATGACATCACCAGTTCTTGAGCCCATAGCGGTATATCGCCCAGGCTTTCACAGAAACCTGTAGTCATCAAACGGATAAAGAACGTACCGAGCTTGAATGGTGCTTCCCCATTCAATTCTTCAACCGATGCTGGATAACCAATTTCCGCCTGTAATGCGGTGACCAAAGCTGGCACCAGTTGGAATTTTTCCAGTTCAGCAAAGGAGTCTGGATTGACTTCCAGAGCCAGGTTCTGCTGTACCATTTCATCTGCCAGTGCCAGAACGATATGCATGAGTTCGGCACTGTCGGCCTTGACCACAGCTGCAATCATGGCCATATCCAGATTCTGTTCATCTGCATCAGGCTGGGTATAACGTTTTAATGCGCTCAGACGGGCTTTGGCTTTGAGGAACTCTTCACGTTTGGCCAGATGTTCTCTTAAACTTTGTTGCTGTAGCCCAAGCTCATTGAAAATAATCGAGAAACGATCGGCATAGAAGATGCGTGAATAGAGCTTGATGTCCAGTAACCAGTCTTTTTCAGTTTCAGGCTCAGGACTTGGAAAATACAGCAAGTATTTGCCCTGCTGATCCTCAAGTTCCAGTTTAAGCTTAATCGCAAGGCTGGATTCTTCTGCCATATTCAGAATCTGGACATCATTTAGCTCTAGGGCTTTGATTTCTTCAGTAAATGACTGTTCTGCATCGTACCAAAAGACAATTCGATGCTGTTCAATATAAAAGGCTTGTTCCAGACCTTGTTGTAGTTGACTTAAATTCATGCAACGACCTCATCAAGGTCTAGTACCGGAGAAAAAACATTCATCATTTCTCCCCCGTAATCGCTTTGACTTCAGCCAACAAGTCCCCAAACTTGCCGTAGTTCACTTTCACTCCATCATCCAGATCTAAGCTAATACGCTGATCGGCATAGTGGCGCAGTTTTTCCTCAAAGCTACTGAGTTCAGCCTGTTGCTTATGCAGGTTTTGCAGCTCTTTTTCTTTTCGTTTGATTTCAGCAGCAGAATCACTGTTTTCTATTTCACTTTGCAAAGAATTGGCCATAGCGGACATTTTGGAAATCAGTGGCATAACGTATTCGGTACGCATACGTGCCAAGGTGCTTTCGTTATAGCGGTGCAAGTACACCAATGCCTGGAAAGCCCCCTGTTTACCACTGCTAAATAACCAATAGATTGGACGCTTTTTATAGGTCTGCATATGGTCTTTATAGAACTTGCTGGCGAGGTAACGGCGAATGGTGTCTTCTGCTGTTTCACTGGCTTTTTTATCCAAGCTTTCTGCCAACCACAGCATATTGGCATCTAGCGTATCTTTGCCCCAAACGGCAGTTAAGAACTCTTGGATACGATGTGTTGCATCATCTTCAAACCAGTGCATTTCAGTCAGTGGAATAATGCCGTCAGCATCCGCTGGGAATTTTTGATAACGACTGGCTTCAAAGTCTTGGTTCCCCGCATGGGCATAGATCAGACCTGGCTCATCTAGGCTATAACGTCCCATCATGCAACCAAGTGCATAAGAGACTAAACGCTGGCTGTCTTTTTCACGATCAGCACGAGTAAGCGTGATTTGCTGATCTGGTACGTCTGGAGTCAGTTCGTCCTGTAAACCATAAGCATCAATAAACAGCTTATTGTTTTCTTCTTCCAGATGCTTCATTTCAGCGACGGCGTCAGTATTTTGCTGTTGCCATGTATTAAAGGCTTGTTCTAAATTGGATTGTTGGGTATGAATGATTGGATTTTGAGTAAAATCCCATGAGGTTTCGTAAGAGTCCCAGTCTTTTTTTGCAATCAACCTAGATTCTTCAACAGTTTTTTTAACTTGGTCTATTATAATCACTGGAAGTTTTTTAACTCCAACCATACTATAATCAAGGGTTGGGCACAAAATATTAAGAAAACATTGACTGATTTTTGAATTTAGTAAACCACTCAGTATTAGCAAATCACCGTAATCTTCAGTAAAAATGCATGAACCTTTTGTATCAAATAAAAATCCATGATTACTAATTCTACAAGCAAAATCACCAATAGATAACCCAGAATAGGTTATATTGGGTAGACAGTAATACTCTCTGCTTTTTAATCTAACCCAAGTTCCTTGAGGTAAAGTAGCAGTAAAGTCTTTCATTTCCTTGCCATCATTTTCCCAATTCACAAAATATTCATTATTACCGTACCATTTTCTATAATGCCCTCCTTTATTATAAGGAAACCATTTTGATTTTGATTCTATTAAGTCACTCGGATTACAGCAATTTAAATCTGCTTTGTTAAAACTAACTTCCTGCCAATAACGAAGAAATCTTTCATTATCTGAAGTTGCCATTCCTTGTTTAAATGTAGAATATTTATCAATAGAATCAAAATTTTCAAATGCAGATAAAATTTTATTACTTACCCAATATGCTATTGGACTACCTGGGATTTTTTTAAAGTCATTTTCACAAGCAAAAAAA
The DNA here is from genome assembly GCF_023488045.1 of Acinetobacter sp. ANC5681. NCBI lineage: Bacteria > Pseudomonadati > Pseudomonadota > Gammaproteobacteria > Moraxellales > Moraxellaceae > Acinetobacter > Acinetobacter sp. ANC5681. The sequence continues at coordinate 9,870 of NZ_JAMFKZ010000038.1, forward strand.
CAACTTGATTTTTTAAATAAATCATCTAATTCATCATTAGATGAAACACCACCCTGCTTATCAAATAGTCTTTTATACGCTCCTAGATAATTTAAAATTGGAGCCTTTTGGAACGTAAATGCACAACTACCAAAGTCAGATCCAAAAACCCCTCGACCATTATGACTCATCGTTTGTAAGTGTGTTGTTTCAAACAATCTTTCTCGCAAATCTTCATAACCAGATAGAAACATCCAATTTGGGATTGTAATCATTCCAATTAGCCCACCTGCTTTAGAAAAATGCTCATTTCTAACCATAAAGCAAGTATATAAGTCACCTTTTGCAACTTTATAAATTTTGTCGATAAATTTTTTCAAACTAGATGTGTAAAACTTACTACCCATATATGGCGGGTTAGCAATCACAGCATCATATTGTTTAGCGAGTAATTTAGCTTGCAGTACTAAAGGTAACAGCTCCTGTGCTGACTGCTGTGCAAAAATATCGCCTGACTCTAAAGCTGTATTCAGCTTGCTTTCTAAATCAGGCAGCTTTTTGGAGAATGCTTGAGGAATTTGAATCAAAGAACCAAAGGTCGAAGTATGTTCAAACAAGTCCAGTAATTCTTTTAAGTCTGCCTCAACAATACCGGTACTTGCCAAGTCCTGGCTAAATGCGTCTAAACGTTCAGGTTGGCTATCTTGTAGCGCAATAATATTCAGCTTCGGTGGATTGCTAAATAAACGGCGGTCATCCTCACGTGCTTTCATCAATAGCACAAAACTCGCCAACTGTGCCGCACGAGTATCAATATCAATGCCGTACAGGTTATTTTCCAGAATCAAACGTGGAATATCACGACTCCGGTAACCACGTTCTAAGTAAATCGCTTTGAGGCAATCATAAGCTTCCACCAGAATATGCCCCGAACCACAAGCCGGATCCAGCACCGTAATGCTTTCAGGGTTTAAAGTATCGCCATCTTCACTGATGCGCACATCAATCAACTGTTTTAGCTGTGCATTGACTTCGTCGCTTTGCTCAGCCGGTTGAATATAATATTCCCATTCACTGGCAAGCGTACTATCTGGCTGTGCCATCATCCATAGACGACCAACACTGTTCTGCACCAGATACTTCACAATCCAGTTTGGGGTGAAGAGTTGCGTCGCTGCAGGAATGTCTTCACTTTTGACGACTTTACCAATCACCTGATCTTTCTTTTCAGAAATATAGAACTGATACAGCCAGCCAATAATCTGTACATCCGACCAGTCTTCTTCCGGAATGCTGCTCACCAAATCACGGATCAAGGAATCGGTTTTGGTCAGGTTATCCGGTAACAGTAGTTCAGACTCATCAGAAACCTGTTCAAACAAGAGTGGCATGACCTGATTCAACGCATGACATTGAGCCAGTAACAGCTCACGGTACAGTTCTTCGTCTTTATTGCCATCCAGCTTGAATTCAGCCACACGGCTGGCATCTAAACCTGGTAGGTCAATATCCAGACATTCTTCCAGAATCTGTGGCAAGCCTGCATTGCCATCTGCACTGCTCAGTACACGGCGGCCATGATCCAGTAAGCCTTTGCATTCCATGTAACGAATCGCACAGAGACGGTTAAACCAGCTGTAAGCGATATAATCAATCGTCTGCTCAAAACTGCTGGTTTGAATGCGCTTGATCAGCTTGTCACGAGGTTTCATGACGGATAGCGGAAAAACCTGATCGCCAATCAGCAGCAAGTCGCCTTTCTGTTCAGCCGGTAAAATGCGGTCTGCGGTGATGCCATATTTGGCGGCCTGCTTGCGCATGGCTGCGATAAAATCATTTCGTGCTTGCGGTGCGTATTTTTTAATATGACTGGTATTCATCTTTAAACCTTTAATTAATGACTGATGCCGATATCCCTAACCCGAGTTAGCGGATACGCACACGCTTTTTATCACTCACGATTTTTTTCAATTCAGCTTTGAGTGCGTCTACAAATTGATCCACTGATTCTTCTGTTTCCAGATAGACACTGCTGGAGCTTTTGCTGTAAATGCTAGCGACATCAACTTCTACCACTGGTTTCGGTGGCACTACGGCTGTCGCAGGCTGTACCGGACTCATAGCAGGTGTTGATGTAACTGGGCTGGAGGTGGTTGCAGTGTTGGTTACACTTTCGGCTTTGCTCTGAGCCAGTTGTGCCGCTTTGGCCTGACGCTGGATTTCCGCCTGAACTTCGCTCTCCAGCTCATACAAGCCTTCATCAAAACGCTCCACGGCGGTTTGGGTTTGCAACATATAGATGGTGGACAGGCTAGTTTCCACTTCAATATCCGTTTTCAGCAGTTGTAGTGGGCGTAATAGCTTGTTACTCAGCTCAGCTGTAGCGATGCCACTGTTTTTAATCTCGGCTTCTAACTGTTTGATCTTGTCATCAATGTGTTCTATCGCCTGATTGCGCTTCTCACTCAACAGTCGCTCATTGACGCTTTCCACAGTGCGAACCAAATCAGCGACTTTATTGAGTAAACCATATGGTGATTCAATGGTCGAAATGCGATGTAATTCAGAGAGGGCTTTTTTTGCCACCTCATCACTGCCCAGCGCCTGTTTGTTTTTCTCAAAATGACGTAGAGCCTGTTGCAGTTGTTGCCAGCTTGGCATCTGGTTGCTGAAGAATTCATGAATGTCACGATAATCTTCTTCCAGATCCAGATAGTCGTCCTTGTTCTCAACCACGGCCTTAAAGAAATCGAAGCTGTCGCTATTCGCCAGCAGACGTTCTAAAGTCAGAATCGATTTTTCAATCACTTTCTTGCCCGGGAACTGCCCGACATCAGTTTTACTCTTATACGACTTAAAGTTGGCTAACCAAGTCTTAAAATGCTGCAAATAGAATTCAAATAGCTCTTTCTCAGTCGCTGGTCCCATGGCCGAGAACAGCCCTTGAGTCAGTTGGCGTGCCTGTTTCAACACCTGATCATCAGTCTGGCGTTTTTTAATGATCGACACATCACGGCGACGGCGGCTGTTTTGTAAAGGCTCAAAGGCATCTTTTAACTGTAAGCTGCCGCCATTTAACTGCAGAGAAATTCGGCCCATTGCCGCCAACTGCCCCACCAACAGTAAAATCTCGGCATCTGGCCAGCCATAAGGACGTTTGGCAAAACGATCGACCACATCCGAGACCAGAATACGTTCGGTACCCGTTGCCCGTAGTGTAATGTACTGTTCCACTTCTTGTAGGGCTTTCGGATTGCTCTGCCCGCCATCCAGAGACAATCCGAGCTGCGCCATATCATCCACAGTCAAGACGGCGTTCAGTTCACGCCAGGCATCCTGCTGATAGACTTGCAGATAGCTCAGTTTGGTATAGGTATTTTCCAGCAAATAACGACAAGCCTCGTCCAGCTTGGTGGTTGGACTTGATGATGAAAGTTGTAAATGTTGCCCCAAGGCATAACTTTCCGCGTCCAGCAACATTTCTTCGACCCGGGCACGCAGGCGTTTTTTACGCTCCTGGTTCTCACGGCCACGGTCTGCCAGGATACGGCTGATATCGGACTGAGTGCCATCATCATTTAACCGAATAAATTTATTGGTTTTCAGCCAGGTGCGCAGTTCATTAAAGAACTGTTTATCGTCTGCCAGTTTAAACAGGACTTGTCCTTCGGCCTGAGTACTTTTACCAATACAGTAAGCTTCAGTATAGAGGTTGTATTCCGTATCCAGCGGAGAAATGATTTCAACTTTCAAATCGCTCTCATACTTGCCATCCAGGCTATGACCATCCAGAAAACGACCAATCTGATAGTCCATCTTGTTGGCTTGATGGCGGTATTTGTTCTGATCGCGCAGTAAATCTTTAAAAATCAGATTGGCTAACTCTTTATTTTCTTCTGAAGCCGCTAAGTCAGTGGCTTTAATTTTGCGGGTAATATCACGTTCTTCATTGGTCAGGAACAGGAACTCATCGCCATTACGAGTAATCAGGCTCTCTTTTTCCAGACGCAGCAGGCTTTCTTCAATGCGCTTGCGTAATGCCAGTTTGTCTTCGTCAATTTTCTCAATCGACAAAGTCACCAGGTTATCCAAGGTCCCTTTGATGATATCGACATAGCGGATCATAAACAGGGTACGCAGCATCTGCACATCAAAACCATCCAGGGTCTTATTCTGCCCTGCCTGGTCGATGGTACGCTTCACTGCTGTATCCAGAAATCCTTCCACTGAAGTATAGAAGCGGTGGAAAGGAACCAGGGCCCCGACTTCATCTGTGGCAATCGCATTCGCGGCCATCTGGAACGCATCCAACATGGACCGTTCACCATAGGCCAAGTGTGCACCGGTCGCACCGACTTTACGGATTTCTTCAAATACTTTTTGCACCAGCTGGAAATGGTACGGCGCAAAAGGATAGTTATGGATAAAGCTGTCTGGCCCCTCATAGTTCTTGAGGGTTGGGCCTGAACGGTCAAAGGTAATCTGATTTTTTAAGATATCGCCCTTTTGCTCAAACACCGATCTGAGCAGTGCTTCAGCTTCCGGGGTTTTACGTAATAAACGTTTCTGGATGACTTCATCGGTATTGGAACTGGACAGTGATAACCGGGTTTTAAAACGTCCAGCAATCTTGGAGAAGTCATTGGCTTTGGAAGAAGACATCTCACCTAAAACAGCATCGATGTCTGCCTGTGAGGTGACGATAATCCAAGCGCGGCCTTTACAGATCGTACCCAAGTTTTCAGTAATGGTTTGCAGTGTCAGCATCAAGCGGGTATCGCTGCCAATAAACTGCCCCACTTCATCGACCAAGAACAACATGCGTTGCTGGGGTCCTTTGCTGTCCAGGTATACTTTCACCCACTGACAGAAATTTTCAACCGAAACACTAAAGGTCTGCTCAGAATCCTCAAACCATTTATGCGCTGCTTCTGCTGATAGATTCAGTGCCTGAGAAATCGCAGTTTCGACATCATCCTGATAGAACTGATAGCCGTCACGTTCTTCTAGCCAGGACATGCCGCTAGATTCCTCAAACGCCTGTTTAAAGCGCTCATACACCCCTTTCTGGCTCAGGTGACGTTCCATATGGGCAATATGTGGATGGTCAGCACTAAAACCCTGATACTCGTTAAACACGCGTAAAAACACATTCAGAATCGGATTGCCATCATCATTGGAGCTGGCTTTACTGTCAATGTTAAACAGGATGACATCGGCATGATGGCTGACCGCCTTGCCAATATCCGCACGGATAAACGCATCACGAATTTTGCTTTCATCAAAGAATTCTGCGGCGCTACGCTCGTTACCTTCCGCATCACGTGCCACTTTATTGGCCAGAATATAGGACAAGGTTTTCAGGAAATGCGATTTACCTGAACCAAAGAAGCCTGAAATCCACACGCCGACACGATTGGCAATCGAAGGATCGCTGAGATCCGTACCATAAGACTGGAAAAAGTCCCGAAAATGCTTTTCCAGTTCATTGGTGACCACATACTCATCGAGTTCCTGATAAACCGTAGTATTGTCATTCTGGTCTGCTTTTACGACCCCGTTAATCGCACGATCTAATGGCTTATAAAAAAGTTCTTTAATGTTCATCTCAATCAATTCCCCCGAATTCTTATTTCTATTTGCCGTGTTAAGGCACTAATCTGAATGCTCTGTAGTAATTATTGCTTGGAATTTTTCCAAATAAACTCATCGCTTGACCATCGTAATAACCTGGGTAAAACAGCACCACTGGCTTATGCCCCAGTAACGAATGCAAACTGTTCAATAAGTGATGGGCACGTAACAGTGGCCAAACCGACCCTACCCCAGTCATCAACACAATATCTTGCGCATTGGTGGCATATTTACTCACCAGATAAGGCGCGAACTTATCCATATGCAGTGGGCCCTTTAAGGCTTTGAGCAGCGCTTCATCGCCTTTGGCTTTTTGCATTTGAATGGCTTTATCGATGAAGTTACGCTCAGCCAGATAATCCACCACGGCTTGCAGCAGGTTGATATTCACCACCTTCAGCTGACTGTGTTTTTTCTCTAGCATCCCTTCAAGAAAATGCAGATATTCGCGCACTTTCAACTCATCTTCAGGTGCATAATCAAAAATCCAGAAGCCAATTTCATTGCCCAGTCCTTGCCCGGTGAGAAACTCGGTGGAAAGAATTCGCTCTGGAATCTGGTTCAGACGCTCATGTATTGTTTGACTCATTGCTGCCCCTCTACAACTAACGCGTCCATACCGACACTTCCATAGATCTTTTAATGCGTTGTTTATAATGTTCTTCCAACAGGCTACGCAGCTCTGCTCTGACGATCACACGTTGCAACTCCATCTTACGGGTACTTTTTAAGTAACCGGCTTCTGCCAACATGCGAAAGACCACCTGCCCCATTTTTTTCTTGCTGGACTCTTTCCAATCACAGATATCCGGATCACGTTGTGAGCGTTCATCCAAAAAATCTGACCAGATATAACTGTCCAAGTGTTGCGCCTGGGAGATATAGGCCTCTCTCATCACTGTTTCCATAAACTCAAGCAGCAACAGGTTGCGTTCCAATGCGCCACAAAAAGCCACCTGGGTCGCCAGCTCATCATCCCCATCACGTAGTGCTTTCCAGAAATCAGGCTCTAAGCGCTCAAGACGCTTACGAATGGCAGTGGCGTTACGTTGGGCTGAAGCAGGCGTTCTTTTTTGCAGAATATTGTCAATCTGAATTGCCTGATGCCATTGTTCTGGAGTCGCTTCTCGTAATAACAGATCCGCGATCAGCCGGCTTTCACGCACCATCAGGGAGCCACCAATCAGGTCACTGTCATAATGAAATTGTTCTAACATGGTCAATCTCCTATGAGGCCTGATCAAACAGGTAAGACGACAGCTTTTCGATATCTGAGCGTTGTAGTACCAAGGGATATTTCAAGGCATCATCCGCCTCAGCCAGCGTGATCGCGGCCTGATATCGCTGCAAGGTATAGTGAGCCAGGGCTTTTTTCACCGGAATCTGTAATCTGCCATCAGGCATGCCGAAGTCTTTTTCGACCAGCGCTTTTTGAGCTTCATTCAATTTTGGATTAGGGATCAGCGTCAGTACAATTTCTTCATGCCATTGCTGATCCTGAGCAGGGTCTACTGACTCAATCGCCACCACAACAGGTGTGCGATCAATTCTGGAGAGTAAAAAGTCCTTAAACTGCTTGCTCTGATGGCAATAGGCACGGACATGCCAGCGAAAACCGGTATACACCAGGGTATGTGGGGAAATCATGCGTTCATGCCACTGCGGATTCTGCATCGAGGCATAAATCATTTTTAAAGTACTTTGGTTGCGGCAGGCACGCAAAACTTCCCGAATCACTTCAGGACGTACACTGCGATCAGGTAATTGAACTGCTGTAAGATTCGGTTCTGGCATCGCAATCAGCGCATGCGATTCACTGACCAAGCCCGAGAGCATATTGAGATATTCATTGATATGCGCTGTAGTCAGTACAGGCTGGAAGCTGGCTTTAGGCACATAACCCTTGACTGAGGGGTCATGAATCAAGGCATCGGGGTTATACAGCGTATTATAGCGCTTGATATCCGCAGAAGCCTGCTGTCGACTAAGTCCAAACCAGCTCATCAAACGATTGGTAACCAAACGACCTTCCCAGTATGCAAGGAGTTCAATGGCTCTCATTCTGAGAAGGACTTCATGCTTATCTGTCGTCATATACCAATCAGTCAATAAATAGCAGTTTTAAGATTACCCTACAGCAAATATACAGTAAAGATTTTTGACGGTATTTTAAGGTAGTATTGCAATCACCAGATAAAAAATATACTAATATCGTGATGATAGCTGTCAAAGTAAGATCTCTAGCAGATCATGGATCCTGGTATAGCGCGTGAATTGAGCTAAATTTTAGAATGAGAGCAATATGGGTTTTAGATTTCGTAAAAGTATTAAATTATTCCCGGGTTTTAAAATTAATCTGACCCATAAAGGCATCAGCAGTGCCAGCATTGGCAAACCTGGTGCTTCTCTAAATATTGGGAAAAAAGGTACGCGAACCAGTGTCGGCATTCCAGGTACGGGACTATCTTACTCTAAACACCAGCCTTACTCTAAAAAGACCCGTGTTCCACAACCGACATCGCTAGAACACACGGAATATAATCCTCAGAATTTAGAACAACCGAAGACAAAGATCTGGCCTTGGATTATTTTTGGAATATTGTGTTTTATGGTGGGTGCCGTCATTTTTTAGCAAGAACAGCATTGTATTTTGATCAAAAAAAATGCCCACATGGATGAATGGGCAAACTAAGGAATTAATATCCTTCAGAAACTCCAGCGCAATTCTCGCTACTTTCAGTAAGCGACTCTGGCTCAATCATGAGGGTCTGACTCAATCGAATCGAGGTAAATCGATCCATCACAATTGGAGCAGAAATTATGCTTGAATACATTCTTGGATGATGCTGAAAAGTCTTTGAGTTTTAATCTGCGTCAATAAATAAGAGTATTCATGTCTACCCTCAACTTTACTTATTTTCAGATAGCAACCATTCGAGAGCACTCATTTTTACAATACCATTATAATTTGCTTCAGCCCCTATCGTGTCTAAGGTAAGTAAATATTTGGGATACGAATCAGAAATTTTCTGTAATGGACGTAACTCTCGGCTGAGTGTCTCCTCATTGAGCGTTTCTAATGCCACTTGATAATAAGTTAAATTCTGTAAAGTATCGACAGCAACAAAATCAATTTCATATTCATCAACCCGCCCTACATAGACCGTATAACCTCGTCTGATAAGCTCAAGATAAATTACATTTTCTAAGATATGACCTTGATCAGCATTAGCATCAGGCAACATAATCCGGCGCAATCCGACATCAACTAAATAGTATTTTTCAGAGGATTGTAATAACTCACGCCCGCGTACTTTAAATTGTGCAGCACTATAAAATAACAAACTGTCCTGTAAGCCCTGAATATAGCGTTTTACTGTTTCAAATGAAATTTTAACCCCACTTGAAACAAAGGTATTTTTAATTTTATTGATGGAAATAGGTGAGCCTGTCACGCTTGCCAAATATCTTGCGACACGCTCGAGAGAGTTAATATCGGCAGTATTCAAACGGGGAATAACATCTTTAAACATTACACTGGCATAGACCGCTTGCAAGTAATCATAAGTTTCTTGCTGGCTAGTCATGGCAAGCGTATAAGGGAAACTACTGCGCGTATACATGGCATATAAATCACGATTGGATAATTGTTGGATGATCGGATTATTTTCAATATGCCACTGTTTAAATTCTTGGAATGACAAAGGTAGAACATGTTGCTCGATATAGCGTCCTGTAAGTAAAGTCGCAAGTTCTCCACTTAGAAAGAATGCGTTTGAGCCTGTAATATATAAATCGATATAATCCCGAACATATAAAGAGTCGACCACTTTCTCAAAATTGGTAACATGTTGTATTTCATCTAAAAAAACATAGTTTTTTTTACTTTTATCAACTTTGGACAATACATAATCATGTAGTTTACGGTAATCGGTGAGTTCTTCAAATTCCATAAATTCGAAGTTGATGGCAATGATGTTTTCGGCTTGTACACCCTGTGCTTTTAGGTCTTGTTGAAACATCGCCAATAAGGTGGATTTTCCAGAGCGACGTACACCTGAAAGTACTTTAATGACATCACGGTTTTGCCATGTATTCAGAAATTTTAAGTAACCATCACGTCGAATATTAGCGCTTCTCATTATTTACACTTAGAATCTAAATTTTTAATAAATTCTATCAAATTTTAGAACTCATATGTAAATACATTTAACTTTTAAAAAAGTTTAAAGGTTAAGTGAAACATTCAAAGCTGCTGTTGAAGCATGCGGATAGTAAATGAAACTAAGATGTTAACTAGAGTGGAACTCATTTTTGTGTTGCTGATGGTGGTAATCCTCCCATAAATAACCGAAGTTAAAAGTAGAGGTTAAGCAGCCATTAGAGGTGGCTTTCCTTTGTTAGCTTGATGT
>NZ_JAMFKZ010000039.1:0-19460 GCF_023488045.1 Acinetobacter sp. ANC5681
TGGTATAAGAGTCATATTCATAGATCATTTTAGATAGAGCTTCTCCCTGTGCTTTGGTTTCATCAGCAAATGCTTTTCTATCACTTGCAACTTTGGCCATTGTCGCTTCCCATTCATCGGCAGTGCTTCGGGCTTCTCCTCTTGCAACACGACCAAGCTCTCTAAATCCATCGGAAGCTGAGCCACTTGCAGTTCGCCCAACGTTTTCAACTGAATTGGATAGCTCGTCCATTGATTTCACGGATGCTTTGCCCGTTTCATCAATTTGAACCTGCAACTGTGCACTGCCACGCTCCGCATTTGCCGATGCAATCACAGAAGCATCGCCCGATGCAGCAGCAGCATCCAAAGCACGCTTGTATGCTTTCTCAATACCCTCAGCCGTAGCTTGCCCACTATTCCTGACAGTCTCATAATCCGCCAAAGCCTGCTGTGCAGCGAGTCTAAGATTTTCCTTTGTCTCAATCCCTAGACGCTTGAAAGCAGCGGTAACGGGGTCAACGCTGTTCGGCATTTTAGTAAGCTGCTGATCAACTGCAATTAACCCTTTCTCGACTTGATAGATAGAAAAAGCACCGCTATCACCTAAATCCTTTAAGATTTTCTTGGCAATTTCCGCATCGGCTGGGTTGGTCGCTTTTGCTAACCATCGCTCCCAAGAGCTATAGCTCATATCACCAGCAGCAGCGGCAGCCTCAAAAGCGGCTGCATATGCTTTGCTGATACCATCGGCTGTTGCTGAACCGCTTGCTTTGATTCGGTCAAAATCACTCTCTGCCTGTTTTGCAGTCGCCGCTAGCGAGTCCTTTGTTTCAATACCTAAGCGCTTGAACGATTCAATCGCAGGATTAGCGGCATCCTTTACAGCAGCAAGTTTTATCTCAATCGCAGCCAACCCATCTTTAAGCTGTGATGCTGATATTTGCCCAGTATTTGCGAGTTCTTGCAATTTTAACTTAACTGCATCCAACTCTACTTTGCTATCAACCTTTTTAAGCCATTCTTGCCATGCTGCAAACATTGTTGCAGCAGCATCCTTGCCCGTAATGCCTGCTTCTTCAAGCTTTTGCTTTAAAGTGTCTAGGTTAGCACTGCCCTGACCAAAGCCTTTAGACATGATATTGGCTGTTTTATCAATATCAACGCCTAAAGATTTTCCTGCCTCACGGGCAGAATCCAATTCAGGAGATAAGTCTTTCGCCGATGCTTTTGCTAGATCAATACCTACTTTTAACTGCTCGCCCGTAATTTTACCTTGTTCAGCCAGCTCTTGTAGTTTTGCAATCGCTGCATCCACTTCGGCTGGGCTTTTGGCTTCACTTAGCCACTTTTGCCATGCCTCGTATGTCAACTCTGCGGCTTGTTGACCTGTTGCACCGAGTGACTCAAGATTTTTAGCAAAATCATCAAGCGAAGATTTCTTTGCTGCAAATCCATCAGATACTTTATTTAGTGCAGTATCAAGATCAATTCCAAACACAGCGGCAGCTTTACGCCCTTGGCCCATCTTTGCTTCAAGACTAACAACAGCGCCGCCAGCCTCTTGCTCAATCGCTTTGACAATCGCTTTGCCAGTTTTATCAAACTCAACTGCTAGACCTTGAGCAGCTATAGCTGTTTGCAATGTTTTTTTTGTTGCAGCATCAGCAGCTTTAACAGTTCCATCCATTGCTGTAAGTTGAGCATTTACCCAATCTTGTGCAGCCTTGATCTTTTCATCACTGATTTTCTTGCTTTCAACCTGATAAGCTTTTTCTTTCTTATCAAGTTCAGCAAGACCCGCAAGGGCTGCATCAATAGCAGACTGATCGCCTGCTTTGCGTGCATCAACCAACTGTTGTTGTAGCTTGACACGCTCATCACTAATGGCTTTATAGTCAGATACATGCTTAGCTTCTTGAGCTTTTAAATCAGATAAAGTTTTTTCGTTATTGGCAATACGTTCAGCGTTTTTCTGATCTTGGGTTAAACCAATCTGACGTATTGCTTCAACACCAGCAGATTTAAACTCCATCGCTCCATCTGAAGATTTTTTGTAATATTCTTGCGCTTTCGCAGACATTACTTCAAAATCTTTTACAGCTTTGGCTGACGTATCACCAAAAGTTATTTTTGACTTCCAATAACTAAACGCACCAGCAGCATCATAAGCAGCGCCAATAATTAAATTAATGCCAATGTTTAAAGCTTTGAATCCATCACTGATAAATCCAAAAACTACATTTACAGCTTGAAGTGCTTTAGTGAAACCATTGGTTTTATCAGTAGCAGAATCAATTCCACTTGAGAAATTAAATATTTGTCCTAGCATGGTGTTGATAACATCAACCCCGCGCTCAAAAGTACCCTCAAGCAATGTACCTAATGATTTAATCGCATCATATGCAGATAACAATGCTGTCTTAAGTGCCTCGATTGTTTGAGGATCAATCTTTTTAAGTTGATCGCCAAACCAAACGAATCCTGAACCAATATCGTTTAGAAGAACTTCAACAATATTTAAATTATCAGCAAGTACCGACAACCATTGAGCTACGGTTGCACTCGCACCATTCGCCTGATCCATCTCGCCAATTAAGATTTGCCATTGAGTTGCAATTTTTTGGAGTGCATTGCCAATAGTTAAAGGCAGTTCAGCATATTGAGCATCAACACCTGCTTTTTGTTTTGCCAATGCTGCAAGTACACGTTCCGCACTGAGTTCTCCATTCTCAGCCATTTTACGGAGTTCGCCAGTTGTAACGCCCAAGCCTTTTGCAAGTGCTTCTGCTAACCCGTAGCCACCCTCCATGATGCTGTTAAATTCTTCACCACGAAGAACACCACCTTGCATCGCTTGAATGAATTGCTGTACTGCTGCTTCTGCTTCTTGCGTGCTACTACCGCCCAACTGAATCGCTTTAGTGACTGTACTGGTCATGTCTAATGCAAATTGCTGTGACTGACCCATGTCTTTAGCAACTGTATTTAAACGAGTGAACAGTGCACCAGTGTTATCAAGCGTTGAGTTTGTTTGCAGTGCGATTTGATGCACGCCCGAAATGGCTTGCTCAAAGTTTCCGCTATCTTTAGTTGATTGCTGAATCTTGGCTGATAGCATTGCATAGCTGTCTGCTGCTTCTGCAAGTTCTTTTACACCTAACCCCATTCCAAGCGCAGCCATAGCACCGACAAGCGCATTTACTGCAAACTTTGCACCGTTGATTCCTTGATCAAAGCCCGAAGTATTGGCTTGTAAGTTCAATAAGAAATCTAAGCTATTTGTAGCCATTTTATTTTTCCCACAGGTGTAAAAAAGCCACCCTTAGGTGGCGTGGATGAGTGTCAATCAAATAAGCATGGCTGCATCAGGCGTTCCACTTCTTTTATTGCGACCACCAATGTATCGCGCTTCTTACGATAACTTCCCAAAATATGCCCTGCTAGACTAGCATCTGATTTCTCCAAATCTAATTGAAGACTAAGTTTATTGTGGATATTGGCATGGGCTTGATACTGGCAACTTAGATACTCTTTCGTATTATAAAAAGCTTGAACTAAAGCACATTTGAATTCGACTACACGTTCAGTATTACGCATCAATGTCATCAAGAAAGTCGCTTGTTGCTCATTCAATAAAGCTATTCGTCTTGTCTGTAAACCGCCATCAGTTTCAAAGGGTCGCATTTCAAATGCCACCCTTCCAAATTTATTGAAATGATGTATATGGGTTTTTATCAATTGCATTACTGCTTTATGGTTCGCTCTTGAATCCATGCAGCAAAGACTTTTCCAACTTGTAGAAATGTGTGTAGATCACGAGCATTTACAGCGAGTTGTTTTAAATTTCCAATAACCGCTTCAAAAACATTAACCAATGGTTGTTGGTTAAGCTCAAGTTGATGTGATAAACTTGCGTTTGTCATAAATAATTTCCTTTAAAGTGACAATCAATCAAGCCCGACCGTCCAAAGTTCTGGGCTTTTTTGTTGTCTATTGATTTCATGCTTTCGCACTCTCTATTTCTTGACGCAATTTTTTAATTGCTTGGGTTATTACATAATTTACTGGTCTCTCGTTTTCTGTAGCCACCTCCTTTAGCCAATCATGTAACTCATGGTCGATGCGCAAGTTGTACTGCATTTTGCGCTGTGGTTTGGTTATTGCTCCCATTCCATTCTCCTATTAATCGGGTATGAATAATACTAGGATTAATCGGGTAGCATTGTCAATACCCGAATAATAGAATTAATATGTATTGCAAATTTGCGGTATATGGTTGGATTCAATGAGTAATAATGGCGGTCATCTAACAGTTCAGTACAATCTACGTTGGTCGGAAGAGTTACGCGACAAAATTGCCGAAACTGCAAAAAATAATACCCGCTCAATGAATCAAGAAATTATCGCGCGTTTAGAGCAAAGCTTTGAAAAAGAAGATATTGCAGAATTTGATAAAGGGTTTGTACTACAAGTGATCGAAAATCAACAAAACCAAATTGACCAACTGCAAAAAATGGTTAAGGATTTAATGAATCGCCCTGCATAACGCTAACTCATAACCACAAAAAAGCACCCTAGGGTGCTTTTATATTCTATTCTCGAGCCATCTATAACGGACAATCATAAGAACGAGTCGTTATCATTTTCTGATCAGGTGCGCTACACGTAACCAATACACTACCATCATTTGTACAAATTCTTGCCATATAAGCAATATCAGAGTCTACCAAAACCGCAGATTTATATTGAGTTCCTGCAACTGACAATAAAACAGAACTAGCTTTGCTTTTACATTCATCAAAACTAACAATTTCTGAAGATGAGTCAGATGAAACCTGACTATTCTGATAGCTACTTGTTTCGGCTGGAGCTATGTAAGCTTCTTTTTTCTGCTCCACGACTGGCATTGACACAGAACTACCGCTATCTGGCTTGATAAATACAACCGCAATAATCATAAGCAAAACAAAGACCACTAATAGCAATCCCATTTTGCCGTCTTTCTTCTGCCTGCGGTTCACACGATTATTAAATGGTCGTTGTTGATTTTGGCTTGATGGTTGGTTGGGTCGATACGCTTGTATATTTGAATTCCCACAATCATCACAAACCTTATCACCCGATCTACGCCAAATTTCATAAACAATTGCAGCGGGGAAAAACACAAAAAGTAGAATTATAGTAATCCACATACTACCTTTAATCTGTGGCTCTCCAACATGCCCACAAGCTACACATTCAACCATTTGGTTTGCCATATTATTATTCTCACTTATTCTTCACGTCTATTTTAAAAACTTTCCCATTACACACCCAAACCGTGTAGGTTTGCATATCAATATCGTATTTATATTCTGTAGCAGCGCATGAGTATCTACCTTGACCATAAACAAAGAATTTAGGTCTTGGTTTCCCTAATTTATCAAGCAAGTCTTGTTCTGAATCACCTATCAAAATTGTTTCAGTTGAAGTTCTGATAGACCGTGTTTCATCAGCATAAATATTGCTAGAAAAAAATGTTAAAAACGCCCCTAATAATGCAAACTTTTTCATGTTATTAACCAATTGTTATTAATCTCACTCAATTTAACAAATGGCCGAAATTAAGTCATTAAGAAATTCTCATCATTTATCTAACTGCTTAATGCTTTTTTCCCATTCTTGCTTGCTTGATTGCATCGCAATACGCACCGCTATAGCTGTATTTTTAATATTCTGCCTTTCATTTCTTTGAGCTGCTTCAATGTATTTCAAAAATGCGCCATAGGTCATAGCCATAATATCATTATGCCTATGACCACAGCTAATCAAGTATTGAAATGAGTAAAACCACGATGCCGATTCAGTTTTTTGTTGTGTTGGGCGTTTAGATAACTCATCTTTTTTAAAGAAATCTTCATTCACCTGAATGATTTTTAAAATCAGATCAGCAATAGCATCCTGATCCCCGATATGTTTTGAGAAAGTCTCTGGATCAAGTGAAGTAACCAAAGAACAAAGCCCCATGATCTGAATAATGCTTGTAAGAATAATCGGCTTGATTGTTTCTATTGAATAACTTTCCAATTGCTTTATTGGATCTGCAAAGTAAGCAAACTTGTTTAGATTCTTAATCTGTATCTGCTTAATCTCAATATTCCGATCAATAAATACATGTGGCAATGATTCATTGTTTAAAAGAAAAAAGTCATTCATAGAAAAAATCCTAAATCACAGGCACAAAAAAAGACGCTGATGCGCCCCTGTGCCTGTAGGTATTATTAAGCTGTTACTGAAAAGCGTTCGATGTGGCCAAAGACACTTAATTCAGCATCATTGGCTTTGCTATTGTCAGCCATGCAACTACCAGTGATTGAGAACTTATTAAAATCTTCATTAATAAGATCGAATTCAGTCTCCGGTGATAGCGTTAAGCGGTGCAACTCAACTACGACTTTATCCCCTGAGATCGTATCTATCCCTTTGAATAAGACTTTATATTCTGATCCGGTATTATTTGCGATAGTGGTTCGAGTCTTGGCTGCCGCCGTACCTGACCACTTCACCGCGCCAGTAACAGATTGAACAAACTCAACAGTTCCATACACAGCATCAAGAATATATTTGCTTGAATCAATATCGGCATTAGATCCATCTTTGAACGTTACATCTGTTAGATTTCGCAAACCTAAGTCGACAATGCTTCCAACTGTAACAGTCCCAAGTGATCGATCCGTGATAGTTTCCGAAGCAATGCTAATACTATTACCACTCATCACAAGCGCCAAACTGGTTTTATTGACAGTATCTAACTCTCCATCGACATCAACCCCCGTTTGCTTGTAAAGCGTTGCATCTTTAGCACGTTGACCATAGCGACTATCGTAGTGATCAACTTTATCAGATGAGATTTTTAGTTTTAGCGTTGGCATATTGCCTACGGGTAATAGTGCACCCGCAACGCCGTTCACAATTTTTGCTAAACACAGCTCGCCCTGAAGCGATAATAAATCAGGCTTCGACATTGTTTTCTCCTACCTGTTTTTTGTTTGATTGCTTTATCTCAGCTTTAGGCGTTTGCTCAACTTGAGCATTTTCGTCTATGGCTTCGATAATTCCGTCTTGTTCTAACTGAATAATTTGTTCAGCCGACAAAGATCCAATAATTTCACCTTTTGCCCATCGCCCGATTGGCTTCAAAGCTTTGTATTGCTTGTCCATAAATACCTCATGTAAATATCTGAATTTCAAACATCAGTGGAAAATAAGCAAATCCCGGTGAGCTTCCGATTCGCACTGGTGAATTTGCTCGCTTAAACATTCGATAGCCTTGCACTTGAGGATTGAATCCCTGCAGTGTGTCCAGTAGATTTCGAATGAATGGATCTGCTTCTTTACGCAGTGAGTTTGTATTTTGCAATTGAGCGCCAGCATCTCGAATACACAATACGACTAACCATTGCTGAAATACTGTTGCAGAACTTCCATTACTCGCACTATCACCAATACGATCATCAAAATAAATCACACTAACTGACGGCGCATTGTTTGAGGCTTCGAGCATTGCCTCTATCGTAAATGGAGTATTTACATCTACAAGGTCGGGCATTGCTGTTTTAATCTTCTCAACCAATATTGGCTCAACTGCAAAATAGTCTTGAATTACTGTCATAGCTACACCACAAAAATTCCAGTACCAAATAGGTGTGTTGGTTGGTCATCCTGCACAGGAAAATTCAAAACAGCTTTGCCAGTTGCAATGTTCTTAAGCCAACTCATCACATCTTCGTAATCAAGCCGAACAATTTCCGTAGGCTTATCCTTGTACAAGTAATATCGTGCAACTACCGCAACGGCACGCTTAACTGGTTCAGTAGTAACAGGTAAAGGTAAGGGATATTGAACAGCAATATAGCCATTCACCATTTCTACAGCATCCGAAATGGCTTGTTCGGATGTTGTTGGGTTAGCTCCATCTGTTTTGGCAATATTGCGTTCAAGTCGGACGATTTCAGCTTCACCAAAACGACCTATAAGCTCGTCCCGTGTTAAATAAGACATTTAATCCACCACTCTATATGTTATTGATTGCCTCAATTGGCCAGTGTCTATTAATGGCTTGCTGCTGCCTTTACGCTTGATTGTTTGAGCTTTCAACGGCGTAAATTTGCCATTCACCATGTACATCTGCACATCTGCCGCAGCTTGCATCCCTAAAACCTGCTTAATCTTTGTAGGAGTGGTTCTAAGTAAAAGTAAGTCCTTTACTTCTCCTAGCAAATATTTGCCGTATTTGCCTTGGTTTAAAGTGATTGATGCACGAAGAAATGATCGTTCTGGAATTTTGCGGCTAGGTGCACCATATTCATGAATTGCTGCGAGATCTGGCATCGTGATTGAACGTTTACCGCTGTGCATCCCAAAAGCACCAATCTCAACCTTGCCTAGAAACTTGTTCGCCTGCTTTTGGAACTGTTTTAAAATCCAATTCGGATTTTCTGACATTTCAACTTTGACTTTGAACATGGCCACCTAGCCTTTATCACTTAGCAGCCGCCAACTTTGCTTGCAGATCTTCAAGTGATTCATCATCACTAAATTCGACATTAAGCTCGGTCAATTTGGATTTTACTTCCACCAATTCAGCTTCACGTTTTGCCTTAGCTGCTGCTGTATCAGCTTTACCACTTGGCTTAGTTTTCTTAACTTCAGATATGAACAATTCACCTGATTTTTCTAAAGCGGTAAAAACAGGATGATCGACTAAAGCTTCATGTTGCTCATCAGTGATTTCAACTTCTTCGCCTTTCGGCAATACAACTGCACCGAATTTGGTACGTGCTGAAAGGCGACCCATTTCACCCTGATATGTATATTTCGGCATTTTCATTGCTCCAAAAATGACTAAAGCCGCGTAATTGCGGCTATTTAGTCATGATTTATAAATTGCTTAATTAAGTTTTAGGAACGTCCATATAGCGCAAGCTATCAACACGTTTGAGCCATACACCTTGATATAAGTAATAACCCGGTGTGAATAGATCAAGCCCATCAGCCTGAGGTGCTAAGAATTCCAACTCTTTTGGAATACGCATTTCGATACACGCTGGATCACGACGATAAACAGTAATACGGCGAATACCACCTACCCCCATCGACTCTGTACGACTTGTTGCACGAATAGTGAGTTTTTTCCCTTCAAGCGCAAGCAAGTTATTTTTAGACACCCATTCAAAAATAGTGGTTTCTAAATTATCAGCGATACGTCGTTGAGTCAGAATACGCATTAAGCTTGTTGGAAGAATCATCGTATCTGGAGTAATTGCAGGATTAAACTCACTCGCTTCAATCGCATCCGATAAGATGTCATTAATATCTGCAAGGATTTCATCTGGTGTTGCAGTTTCCCATGCTTTTAATGCAGTCTGAACATTAACCCCAGTTTGGTTAAACAAGCCACGCAAACCTAGATTAAGATCACCCACCCAAGCAATACGCGACATATGCTTTTCAAAACCCAAACGAGCAGCTTGGATCTTGTCAGCTTCAAGAGTGATACCGGCTTGAGATGCTGTGGCCAATTCAAGAATTGAATATTGATAACCAATTGAGCCAGAACGAACGCCTAGATCCACGTTGTCGTAAAATACTTCAGCTAATGGAATGTCATTACCCGTACCGCTATGGTCCTGACCTTCACCTACGCCGTTTTTGCGTTGTAATGTGTGTTTGGTCCCCACCACTGCAGGGAAATTTGATTTCACCGGAATATACGAAGCATATTCAGTTGCTTCAGTCATTTGTGGTGTCATTTCATTACTTGTTTCTAATTGAACAAGTAAAGTCACCAAATTTTTAAGATTAAATGCATCACCCGCCTGAGCTTGCATAATTGGTGCAACACCACCAAAAAGGGCGAGCTTTCGATTAATTAGTTGTTCACGATTCATGTATTAAGCCCCGCGTAATTGAACAATAGCCATGCCATCAGCATTCGAAATGCAATCCCAAGTAGCACCGACTAATTCCGTGCCATCAGTTGCACTAGTTTGATATGAACCCAATGGGTTGTTAGTGGTTGCATTCGCTGTGCGAACGTAAACCTTGCCACCTGTGGCCGTAATTGGAACGGCGGGCTTTACCCAGATTCGACCGACTCGCATGATCGGCGGCACATCGTACTGCTGATATGCTTCTTTGCCACTTGAATCAGTACCGTTCTTGCCGATGTGTTGATGTACAACGATACCGATGGGACGCAAGCCACCCCCAACGACTGAACAACGAACGCCGTCACCTGCATCGCAAGCGACTTGACCATCATTTAAAGTGCCTGCCCCTGCCATTGGCATAGAACGCACATCTTCAGGCGTACTTTTAAGGCGTTGCCCGACTACCGCCACTTTTGAATTAAGCTGCATTTATTAGCTCCTTAAATATCTTTTTTCCAAGCTGTTGTTTTGTCATAGCCCTGTTCTTGTGGAGGTGTCGAACCATTCCCTCCTGCTGGTGGGGTATTTTGGCTATCACCAGTAAAGAAACTATTAATTGGGTTTGACGGGGTTTGAGTGCCACTGGTTGCAACAAGCGCACGAAACACCATGTCGACTTGCTCAGGCTTAGCGTCACCAATCGCAACTGATCCCAAGATTGCACCAACAATTGCATCGCCAGCTTTGGCAGTAATAGCTTCACGCTTAATTTGCTCACAAGAACACCCATCCGTTTTGACATTTGCATTGAGTTTTTTTGCATCTGAAATTACAGTCGCTCGCTCATTGGCCAATGCCTCTAACTTTTCTGGTGTGACTTGATTGGCTTCAAGCGTTGTCACTTTTTCAGCATTCGTTTTTGCATCTGCTACTACTTTATCGATCACAGCTTGAACGGCGGCCAACTCTGAAATTGAAAACTCTTGATCTCCAATTTTGAGTTTTGAATTAACCGTTTGTTGCAATGAAGCCAATAAGTCCTGATCTTTTTTTAGTGCTGCTGTAAGAGCCGCATTGTCGGCAACATCAAAAGGGATGCCATTTACAATGATTTGCATTGTTTTCTCCATTGGATTTGGTTGGTTTGTGTTTTGATCGCCTATGCGGCAATCGCCACCGCAACGGCCATATTTGACAAGGGCAACATGATCGCCGTAGAAGTTTTTAAACTCAGCTTGGTACGGCGTTCCGTCTGGTGAAGTACCAGTAATGAAATGAAGTTCAGCGCCGTAACCTAAAGACAACTCCAAGCGTTCTTGGCTTTGGATCTGCTGAATCACATCACTGTCTTTAATCAGCAAATCGCCAATTAGATAATCCCCATCACGACGAACATTCGATAATGTGCCGATTGAATGAGTTTTCCATGTGGCAGCATTTACAGCATTACCCGGTGGGTGGTTATCAGTAACATCCACACCCTGATAGCTTTGGATTGTTTCAGGTCGAAATAGCTCATCGGCTGAACTAAAGACGTTAATGACCTGATCAGGCGTATACCCCTCTATGCCATTAAATTCAGCCGCATAATATTGGCGTACCTGTGGTGCTTTACCGAGTCGAGCATCTTTGCACAATAAAAAACCCTCAGGAGTGATGGTTCTTGTAGATTGCGCAGGTGCAAAGTCACCTAACTTTAAATGTAGTAAATAGCGTTTCATTGGCTTTCCTATAGGCAATAAAAAACCCACTTCGGATGAGTGGGTTTAGTTACTCATTATTGTTTACTGTACTGGGTTTCCAGAATCAACTTTGCGCTGCCATTGCCTGCTCTGGTGTCTTAGCGTCTTTATCAAATAAATGCGCCGTGTAAGGTATTGGTACACATCGGCATCGAATTGGAATACCTGGATGTCCGTCTGACGGCGGATTATTCCATGCGAATATCAAACCATCTCGTAAGCGGTGCGAATGTCTTACACGCTCATCATGACTCGTTGACCAAGTGTAGTGAGTAATCCCTAACTTTTGCTGACGGATCTGAGCAAGTCGCCCGTTGATTTTTCCAAGCTGATCAACCGCAATTAACTTAGCGCGTGAATCAGTAGAGTGGCCAATATCCAAAATAGATTTTTTAATCTCATCCGAACGCTTTCCTGTCTGTATGCCATCAAGTACGGCGGCTTCAACTTTATCTAAGTATTGCTTAGGTATTGACTGGATCAGAGATACGTTTGCAGCAATAGCGCTATCGACTGCATCTTGTAGATCCTCATCTCGCATCAAGCCAGTCAAATCCAAACCAGTAGACTTTTGCAGCATTTCAGCTATTTGCTTATCGCTTGCTTTCTTCTGCTTCAAAACGATTTGAGTTGCAAGTTGTGTTGCTATCAGATCAATACTATTTGAGATTTTCTGCTTTAGATTTCCCAGTGCATTTTTTACACTGGAAAATATGCCATCTCCGATATGGATATCAATTGAATCACCCATATTAAAAGCCAACATCGGCTCAATATCATCTTTCACACCCTTTTGACATAAATGACTAATCGATAAGAGTGCTTTGTAATATTCAACTTCTGTTTTCTTGGATATGAATATTGGCTGTGGTTTTGCCTTACGTCCTAACTTAGTTTTATGGGCTTGCTGAATTAGCGGCTTAAGGTTGCTGAGAATTGTCATCTATTTGCCCCGCCAAATCTTCTAGCGCTTGGATATGAGCATCATCTATAAAGTCGTAGGTTCCATCTTGCTGAAGCTGTTTCGCAATCATTGCCTCAGTGATAATGCCTTTTTCTAAATATTTGATGTCACGCTCTGTGTTGTTCTTCTCTACTTCAGATCGAGTTTTTACATCTAGCTGCCAGAGTGGATAGAACACAAAATTAAAGCCTGTTGGTATCGCTCCAAACAGGCTTTTAAAAATCAGCGGAAATATCCGTTCCAGTATGGGTCGCAAGGTCCAGTTTTGTTCTGTGTTGACTCGATCATAGTAACTTCGCAAATCGAACTCACCGCTATTATTTAAACCTGAAGTGGTTTGCCCAAATAACAATGTATAAGGCATATCTGCTGCACCCGCCGTTTGTTGTCCAAACTCTCGCATCAAATCTGGTAGGCCACCAAATGTATATGACTTGGACTCGTACTCTTCATCTTTATCAATGACTAGCATGCCATTGATACTTTTAAGCAGAGCTGCTGCACCAAATCGCTCCATCATGTCTTTAGTACGATCAATGATTTTCATCATTAGATCTGGTGTACGAATCACATCTATCTTTGCTTCGTGTACTAGACTTGCTGCACCCGCATTGGTTGCGATGTAATTTCGCAATGTGTAGTAAATGGCCAACAAAAGCGACTCACCCTCGTCGCCGTGTTTCACACACATGATTCGAGAATGATGAATTTTGCTTTGAGTACCATTGCCATTACTAATTTGGTAATACATTGGTTGTTCTGGTTCACCAGCACTCAGTTCTAAAGGTACATATTCCTGATTTAAAGGCTGTACTTTCGATTTCTTTAGTACTGTGAAAAATTGAAGCCCACCTTGTTTTAGTTTTTCAAGCTCAAAAGGCTGATCTAATTGCAGACCATCTGCCAATCCAAATACCAAATACGCTCGACCATATAAACGAGACCAGATCAAAAGTTTCGCCAATCGCTCGACTAAACGCAGGCGCTTAATTTCATCACTGATCTTGAGTATTTGCCCATCCTCCAAACCATTGAAGTACCAACCAGCCCGAAGCATATCCAACACAGGACGATTAACGATTTTCTTGGCAAGCCAGTCTTGATAAACCGCTTCGAAATCATAATCAGTAAGATTGGTTTCTTTCGCAAAATGGCCATGTGATGACTTGTCGCGGCTTGTATTGAGATTCGATACAAAGTTGACATAAGCACCATCATTCACAATGACTGGCGCTTGTGTTTGATTGCGCTCTTCCAAGATATTCTCCTTAATCTAAAAGGTCGTAAGGATTCACAACCATATTTTCGATCGCATCAATTGTTGGGTCCCATTGGTCATCGTGGTCATGTGTCATGTCCGCTGTTAGACCTTCTATTTCTTCGATGTAATTTAATAACCACGGCGCTTTAGCGGGTAACATCACCAATCCATCTTCCACATAGAAAACAACGTCCATAGTCCTTACAAGCTTGTCTGTATCTCGTTGGATCGCTCTAATCGGGATCGTTGTTTCTCTTGAAATGGTTTGAATTAAAGTTGTTCCACTGGCTTTATCCTCAACTGCCATATAGCGTAGATTTCCGATTTTGGTATCTCCCGCCTTATGTTTATTGATGAACTTCTTACCCTCTTTTATAAGCTCTGGTGCTTCCCACTTCCCACGATGCACGTCGATGATATAAAGCTTGTTGTCGTATCCTAGACCAGCACATAAGAAAACTGAGAAATCGTTATGCTCTTTAATCTTTTGCGCTGTATCGGCAAAGATTGCTCGCCATTTAAGTAGCGGCAACTCTAAATAACGCCCAAACCATTCAGACTTAACTAAATCACCGCCTAACTTTTTAGGGTTCTGCATGTACTGACTGGCAAACGTATAACGTGAAACCGTCGCACCATCCTTATCCTCACCACCTTTTTCTAACTGCAGTAACGATTGAAGTGATTCTTTTAGTGGCCAATAGCTTTGGCGGCCATGCTGATCTCGTTCTACATCTCTCGGAACCTTGGCTTGAATATGCTCTGGTAATTGATTGATGTACTCATCATCAATCAAAGCAGGAATGCTGATCTGTTCCCACTCACCCGGTACGTTTCCAGTCATCACAAAATTAGTCGGATCTTCAACGTGCAAACGCTGCATGATCAAAATAATTGGTGTGTCAGACTTAGCCTTACGTGAGTTGACCGTGTTCAGGATCTTACGATTGGCTTTCTTACGTGCCGATTTACTAAAAGCATCCTCAGGCTTTAATGGGTCATCAAGAATGATTGCGCCCGTAAAGCCCTCATTTGCCAACGTACCTGCACGGCGACCTGTGACCTGCCCACCCATTGAAGCAGAATAAACATGCCCGGCATCGTAACCATCAACGGTAGTTTTCCAACTCGACTTAGCATCCGTACTGGTTGATATTTTGACTGGCCACAGACTTTGGAAATCTACAGATTTGACAATGTTTCGCGCCGTTGCAGATACGTCCTCAACCAATGACTGAGAAAACGATAAATACAAAAACCGTGATCGAGCATTTCTCGCTAAACCACGGGCAATTAAGTTAGTCAGTAATTCAGTTTTACCCGATCCGGGTGGAACGTTAATGACTAGGTTTTTAACTTTTCCTGATATGACCTGATCAATCTTGTCTGCAATATATTCATGATGCCAGTTGACCGAAAACTTAAAACCCATTCGCGGCAAGAAAAAACGCCGTGTAAAGAATAAATGCTCTTTCTCACAGCGTTCTCGTTCTAACTGCATTTCAAGCAGACTAGTATTTACTTTCGAGTTCATCCATTGCCTGCCTTATTTGTTCAGGCGTAGCTACAACATGAGTAACTTGCTCAGGGTTAAGAGGCTCACCATTTGCACCAGTAAACTCAGTCTTATTGGTATATTTTCCGCCCATATCCTCTGCAGCTTGTTTAAGAATGCTTAGTGCTGCCACACGATTTTTACTATGCTTTTGATATTGGCTTTCATATCGTTGTAGACGCACTGCTAAATTCGCAATTGGAATTGCCTCAGGCTTACCCAAAAACATTTCACGAGTTTTTTCAAAATCAATTCTAAGTTCTTCGCTTAGATTCTCACCTGCTCGTTTTGTTGGGTCGTATTTTTCACATTGCTGCTTAGTTACTTTTACGCCGTATTCTTGGTTGACGAGTTCAGCAGTTTCAGTGGGTGTATTAAATACGGCAAGTGAGCGAACTATAAAGAGTTTTACCTCTTTTTTTAGAGCCGCCATACCCTCAATCCTGTCAACCTACGTCAACCTAAATAGCCAAAAAAAATGAGCCAAGCGGCTCAACTTATAACGCAAGTTCCACAACATCGAGTAATGCTCAGATCAGATACAAACGGCGCTTGCTTCGCCACCTCGACAAGTCGCTTCACGTTCTCGCTTGCCCCATGTCGTTTGACCACGCCTATGAACTCTTCGACATCGTGACCAGCTAAGAAATGCTTAGGTAGTCCAGTATTGTCGCTATAGATGATTTCTCCATCAGCATCACGCTCTACGCCGATGTGATATAGCTCATGCTCGATCAAAGCGCAAAACTCACGGTCAGACGTTTGCTCACAAAAACTGGCATCAATTGTGATTAGATAAATTGGTACAAAGCCAAACCAATCTCGCATTTGTTGCTCTTGTCTTGCTTTACGCCATCCACCAACGTTAAACATTACTTTTTCACACTGGCCTAGCACCATTTGCTTTTTGACCGTACAAGCCTGTGATGCCCAAGCAAATGCTAGAAATTCTTCATTGTCGTGAAGCAACTCAGCGATATGGTCATGATCTGGATTATAAAGTTCAGCATCCATAGTGAGATAATTGGCAATCACCCATTCTTTTAAATCAGGTGCAGGTGCCAAGCGTAAAGCTTCTTCTTGTTCAGCTTGATCAATCAGGTCAGTTGGTGGAAATGGTCTTATTTGGCTCATTAAATGTATGCCTCTTTAAATTTTTAAGCCATTGATGCGCAAAGCCAGCTTGTATTTGTAATGGACCAGCTTCATTAATTTTAAATCTGGCTGATGATTCTAAACGAACGATTGTAAATCCCATTTTATATGCTGTGTCTTCCCGATCTGCATCATGAGCAATTCGCTTTCTTTTTCTACCTGCCGACCAAGGTCCACCAGCAATTTCCACCAAGATTCGATACTCAATCAAATAGAAATCAAAACGCCAGTGCTTAGTTGGTTCAAACTGGAATAGTTTTTGGTATTTAATATCCAAAATCTGCAAAGCACGCTCTATATCCTCAAAAGCTTCTAAGTATTTTTCATTTGCTTTCGGCAGTGGTTTATTACGTGGCTTTGTTTTGAGCTGACGTTTTCTTGTAAGTTGTAAATATTGATCGACTTCCATTCAAACACCCTCACATCACGGCGACCTTTCAACCACTTTAACTTTGAAATGGCCAAAAAAAATCGCTCATCTTGTTGAGCGATCTCTTCATCAGTTAAACCTTTCGTTGTGCAACTGCCCAGGTGTTTTATTTCTTGTTCAGTAGTTAGAATCTCGTTATCTATATTATTTTGACTCATAGCATCTCCAAATAAGGAAATAAAAAAGCCCGCATAAAAATGCAGGCTTAATTCTTGGTAAATCGCTATAACTCCGTCCACCATATCACAAATTTAAACGAAGTGTGGTAGACAGTCAAGCTATTAGATTAAACGCTCATTACAATCACTATGATCGTAACCATTCGGTCTACGGTTGAGTAAATTTAGGCAATCCTGATCAAATACCATTGGTAGATGCTTTTGCAATGTTTCATTGAAATCTGTTGTGGATGCTTTCATCTCATCCAGTATTGCCCTGACTACTTGATGATCGCCACGTTCACGAATGACCTGTTTGATTAATGCAAGCTCACATTCACGTCTTGCTTCAAAGTACGGTTCAACAACATTGAGGATACGCTGAAATTCTTGTGCCAAGATTGGCAAATGTTGAACCTCAAATTTCGCTGGGCTTGGTACACCAGTAACTTTGCGTAACGAGTACCAGATACCGAACTTAAATGCTTCACCATGACCAATGTGGTGGGTACACGCCCAGATCAAACGCTTAATATTCAACATATCGCTATTGTTAATGTAGTCACGTTTTTCGACTGGTTTTGGTGCTTCGTATTTACCTGTTTTGCGGATAGCTGGGAGGACTTCGGAAGTTACCCATTTTTTGAATTTCTTCGCTTCTGGCTTACGGCTTTTAAGAATTGCTGAGTAAAGTCCAGATTCATTAATAATTGTCATTGGTCTAACTTGCCCTACACCGTTTTCAGACCTGATACGCAGATTGTGCGTAGCAGTTTCGTCGTCATCTAAAGAGCGTGTCATGTCTGGTGCATTGCGATAATCCAGAGCACTTGCAACATCGGTAGCAACAAACCAAAATTCGCCATTAATATCAATAATGCGAACATTATAATCATTGTGAAATGTAAAATTAGAAATTGCATTCATAGTGAATACTCCTTTCGAAATGAGATTCACCACCAATATTTGAGACCAATCAAAGAATGGTGGCAGATTAAACGGAATTGGTCTTACCAGTCGAAAGGGGCTGGCGTATCTTTCGATACTTCCGCCTAATCCGCCATAACGGACGTTTCTACAGGGTGTAGAAAACTATAGGCAAAATAAAACCGCTATTGCGGCATAAGCCCTTTCGATAATAAGTTGGAGACCAATCCAAGCACCCGATTTTGCGGATGCATATTTAAATTACAGTGAATTAAAAGCATTGTCAAACCTCCGCCTTTAATTCAATCACACCATCCAAATATGCAAGGCCTAAATCAATTTTTGTGCGTACCGTATCTTTACCTGTGCCGTGAGTGTTAGCAATTACACGATACGATAAATTGTTTTCATATTTTAAGATCAGAAACCATGCACGTTCTGCCAAATACTCCCGACTGTCATTATTCATTTTTGCCAAAAGCTTACCCACTTCAACTGCTTCAAAATCTGTAATTTCGCACGGCGTTGAAATCTTGCTACTGCGGATTCGAGTTATATCCGCCTGATCCATTGCTACCGCTATCGGATTGGCTGAATGCTTAAAGCCACCAGAGCGCACCCACAACCCATATTGTTCAAGCCATTGATGAGCTGAACGTTTAGACCAGTCCATTTTTTGCTTTGCTGCTGCATTCATTTAATCAAACCTCTCGCACATCAATATTTAGAACCGTTTTCATTAAGTGCTTTTTGTTCCTGTAGCTGTCTTTTTTTCTGGTGGCTGCTGACTTCACATCTTCGACGATGTATTCACCGCTTATGATGTAGTAGGTGAAATCAGCAAAATAACGTAGTGCTGGCTTTGCCATTTTCTCTCCCTCAAGTTTAGTTTTTGGTGCAAGTTCAAATTTAGTGTGATGCTCTAAACCAAAGATCTCGCCACGTTGTTGCATCGCTTTAAGCTCGATGTACCGCTTGTGTTCTTTCTTGCTGTCAAAAGTCATCCCGTCACATTCAACTTTGCTGGCATTGAATTTGTTGCGTTTAGCAGCCTTAGGCTTGTCCAACTGCTTTAAGATTTCACGGCGGTACTGTTCGACGCTCATTGATGTCATTCAGCTTCACCTACTCGTTCAATCACTGTTTTGATTGCTTTCAGCGTCATTTCTTTATCAATCGGATTTATTAAGAGTGTTTTGATCTGCCAACACTTAGTTTGATACTTTTGAGACTTTGCCTTATATGCTTTACAGCGGCGATCCAAATCATCATTGAATAAAAGCAACTCAGCATGTTCTTGCTGAAGCTGCTCAAGTGTCATGTTCATGTAGTCACTCATCTAAACCACCCTTAAGCGCTTGCTCTAACTCGTAAG
>NZ_JAMFKZ010000040.1:0-18620 GCF_023488045.1 Acinetobacter sp. ANC5681
TCTGTTTCTTGCTCATGGTAAACTCCTAATGAGTATGTATAGTTTACCAAGTTAAACCCTCCTGTTTTTTAAGCACACATCAGATTTGATACTTGAAAAGCATTCAAGAGTATTGGTTATCCGTATTGACCTCAGATTTGATAAAACCCAGAACCCGACTCTTGACCAAGTCAAAATGGATTTACGCACATTTTTACGTTCTGTCAGTCGTACTAAGAATCTGAATATCCTGGGGTATATTTGGAAGCTCGAATTCGGTCAAAGAAGGGGATTTCACTATCACTTTATATTTATCTTAGACAGTCGAGATCATTCTCAGGAAATTAAACTTGCACAACAGATTGGTCAGATTTGGGAAAAGGTCATTGGTGTTGAGGGAACATTTCATAATTGCCATTTCAAAGCGGTCAATAATCAATATGATAAGTTAGCCATAGGACGGTTGCATCGTCATGAGCAACAGAAATACCAGTATTTACTGGGATTGCTGCGTTATTTTGCAAAGAAAGATCAATTTATTCTGCATAAAAATATTGGTAAAGAACGTACTCTAGGGACAAGTATTGATAAGAATATTGCAAAGACAATGGGACGTAAAAAACAAGCGGAGGTGAACAAGTGAATCACTTTCCAATTACGCCTCCGCAGCCCATATGTCAACGGACTCCACAGTTTCCTTTGGTGTTGGATGCACATCAGAATTATATATTTAACCAAACTGTGAAAAGCTTAGCCCAAATTGAGAAAGGGCAGCTTCAAGTAATGGATAAGCGTGCTAAGGAATGTTTTGAACCACAATATCAAGCATTCTTATATTTTTTACCTTGGTTGCATAATCATCGTACCGTATTGAATGAATTTCAGTTAAACCCTTATTGGAACGCATTGATAGAAATAGTAGGTCATTATCAATTTCAAGATATGAATTATGTATTGGCGAATGCACATCCTATCCATGGAAAAATTAAAACCAAATTATTGAGACAACGTACTGCAATAAAATATTCAGAATATATTGAGCATGCTCATGCAAGCGTAAAACATCAAAAAACTGTGTTTAGACGCTGTATGGATCAGCATAAGCAAATGAACTGTTTGTTCCTTGAATTACAGTGCATCTTTACTCATCCACTGTATCAGAGTGATGAAGTTCAATTACCTAAACTCGTTCGAAAAT
This sequence comes from Acinetobacter sp. ANC5681, assembly GCF_023488045.1. Classification (NCBI taxonomy): domain Bacteria; kingdom Pseudomonadati; phylum Pseudomonadota; class Gammaproteobacteria; order Moraxellales; family Moraxellaceae; genus Acinetobacter; species Acinetobacter sp. ANC5681. The sequence continues at coordinate 1,178 of NZ_JAMFKZ010000040.1, forward strand.
GGCTGGAAAGATTGCATCAATCAGAGCAATTAGCGGGTAAGTTGTATGATGTGCAATGGCGTATTGTGAAATCACTGAATGGATTTTATTCAGTCCATGCCATCATTTATGTGATTGGTGATGAGTTTAAATATTCCGATTTTATCTTGCGGGTATGGAGAGGGGCTTGTTTACACAAGGGACATGAGCTTGTGCAAGGATCACCTTATTTGGTTTGGGAAAAACACTGTTACTTTGCGGACAGTGATATGCGTAGCTACTGGCGTAAACATATTGAGTTTCTAAATGAACCACTCAAGATTTACCGCTATATGAGTCAGCATATTTCCTATTTGTGGCAAAGCTATACAGGAAATATCCCTGCTAAATAAGCTTCTCAAATATAAGGCGTTCTAATCAGAACGCCTTTTTGCCATAGTAAATTTCCGTGATTAAATCTCTAAAAATTATAGGTATAGGTCAAACCACTGCTCGTCGTGATGGTCACTTCACGGACATATTCAGCCGAACAGCCTAAGTAGACCTTTGCTACTGACCCATAACGCATATTTTGATAATCATAAGTGCCTTTGCTTCTACAGTTACCACGATTGATTAAAACCCCTGTGATGGTGGTTGGTGCATCGTTCAAGGACATGATGTTTAACAAATCGGTATAGCCTGTCATGGAGTATTGTGATTCTTCACGACGGACACGGACTTCAAACTGTTCTTGTACAGTGGGTTCAGTCACTTCCTCAGCATTATATGATTCATCTTCCAGAAAGGATTTATCTACGGGTGGAAAATCATCTTCAGATTGAGGCGGAGTTTCAGTCGTATCAGCAGTGCTATGCTCACTGGTTTGAGTTTGAGCATCTTTGGGTTTTGGTGCGTCATTGCCCGAATTACATGCGCTTAAAGTCAGCAGCAACACACTGGATAAAACAACAGATGGAATAAAATTCATTACACATGCCTATATTTAATCGAATATTCTGATTTACAGGGTTGGGCGAAAGCCCAACTCTGTGTATTTAATTTTTAGATAAATCAATTTCTTGCTTTTTATAAAGTTTGGAATTACTCATCGATCTTTTTAAATACTTTCTCGATCGGCGTGTAGTTATCCAGAGTGAAATCAAAAGGAATTGGTTTTTTCAGCGACACATCAAATTTCTTTAATGGCGCATTTTCTATGCCGTTGAAATGTTTGCGTTGAAAGGACATGGTACTTGGTTCAAGGATTGCGATCGGTTCATTTAGTGAATCAACTTGAGTATGGTTGGCTTTATAAATGACTAAACTATCTAATTCCAATTTATGGTTATTGAAGTTAAAAATATAACCGACATATTTTTGTCCACCAGCCGTAATGATATTTTGTGCTAACTCTGGCGTGGATGGGGCAGTGAAATTCACAATAAGATCAGATGCGAAATTCATGTTCTCAAAATGTAATTGTTTCGAGTCAGCATCGTAGTAAACAAAATTATCAATCGGACCCTTTGGTCGATCATTGGGTGTGTAGCTGCTCGGCATGAACTGACTTTGTGCAGACGTAGCATTTAAACTGAGCTCTAAAAGCTTCAAGTCATAATTGAGATGGGCATTTTTACTGTCCAGTTCTTTTTGTAGTTTTTGAATACGTTGTTGATATTGTTCGGTACTTTCAAATTGATCTTTTTGCGGTGGAATCACTTGCATTGTCGATCTTATATAATTGATGGCTGTATCATGCGCTGCACGTAAAGAATAGTCGTCACCTAAAGCAAAAGTGAATGCAGGAAACTGATGACCTGTATTTCCGATCACTAAAACTTGATTGTTTTTTAAAGCCAGCACATTTCTTAAATCATTGAGAACGGATTGGAAATGTACGCAGTTTCCACAATACTCTGCCACATCGTCATTTTCAGCAAACATCTGTAATCCAGAGATGGTTTTATACGGCGGATAAAAAGAAAAATATCCTTCGTCTTTAACGAGTTCCTGAAAGCTTTCACCTGTTTTGGTGAGCGGAGGTGTAATTTTATTTCGATCGATAATCAAAGGAGAGGAAACAGCCTGTGCAGGGGCAGCATCATTCAAGGACATTTTTTCGATTTTTTGAGATAGTTCTTTATTCTCTACATCACCTTGTTGTGGTTTTGAGCAGCTGACCAATGCAAGGCTGGTGAGCAGCGCAATTGAAATGTATTTCATCCTATTATTTCCCCATCCAATATTTTTAAAGTTTTTAAAATGAATTATGAAATTGACTGTAATTTCAAATACATTCTGCTCGGCTGTCACAGGCTCTAGCTATACTTTTGCTGAGTACAAAAATGACAACTCAAATAAGCTGTGCGATGAATTTCATGATTTTTATCCAGCACAAAACACCACTGTCCAAAATGGATGCAGCAGTTAATTGATGCCTTGAATCAATCAGGACACAGCGAAAGCGTGCGATAAATGAATCGGAATGAAATGCCGAAGAGGCGGAGAAAGTGCAGGGGAATAAAGCACAGTAAATTGCGTCATGGTTGACTCCTAGATGAATTAGAAGTTCTACCGAATCACTGTCAATTGATTATGGTGGCAGAACGAAAAGGGGTTGACAGACTGGACATCTAGAACCAGCACGCGCGAACGCGTCCCCCTCCCGTTCTACCGCAAAGGGGGACGAGAAGGTTTTTACACATACAAAGAGTACTCAGATGAATAAACCCTGATGCGCTAGATGAGCGGTCTGTCAAAACCGACTGACAATGTAGGTCAGCCCTTGCATCATAATCGCTGCTAAAAAACAGGTCAATTGATCTGTTTAATCATCATTCAAAAATTGCCTAAAACTGATGAAAAAAAACGCATTCTAAAAAAATACAAATACATAGCATCTAATTGAGAACAGTGTTTCTCCATTTGAGATAGCACCAATACATGCTTCAACTACATCGCAATCATTTTGCCTGCTTCCCCAGCAGGTTTTTTTATTCATTTACAGGAAATACCACAATGAGTTTGCCATGTCCTTATTGCCAGTCCCGAGAGACGGTACAACTTCAATCCCCCCAACATTTACCCATTACCTCAAGCACTAACCCTATTTCCAATAGTGTGATGTCACCGATGGCACTTGCCACATTAGGCGTGAGTGTTTCCAAAAGCCTGAATATTCCTCCGATTGCAGGTGCAATCGTTGGGGTACTGATTGGCGGCATTTGGATGTTGATCACTGAAGATGAACAGCAACAACCGCTACACCCAACTTATCGCAGACAGTATTACTGCAATCACTGTGACCGCAGTTTTAGCCCAAATTTACGCAATTAAGTATTTAGCAAAATTTAAATCCAACCCTTTTACCCATTTTAAAATTGATACAGGAATTATTCTTATGGCACATTTAGTTGAAACAATGGCATTCACTGGACAAACCCCTTGGCATGGCTTAGGCAACCAACTCACGCCAAACCAACCCATCGAAGTCTGGGCACAACAGGCAGGTATGGATTGGCGAATAGAATCTTCGGATGTCAGTTACATGGCACAGAATGAAAAGGGACAAAGCATCATTATGCCTTTTGAAGAACAACGGGTACTTTACCGTTCTGATACTCATGCACCCTTATCGGTGGTTAGCCAACGCTTTCAGGAAGTGCAACCGATGGAAATCCTACACTTCTACAAAGATCTGACTGAACAATCAGGCTTTGAACTGGAAACCGCAGGTGTACTCAAAGGCGGCAAAAAATTCTGGGCATTGGCTAAGACGGGACAGACCTCAGTCTTAAAAGGCAAGGATGTTAGTCATGGCTATATTCTCTTAGCCACTGCTTGTGATGGCACACTGGCGACTACCGCCCAGTTCACCAGTATTCGAGTGGTCTGCAACAACACTTTAGCGATTGCGCTCAAAGGACAAAACACCAGTGCAGGTGTAGTGAAAGTGCCGCATAGTACCAGATTCAATGCGGAACGCGTCAAACAGCAACTGGGGATTTCAGTTCGTGCATGGGATGAACACATGTATGAAATGAAACAACTGAGTCAGCGTAAGGTGACTCAGCAGGAAGGAGCAGCGTACTTTGATGCGGTGTTTAATAACACTAACTTGAGTATGGCTGAACAGGATGAAAGCATTATTCAGTTCTACCGAAATGCAGCCATGCCAAATCAAACAAGCCCATCCAAAGCCGACAATAAAACTGAACCGAATGGACGTGCGATGTCAAAAGTCATGACCATGTTTAACGGACATGGACGAGGGGCAGAACTCAGTTCTGCTAAGGATACTGCTTATGGTTTACTGTGCGCCATTACCGAATTCACCGACCACGAACGTCGAGCGATGAGTACCGATCACCGACTCGATTCAGCATGGTTTGGTGCAGGGGCTGCCATTAAACAACGAGGTTTGGAACAGGCCTTAAGAATGATTGCCTAAATTCAGTTTCAATTAAGCCGCTTCTTTTAGCCTAAGCATACGGTAACACCGTACAAGCACAGCAACACCTTTAGCCACATTTCCAGATGTGGCTTTTTTATGCCCAAAATTCAGCTTTTACGATTTTACTCATACAGGAATATTTGCCAATGAATAGCCATACTCAAATTCAAAACACCTTAAACCATCCACCGTTACAGCCGCATTCACCCAATCTGAATCCAACCACTCAAAACTCACTGACCCAGCAAATTGAAGTGGGAACCCGAACCAAACGTGATCGACCGAACAAACAGCCCCGAAAAATCAAAGCCCCTGTAGCAAAGCGTCTCGCTAATACTAAACAACTGAATTACCAACAATGGCTGGAAGTTCGGAAACAGGGCATTGGCAGCAGTGATGCAGCCACGGCATGTGGTTTAAATCCCTATATGTCGATGCTAGAACTGTGGATGATCAAGACAGGTCGAATGCAACAAAGCATCGAGGATGAAAGCGCAGGCTATGCACCGTTGTACTGGGGTAAACAGTTAGAGCCATTGGTGGCTGAATACTACAGCATGCACACCAATCACAAAGTTAGAAGAGTCAATGCAGTGCTACAACATCCCGATGATGATAAACATTTCATGTTGGCAAATTTGGACTATACCGTGGTGGGTAGTGAAGAGGTTCAAATCTTGGAATGTAAAACTGTAGGGGAATATGGTTCTAAGTTATGGCGAGATGGTGTGCCTTTATATGTGCTCTGTCAGGTACAGCATCAATTAGCTGTGACAGGTAAACAGGCAGCGCATATCTGTGCCTTGATCTGTGGACATGAAACCAAAATCTATAAGGTGACTCGTAACGAGACTGTCATTCAACACATCATTAATGCAGAACGTCACTTCTGGCAATGTGTTGAAACAGGTATTCCGCCAAGTGTAGATGCTTCGGATTCAGCAGCCAAAGCCTTGCAGCAACTTTACCCAGAGCAGATCCCACTAACAGTAGAAGACCTGACCCAAAATGAACAAGCCAACTACCTATTTAATCAAATGTTAGAGGAGCGACATAAAGTTGAACAACACCAACAGTATTTTGATGAACTCAAACATCGATTACAAATGTTGATGAAAGATGCAGAGCGAGCGGTCTTTACAGGTGGGGCGGTGACGTGGAAAAAGGCGCAAGACTCTATCAGCCTAGACAGTAAAGCACTTCTTAAGCAGCATCCTGAATACTTACAGCAATTTCCACAAACCAAAGCAGGCACACGACGCTTTCAGATTTACCCCAATGGTGGATAAGACGGAGATACCGAAATCCACTACCCAAACCAACCGATCCCATGCCCCACAGGTATGGGATTTTTTATGCCTAAAATTTATTTACCCAAATTTAAACATCACTATAGAGGACATCAACATGATTAAAGGTTTAGCAATCACACCACCCGTTTTAGGTCGTATCAGTATTGGCAAAATTGTCGAAAAGAATGGCAAACGACTCCCTGAAAAGGACGACCAATTTACCATTACCAGTCAAATTCAGAATAAGGATGGTTGGGTGAAACATCCATTGGATGAGCAACTACGTGCCAAAGCACCGAATCAAAAACTCAGAAGCATTCCCGTCCGTATGATCTTCAATGATCCTGAATTGAACTTACGGGCAGAGTACAGCTTATTTGACCGACAAACAGGACGTTTAATCTGCTCAGGCAATGGGGAAACCTGTCAGCGACTGGGGCAAAATGGCATTGAGCAACATCCATGCCCATCACCTGATTTATGCCCATTGGCACAAAGTGGTTTGTGTAAACCCTATGGCAGACTCTACGTCAACCTAGATGAATCGGATGAGTTTGGCACATTCATCTTTAGAACTACGGGCTTTAACAGTATTCGCACTTTGGCAGCACGACTGCGTTACTACCATGCTGCATCAGGTGATCTACTTTCATGTTTGCCTTTGCAACTGACTTTAAGAGGTAAAAGCACCACGCAAAGTTACCGCACTCCAATCTATTACGTGGACTTAACTTTACGTGATGGCACAAGCCTAAAAGATGCGATTGCGTCAGCCAAACAGATGGATGAGCAGAGCAAGGCAGCAGGGTTTTATCAGGAGGCGTTAGATCATGTGGCACGGCAGGGTTATGGTAATGCCTGCTTTGAGGTGGGAGGTGAAGAGGGTTTGGATATAGTGGAGGAGTTTTACAGCGTTGAATCTCAAACAGAGCATCAGCAAACGCATGATCTCACTCATGTTCAAGATATTCAGAAAGGCTTACAGCAGTCGGTTCAAGCTCTGAATTAAATACTGTTGGGGGCTAAGAAGCCCCCAACAGTAATATTGCTACTATTTTTTATTAAAAAATTTGAGCTACTTATTGAATCAATAAACATTACTTAAGTATCGTTTATTTGGAGGGCGGTAGTACGTTAGGCTTTTGTAACATTAATCCATTTATAACTTTTTGTTGTCTACTATCTTCATTACGTAGTTGTTTATCTTTAGAATAATGGTCTTTATTCTCTTCGACTTTGGTGTCGCCATGATTATGATCAGTGATATTACGTAATTCGGTATCATCTAAGGAGCGAATCGTTTTTGAAGTGCTAGGTTCAGCCCATGATGTCGTATTCAAAAAAATGAAAAATAATAAATTGTACTTCATCCATGAAGTCATAGCGTGATCCTTTTTTACTCAATACCGACTACAGTGGTGATATAACCAGTGGCTAAAAGAATTGATAGACCTAATGACATCTCAAATAAAATGGCATAGCCCAATTGTTTCGCAAATTTCGGGTCTTGTAAGCGAGGTGTGAAATACCATTTGTTAAAGGCTGCTAACAATAAAATACTTAGGACAAATAATATTTTAATAATAAATCCATGCCCATAAGGTGTATTGATTAGAGTATTAAAATCTTTAAAGAGTAATAAAGCAATACTAAGACCACAAGCGATGAGTATTCCTACAATAAAGGCTGCTATTTGCCCAAATAGATGCATACGTTCTTTAAGTGGTAAGCCATTAATTTTTTTGCTTGTTTTCCATAATGGATAAAGCGACCCCATCCATAAGGACATTACAAGTACATGTATTGTTAACAAAGCTTGAGCGAAAAAGGGTAAATTCGTGACGTGTCCGAGTTGTGAAAAACTTAAAACGATTGGTGTGAGCAGTATGGTAAAGATTGCTCCTTCAGTTTTGGAAATATCAATCGTCCCTTTACTAAGTTTGACTATCATAAATATGAGTAAAAGTGCAAAACTGATTGATCGAATGATATAGACATGTCCAGTAGGAGTATTGACTAGTATATTTATATAGTTGCTATCCCACATACCAGATAGTCCAGTATTGGCAAAACTTCCGATGAGAAGGAAGAATCCTAGAATACTGGAAATTAGTCCTAATGCTGTGCCAAGAGTTATGTATTTCAGAATAGTTTCCTTTATTTCTACATAACGTCCAAGTAAGAAGTAGGAGAAAGTACCACCAACAACAAATGCAATACCTAAATATAAAATGACTTTAACAAGCCATGATGCATATATCCAAGATTCAGGAATCATAATTTTCTCCATCGTAATAGCAACATGCCAGCGAACTGCTGGCATGTTGCTATTAGCACTTGATTTTTATTTTGCTGATTTAATGGTGAAATTATATTCGCCATTCATGTTGTGGCCATCCGCTCCCATTGTGGTCCACACGACTGTATATTTTCCTTTTTTTAGTTTAGGTGCAGCGACGTCAAATGATTTTTTCATATCATGAGTTATTTTATAATTTAAAGGAATGTCCTTACGTTGTGCATCAAGCAACTTGACGTTCATTAACATAACTTCTTCACCAAAATTCAAAGTTATATTTTTCGGTTGGCTAGCTACAGATGCATTAATAGCAGGTGTTGCACTTTCAAGTTTCACATGTGCGAATGCACTTGAAGTAGCTACAACCATAGTCGTGCCTACGAGTACGTTACGTAGAGTAGACATTTTATTTTGAAAAATTTTCATTTCTTCATCCTCTTTAAATTAATCTTGGGCCCAGTAATGACCGAATGAAATTCATTGATTGATAGCTTGGTCACCAACTTTGTAATCCTATTATCAAAGAAAGATAGAAACACTCCGATGACTTCAAAATTACATTTTTGTCATTTTAAAAATTGAAAAGTCACAAGTGCTACACTGACTATAAAGAAAATTTCGCTTATCTAATGATCAAGTAATAGGAAATTATTTACGTTTTAATCAATTTATTACTTTTAAAATTAAATATGAAGGAGGTTGTATGGACCATCATCATCACGAAGATAAAAATACACTTACTGATCCTGTCTGTGGCATGGCAGTAAAAGAAACATCTCAATTTTATGAAAAAGTTGACAGTAAAACTTTCTATTTTTGCAGTGAAAATTGCTGGTTAAAGTTTAAGAATGATCCTGCTTTTTATATTAATAAACTAGCAAAAGCGACTAATCCAAAAGAGATTGGGATAAATTCAATTGTGGTTGATCAGCCGATAAATGTGAATACTTCTACTATTTACACTTGTCCGATGCATCCCGAAATTCAACAAAATCACCCTGGGAATTGTCCTAAATGTGGTATGACTTTAGAGCCTTTACTTCCAAATCTGGATGAAGCTGACGAAAACCCTGAACTAAAAGATTTTAAAAGACGATTTTGGTATACCTTACCTTTAACTCTTATCGTTGTATTTTTAGCCATGTTTGGGCATCAGCTGAATTTATTTGATATGAAGATACAGAGTTGGATTGAACTCATTCTTACATTACCTATCGTTTTTTGGGCAGGGTGGCCATTTTTTGTTAGATGTTGGCAATCAGTTTTAAATCGTAGTCCGAATATGTGGACCTTAATTGGAATTGGTACTGGTGCCGCATTTATATACAGCCTCATTGGAACTTTGGCTCCACAAGTATTTCCAGACTCTTTTGTTTCTATGGGACGTGTCGCTGTATATTTCGAAGCCACAGCAGCCATTATTTCGCTGACCTTATTAGGCCAAGTTCTTGAGTTGAAAGCTCGATCACAGACCTCGGCAGCAATTAAATCTTTACTTGGGCTAGCACCTAAGACTGCAAGAAAAATAAATGACGATGGTAAAGAAGAAGATATTCCTCTTTCCCATGTACATGTTGGAGATTTGCTCCGAGTACGACCAGGTGAAAAGGTCCCTGTTGATGGAGTTGTTACTGAAGGGTCAAGTTCTATTGATGAATCAATGTTAACAGGAGAACCTGTTCCCGTTACAAAACGTGAAGGCGATCAAGTAATAGGTGCAACAATAAATATGAATGGTTCATTAGTAATGCGTTCAGAAAAGGTTGGATCTTCAACGGTACTGTCTCAGATCGTACAAATGGTATCGCAAGCTCAACGTTCTAAAGCGCCGATGCAAAGAATGGCAGATCATGTTGCAGGTTGGTTTGTTATGGTAGTTATTGCTATTTCTGTGCTTACATTTTTTGGTTGGGGGGTATTTGGCCCAGAGCCTAGTTGGGTTTACGGGTTAATTAATGCTGTCGCAGTGTTAATTATTGCTTGCCCATGTGCTTTAGGCTTAGCGACACCTATGTCAATTATGGTGGCAACAGGTCGTGGTGCATCGAATGGTGTACTTTTTCGTGATGCAGCTGCAATAGAAAATTTACGTAAGATTGATACTTTAATTATTGATAAGACAGGTACTTTAACTGAAGGCCAACCCTCATTCGATAAGGTTATCGCTCTTTCGGGCTATGAAGAAAATGAGGTACTTCGGTTAGCAGCTAGTCTGGATCAGGGGAGTGAACACCCTTTAGCTGATGCAATCGTACGTGCTGCCCGTGAAAGAGATCTTGTACTGTCTAGACCAACATCTTTTGAATCTGGCTCTGGGATTGGTGTTAAAGGAGAGTTAAATGGACAACAATTATCTCTTGGTAATACAGCATTAATGGAACAGCTGGGAATATCAGTTAAAGCATTTGTTCCCGAAGCTGAAAAGTTAAGAGCCGAAGGTGCAAGTGTCATGCATTTAGCTGTGGATGGAAAACTGATAGGGTTAATAGCTGTTTCAGATCCAATCAAAGCAAGTACACCTGAGGCTGTTCTTTCATTAAAAGATTCCGGTCTAAGAATCGTAATGGCTACTGGTGATGGATTAACAACAGCTAAGTCTGTTGGCGCTAGATTAGGTATTGATGAGGTTTATGGTGAGGTTAAACCCGCAGATAAATTAGAATTGGTTAAGAAATTGCAAAAAGAAGGAAGAGTGGTTGCGATGGCTGGTGATGGGATCAATGATGCCCCAGCTTTAGCTCAGGCTGATATCGGAATTGCAATGGGTACAGGAACAGATGTAGCAATGAATAGTGCCCAAGTTACTTTGGTAAAAGGTGACTTACGTGGTATTGAAATTGCTCGTTCTTTATCAGAGGCAACTGTTAAAAATATGAAACAAAACTTGATGTTTGCTTTCCTCTATAATGGATTAGGTATCCCTTTGGCTGCTGGTGTACTGTATCCATTTACTGGCTGGTTACTCTCGCCTATGATCGCAGCATTAGCAATGAGCCTAAGCTCAGCATCGGTAATTGGTAATGCTTTACGACTACGTAGCCAAAACTAAGTTTTTCTGACTACTCATTATTTTTAACTATTAAAGATGAGTAGTCAGTAGTTGTTTATTTTTATATAAGTGATTAATTTTTAAAAATAATTTTAAAAGTTATGCGGCCATTATGATAGTCTGCTCTAATTGTTGCGCCATGTACATCAAGAATGGATTTGGTAATTGCTAGCCCTAAGCCAGTACCTTCCTCAACTCGCTGTCTGGAAGCATCTGTTCTATAAAAACGGTCAAATAATCGATTTAGCTGGTCTGATGATAAAGGTGAGCTTTCATTCTCAATTGTAAAAACAGTTTTATCAAAGCTTTGTTGGCAATTGATTTTGATCACTGAATCTGTTTTTCCATATTTGATCGCATTTGATAATAGATTACTGAGTGCTCGACGTAACATTGAAGGATCGCCATTTACATAACCTAGACCAGTTTGTTCTAAAGTCATTTTCTTTTCAGAAGCAATAGCATCATAAAAGTCAAATAAAGCTGAAATTTCTTTGACCAAATCAATTCTTTGTAAGTTTGGTAAATGCAAACCGTGTTCGGCTTTGGCAAGGAATAACATATCTGAAACCATCCGAGCTAAATGCTCAAACTCTTCTAAATTTGAAAATAGAACTTCCTGATAAGTATTAATATTTCGACTACGAGATAAACATACTTGAGTTTGAGTCATCAAATTGTTAATAGGTGTTCTTATTTCATGAGCAAGATCAGATGAAAAATCTGAAAGTTTTTCTACTGCGGCTTCTAGCCGATCTAACATATCATTAAAAGCGACAGCCAGTGATTTAAGTTCGGTTGGAGTATTTTCGACTTCTAAACGTTCAGAAAGATGTTGGGCTGAGATACCCTCTGCTACTTTTGCCATTTGTTGTACTGGACGTAGCCCTCGCCATGCTGCGAACCACCCTAAGAACATTAAACAAATTGTACCCACAAATCCAATGTATAAAAGTTGACGTCTAAAGTCATTTAAGAAATGTAGATGCTCAGAGGTATCGATTCCAACAATAATCTGAGCTGATATAAACGAGTCATTATGATCAAAAGTCTTTTTATAAATTAAGCCACGATAAGTCTTATTTTTAATTTTCCATTCAAGCCATGGATCTTGTTTTGATTTGTTGAGTGCTTGGGGATGAATTACTGATGGTGCTGAGCTAAAAATAACTTGACCTGTTGGACGTTCAATCTGAACAATCAGATCGTGATGTCCAATTAAGGCATCTTTTAAATATAAATTTAGTTCTTGAGAGTTAGATGGGTTCTGTTCAAGTAGATTCTCTATAAGTTGAATTTTGCCTTCTAATTGAGTTCGGTCTTGAGCTTCAAAATGATGCATTACGAGCTTGTGAATAACCAACCCCATAATCATTAAGATGATAACAGTAGAAAGAGAAAAGATGATTGCTATACGAAAGCTGATTGCATTAAACAATTTACGAGTCATCTTCTACCTCTAAAACATACCCCATTCCACGTATGTTCTGTATCAGCTTTGGGCTAAAATTACTGTCAATTTTACTGCGCAAACGTTTGATAGCGACTTCTACAACGTTGGTATCACTATCAAAATTCATGTCCCATATTTGAGAGGCAATGAGCGTACGAGGTAATATCTCACCACGTCTACGCATAAATAATTCCATCAGCGCGAATTCTTTAGCTGTTAAGTCAATACGTTGCCCAGCGCGAGTGACGCGGCGTTTACGAAGATCAAGTTCAAGATCAGCAATTGTAATAAGGTTACTATCTTCTTTTTGTTGTCCCCGTCGGAGTAAGCTTTTAATTCGTGCTAATAACTCAGCAAAAGCAAAAGGCTTGACTAGATAATCATCAGCACCTAAATCCAAGCCTTTCACACGATCTTCAATTTGATCACGTGCTGAAAGAAAAAGAATAGGCATAGTTTTGCCACTTTTTCGGATATCATAAATGATATCCCAACCATCTAGCTTTGGAAGCATCACATCTAAAATGATGAGGTCATATTCTTCGGAAAGCGCTTGATGTTTACCAGATAATCCATCCGTTACCCAATCCGTTATATACCCAGCTTCAGATAGACCTTGTTTAAGGTAGTCACCGGTTTTTTGTTCATCTTCAACTAGTAAGATTCTCATTGATAAAAATCCCATATCACTCATTAAGAATATAATAACGTTATAAATACGTGATTCTTTGTAGATTACAAAAATGTCATTTTCATGTCATATAGATGTTTGGTGGTAGCCTTTAAGGTATTTGTATAAAGTTAATTTTTGGAGCAAAACATGAAAACTCTATTCCGTCGTAGCTTAACTACACTTATGTGTATTGGAACTTTAATTGCAGGAACTCAGTCTTGGGCAGCCGATGCTAAACAGGGAACCACTGTAGTCACTGAAACTAAAGCGGACTCAAAAATGTCAGAGAAATGCCAAAAACCTTGTAATATGAAGAATGATGAGAAAACCCAACAGGATCATAGTCAGCATGAGCATGGCAATATGGCTGATATGTCTCAGATGGATCACTCTAAGATGATGAATATGGATCAGTCTAAAATGGGTAATATGGATCATTCAAATATGATGAACATGGACCACTCAAAGATGAACATGTCAAATACATCAAATAAATAACAAATACGATAAATGAAAGATTGGGGAGATTAAAGCGAATAATTGGTTTGCTTGAGCTCCCCATCTTTATATTAGATAGGTGAAATAAATGTCTAAAAAATTAAGTCATGTCCTTTTAATAGGAGTTGGTTTATTTTCATCAACTTGGGTAATGGCGGCAGTTAAAGAATATGATTTAACAATCGCTGAACAAACTGTAAATATCACAGGAAAACCAGTTGAGAGAATTACTGTAAATGGTAAATTCGTTGCACCACTTCTTGAATTTGAAGAAGGTGATGAGGCCGTTATCCGTGTTCACAATAAGTTAAAAAATCAGGACTCTTCAATCCATTGGCATGGCTTATTATTACCTGGAATTATGGATGGTGTACCTGGATTTAACAAATTTAATGGCATTGCCCCTAATAAAACTTATGAATATAAGTTTAAAGTCCGCCAAAATGGTACCTATTGGTATCATTCGCATAGTAAAGGACAAGAACAAGACGGTTTATATGGTGCTTTTGTTATTTATCCTAAAGATAAAACTCCACTAACAGCTGCTGAAAAAACCGATAAAGATTACGTTGTTTTGCTTTCTGATTTTCATAATTCGACAAGTGATCAAATTATGAAAAATCTTAAAAAAGAAGCAGACTACTATCAGAACCGCCGCGAAACAGTATTCGATGTATTAAAACAAGTTAAACGTGATGGGCTAAAAGCGACTTGGCAAGACCGTTCTATGTGGAATCAGATGCGAATGCTGAAAACAGATATGTCCGATGTGACTGGTTATACATTTTTAATGAATGGCAAGACACCTCAGCAAAATTGGACGGGTAACTTCAAAGCTGGTGAAAAAGTTCGCCTTCGTTTTATTAATGCTTCCGCTATGTCATTCTTTGATGTACGCATTCCAAACCTAAAAATGACTGTAGTCAGTGCTGATGGTCAACCTGTAAAGCCCGTTCCTGTAGATGAGTTCCGTATTGGTACTGCTGAAACTTATGATGTCATTGTGGAACCAAAACAAGCACATTACCAAATTGAAGCTGAATCTATTGATCGTACTGGTTTTTCGGTTGGAACCTTACATGATGAAAATACCTTACCTGTAAAACAAATTGAGATGCCTAAACCTCGTCCTCGCTCTTTATTGACTATGGAAGATATGGGGATGGATCATGACATGTCTTCAATGCAAGGTATGAATCATGATATGTCTTCTATGAAAGGTATGGATCATGATATGTCTTCTATGAAAGGCATGAATCACGATATGTCTTCTATGAAAGGTATGGATCATGATATGTCTTCAATGAAAGATATGAATCATGATATGTCTTCTATGAAAGGCATGAATCACGATATGTCTTCTATGAAAGGCATGAATCACGATATGTCTTCTATGAAAGGTATGAATCATGATATGCCGATGAATAGCGCTACTGTTAAGTCGGCTTCAGACAAGAATGATAATACCGTATTTGGATGGGCAAATGCTTCAACACCCGTTGGTCAAAAAGCACTCCAGTATAGTGACTTACAATCTCTAAATCCTCAACCAGATACTCGTGCCCCTGAACGTGAAATGGAAATCCGTCTTGGTGGGAATATGGAGCGCTACATTTGGACAATTAATGGTAAGAAGTTTAATGAAACAGAACCATTCAAAGTGAAATATGGGGAACGTATACGCTTGAAATTTGTGAATGACAGTATGATGGCTCACCCAATGCACTTGCACGGTATGTTTATGCAGCTTGAAAATGGTCAAGATCCAAGTAATATGCCAAATAAACACACGATCATTGTGCCACCGGGGAAAACAGTTACAACTTTACTTACTGCTGATGAATTAGGTGAATGGGCTATCCACTGCCATTTGTTATATCACATGGCAGCTGGAATGATGAACAAACTCATTGTGGCAAATGTAGATAGCAATGATGTTGATTCAAAAAGTATCGTTGCCCAACCCCATGCAAATGATAAGGGAGTGAATCAACATGCAAACCACTAAAAAACTTTTTTCAAAAACACTTTTATCAGTTGCTTTAATTGGTTTAGCAGGTATGGCATTTGCGAATGATAATTCGACTGAAAATCTAAATAAGAGTACTTCAAGTATGAATGTGCTTTTAAGAGAATCAGGCGGATTAGGTTATGTTGAACGCAATGTTGCTCAAAAAACTTCAAAAGACAAAGGAATTGAAACTTTAACTCTTAGCCAAAATCATGATAAACATCTGAACGAGCATGGTGGGCAGATTTACCAAACAACTAAATTTTCCAATGAGTGGATAGTTGATAAAGATGGTAAAGGCAGTTTAGGTTCGAGTTTCGAAACATTGATTGGAACAGATGAAAATCGAATGTTTGTTGAAGCCAATCTGAATAAAGCAGAGAGTAATGATCCCAATTATGATGTATCAGCTCTTTACAGTAGAAATGTTGCAGCATTTTGGGATGTACAAGCTGGGGTAAGGTATAGTGAGGACAAAAATAACCGTAATAGTAATCGCATTGATGGCGTTATTGGATTATTAGGTCTTGCTCCTTATTTCTTTGAGACAAAAGCTTACCTTTATGGTGGTGAAAATAATTTTTGGGGAGCCAGTTTTGAGTTTGATCGAGATCTATTACTTACTCAAAAGCTAATTACTCAGCCATATATTGCAGCAGATATTGTGTTTAATGATAATTCTGATTTTGCTACAAAGTCAGGTTTGTCTGAGTTAAAGACAGGTCTAAAAACTCGTTACGAGATTAATAAGCGTATAAGACCATTTGTTGATGTCGCTTATCAATATGAAAAAGGACAAAAATTAACAACTTTTCAAGAAGCTACAAATTCTGAAAAGGGGTGGTTATACGGGGCAGGCATTGAATTAGTTTTCTAAATATTTTATTAAGAATGAATAATGGTGATATTCCATTATTCATTCTTAATTATTTTAAACTTACGGATAACCCTTCAAGTACTTTACAAGAGTTAATTTCCAAAAAACCAGAGCATTTACTTCTTAAATCAGAAAGTTGTTGCTTAAGCTGAATCTGTTTTTGGATATTCCGCTCTAATTGATGAATATGTTTATCAACTAAGATGTTAATAGAACTACAGTTTCCACAAGGTTTGTCTTTGTATGCTAATAAAATTTTTATTTCGTCCAAGCCCATATTCAAAGTTCGGCAATTAAGAATAAATAGAAGTCGCTCTAAGTGGTCTTTGTTATAAAGTCGATAATTAGCTTCCGAACGATTAGGGGCTAGTAATAAAGCTTCTTTTTCATAAAACCGTATTGTAACAACAGGGCAACCGGATAGCTGAGATAATTCACCAATTTTTAAGTTCATTTCAAGTCACCTGATCTATTGACTCTATAGTAGCTATAGGGATTTTAATATGCAATACGTGAAGATATGACTATAGGCACATCAATGAGTGGTTGCGGTTGTAATCAAGAAAGTTCTTGTGAAGACACTAAGCAAAAACAAAATGAATCAAAAACAGATTCTTGTAAAATTAAAGATTTAGCTACAGAAGAAAGCAAAAGTTCTTGTTGCGATAATGAGGTACAGCAAGAACTTACCCCTGATGAAAAAGATTCCTGCGGTAGTAAGCAGTCGAATTCATGCTGTGGCCCAGATACTATAAATTTACCAGAGCAAGTTCGTGGCAATGAAAGTATAGTGGCTTTCATCAGTGACTATAACATCCCGAAAATGGATTGCTCCGCAGAGGAACAAATGGTTCGGATGACTTTATCTTCATTAGTA
>NZ_JAMFKZ010000005.1:0-169071 GCF_023488045.1 Acinetobacter sp. ANC5681
TTTTGACCATTTTGATCTGTCGCATACAAGGTAATGAGATTAATACCCTTGACGGATCGGTGGTGTTTGCCTGACCAAAAATAACTAACTAAGTCCATATGTTGACTATATGGTTTATCTAAAACAGTATCATCAATACTGACTATAAGTTTGTTATTATCAATATGTTGAATTGATTCTTGATATAGGTCGTGAGGTGTGTAATCTTCACGCTCTAGAAAGCGATTTACACTATCATGCGAGATATTATAAGTCTCGGCAAGTTGTGTGCAGCTAATAGAGTTCGGTTCTGTCATGAGAAAGCCCATATAAATGGGTAGAGTACAAGTTGCTGTAGAAGCATGTTTAATTCGTCTGATCACAGATACTTTATAAAGTATTTTAGTACTTTTTTGAATCCGTCAATGCGTAAGTCCTATACTTTATCTTTTAAGGGATAAAGTAGATGACATGCTTTAAATTTGGTTTTGGATATAGTTTTCGATGCCAACATTTTCAACTAAATCAAGTTGTGTATCGAGCCAATCCCAATACTCTTCTTCTTTCTCTAAAATTTCCTGAACTAAATCACGTGTAACGTAGTCTTGTTGTGCTTCAGCAAGTTCAACAGCTTGTTTAATCGCTTCAATGTTTTCTTTTACTTTACGAATGTCGCAATTGAGGACTTCGATGGTATGTTGCCCAATATACAATTTACCTAGATGCTGTAAATTAGGTAGGCCTTCTAAGAATAAGATTCGTTCAATGACCTTATCCGCATGCTTCATTTGACGAATTGATTCTTTATATTCAGCGGAGCCAAGTTTTTCAATTCCCCAGTCATTAAACATGCGGGAATGTAAAAAATATTGGTTGATTGCAGTTAAATGGTGATAAAGCACCTGATTCAGTTGATTAATGACTTCACGATTGCCTTTCATTGCACTTACTCCATAACACCATGATGCCCTAGTTTTTAAGGCAATTTATATGATTTTAATCAACAAATAATAATCTGACGAGTAAATTATAGAACGGCAAATGAAAATCACAATCAAAATACGAAAAGCATTTTGGATTCGTACTAAAGTGAATAACTGAAATAAAAAAAACCGCTTATCTGAGGAATGGTTAAAGTTCGACAAGAAGCGGTGTAGTCGTAAACAAATCGTTAAATGAGGTTGTTGAGATATTGGATTAATTTAGATTATGCAGCAACTGAAATACGAGCAGCTATTTCTGCGAGCTCATCACTAATAATAGAACGGGCTTCGGGTGCACAACGACCACAGCAAGTGCCTAAGTCGAGTAAATCACGAATTTCACGATAACTTTCAGCGCCGTTTGCAACAGCGTCTTTGATATCTTGATCTGTGATTCCACGGCATAAACAGACATACATGGGAGTGATCCACAAATATTAATGCGATAATTGATATTATTGATAATTGTTATCGTTTGTCAATGAATTTCATTCTTAGAGTGAATATATTTTTATTGAGAATTTGAATAAAAAAATACCACCTGATCGGTAGTATTCTTTCTTTATTTTATCTATTTGATAAATATCGTATTTAATTCTGTGTTGGAATAATAACAATACCATCCATTTCTACTAGTGCGCCTTTAGGTAGGCTTGCGACACCTAATGCTGCGCGAGCTGGATAGGGCTGGGCAAAATATTCGCCCATAATTTGATTCACCAATTGGAAGTGAGAAAGATCTGTAAGGAAGATATTCAATTTAGCGATATCTGCTAAGCTGCCACCTGCGGCTGCACATACTGCTTTTAGATTGTCGAATACACGACGAATCTGAGCCTCAATACCTTCTACAAGTTCCATACTGTATGGGTCTAAGCCAATTTGACCTGAAAGATAGAGCGTATTGCCAACAAGAATTGCTTGAGAATATGTTCCGATAGCAGCAGGGGCGTGTTCAGTATGAATAACTTGACGTGACATTAAGCTCTCCTATGTCATTGTTTCTATCTTAAACAATGTGACTTTAACACAAAAGTTTGGCTCCGAAACGGTCGAATACTGTTTAGTCGCAATTGTTTGCAAATGATTCATTAGCTTTAAGAATAAGGAATCTTTCAATTTTAGGTCTGGGCGAACATCGTGTATTAAACGATTAACTGACTTTTGCAACCTCTGGTTGGGCGATTGGCATATTTAAGCGTTCAATCCGTGGGAAGCCAAAATGCATGCGTAAATCACGAATAATTTGGGCAATTTGATTTCGATTGCTCACGACTATATTCACATAGGTTTTCTGGTCTTGTGAATAGACCATTTCTACGCCTGTTTTGGCCTTTCGGCATTGATAAATCAGGTCAGAAATTTGTTCGTCACTCATCGTCATATGAATACATAAGAAAGCACTAAAGCGAACATCATCAATTTCTTCTGATTGCCAGTGTAAAGGCATAATGTTTTCAGGATGGAGGTGCTGTTCATGCAGTAAATTACGGCAGCGTGAACGGTGTACGATTAAACCACGTCGAGATAAATGTCCCTGAATTGGATCGCCAAGCACAGGATTGCAACAATGTGCATATTTTACATCAACACCCTCAGTTCCTAAAATCAAGCGATCAGAAGTTTCATGATGCTGAGATTGATAATCTTGAGCAAATAAATGATTGGCAACCAATTGAGGTAATAAATCCCCAACTGCGATTTGTTCAAATAGCGTATCTTTATTAGCTAAATGTCGCCACTCAAGTACACTAATCCAGTCTTCTGCTGAAAGGTCATCTATAGAGCGATGAAATAGTTTTAAAGCGCGATTAAGTGCTTGCTGACCGACAAGACGTTGCTCATCAATGTCTTGTTCTCTTAACAAATTTTGTAATGCACGGCGTGCTTTTTGAGTATTAATAAAACTGAGCCAATCTGGATTCGGTGTTGCTAATACGTCTGTGATAATTTCAACTACTTGTCCGCTATGCAATGGGGTTGAAAGAGGACGAATTTCACCATCCACTTTTGCGCCAACGGCATGATTACCTAAAAATAGGCTAGCTGAGTAGGCGAAATCAACGACAGTGGCGCCTTGAGGAAGCTCATGTAATTGACCATGCGGCGTATAGACCCAAATTTTTTCCTGATGTAAATAATCAAGTAAATCGCTAAAAGTGGTTTTTGCACAATCACTGTCTATGAGCGTATTTAGGTTCTGCATCGAAGCTTGAATTGCCGAACGGCATGCTTGAGGTGCATTCTCTCCGAGTACTACACCAAAACGAGCAGCTTTACGCATTAATTCGGTTTGGATCGTCAAAGATAATGTTGTTTTTTCACCTTTTAATTTGATCATTAACGATTGGTTGCCACCTGGAAGTGGACGTCGGATGTGATCTTTGTATTGTAAAACTTGGAAGTTCTCTTTGAGTGCATCGACGAAGCGATCACAATCAGCAATGCTGTTTAAAATAATTTCAAAGGCATGGCTGTGGCTTAATTCATTTAAGTCTATTTCATTTTTTACAAAATGGCGTAGCAATTCAATATTATTGTTTTTCTTTTTAATACGGCCTTTTAAGTCGTATGTCTTTAATAAATCAGTTAGTTTTTGTTCCCATACTGTTTGATATTCACAGCGCTTTGGTTTTGTTGCAAGTAGGGCTGCTTGTACGTCGTTAAACATATCAAGATCAAGATTTTGATAACAGAGATGTTCCAAGTTATCAGCCATCTCATTCATACCAACCAAACGTGCCATCGGTACGAAAATATCAAAAGTTTCTTGTGCAATACGTGCTCTTTTATCGGGGCGTAAAGCATCCAAGGTCGTCATATTGTGATAACGATCGGCTAATTTAATAATAATGACACGAGGATCTTGTAAGGTTGCTTGCAGAATTTTTCGGAAAGAAGCGGCTTTGTTATATTCTTTATCACTGGAGTGGCTTAATTTTGTTACACCATCGACTAATTCGGCGACAACTATTCCAAATTTTTGTCCGATTTCATCTTTGGTAAATGCGGTATCTTCAATAACGTCATGTAATAAGGCTGCCATCAAAGTATCGGCATCCAAGCGCATATGTGCAAGTATGCAACTTACAGCTATAGGATGCAGTACATAAGGTTCACCACTTTTTCGAGTGATACCACTATGCGCTAAATCGGCAAAATCACAGGCAGCAAGCACACACTGAATTTCGCTATCTTTGAGATAGGCTTCAATGATGACTTTGAGTTGTTGCTTGGCTTGGCTGACCTCTTCGCCTGGCATAGAAAACACCTTTTATAACATGAATTCAGGAATAAATAAGACTAGCTTCTAATGAAAAGCATATTGTGAAACTTGTCAATTTGTTCATTAGAAAAACTCGTAAATTTTTTCAATGAAATATATTGTTTTTACCAATATGGCGCTGATTTTTCAAGAAACAAAAAAGCCCAGTGTCTTCACAATGGGCTTTTGCACAAAGCAAATTAAATTTAGAAAGAAAAACCTTCTAAATTTAATGAGTTTGTAGACAACACCATATCAAGATTTGAAGTCTGATAATCTTGATCGCGTTGTTTCAAAATTTCTTTAGTGACATGACCTGCCGCAATTTCGCGTAATGAAACGACTGTTGGTTTATCATTATCCCATTCTACAGTTGGTTCCATACCTTGACGTGCTAATTGGCGTGCACGTTTACTCGCTACCAGTACTAACTCAAAACGGTTATCTACGTGGTCTAAACAATCTTCAACGGTTACACGTGCCATAAGTTGTCTCGTTTGAACATTACATTTGAAAAGACTAAATAGTATAAAAGGCTTTTAAATAAGACTCAAGTTATTCACGATTAAGGGTGATTAACTTTTCAATTAATTGCTGGTGACGAGCACTTTGCTGTAAGGTAACTAAACGATTTGCTGTAATAATTGCTTCTAAATCATGAACAGCTTTATTGAAATCATCATTGATGATGATGTAATCGAAATTTGCGAAATGACGCATATCTTCTACAGCACAACTTAAACGATGTTCAATTACTTCAACTGAATCTGTTCCGCGATTAGACAATCGTTGTCTTAAATCATATTGAGTTGGCGGCAAGATAAAGATTTGTTTTGATTCAGGAAAAAGTCGACGAACTTGATCGGCACCCTGCCAGTCAATTTCGAGTAACACATCATGACCTTGTTGTAATTGTTCTTTGACTTTGGCTTGAGATGTACCGTAGTAATTACCAAATACTTCTGCATACTCAATAAAACCACCTTGTTCTACTTGAGCTAAAAAAGTTTCAGTATCAGTGAAATGATAGTGAACACCATCAAGTTCACCAGGGCGTTGACCACGTGTAGTATGAGAGACAGAAACGTGTAAATTGCTGACTCGATCGAGTAGGGCTTTAACGAGAGATGTTTTGCCTGTTCCTGATGCCGCAGAAACGACAAACAATAGACCCGACATGATATTTTTCCTGATATGATAAAATATCTTGGCTATTGTAGTGTAGCGTGCCATTAAACGAAATAGTTTGGCATAAATATTCAGGTGATAAGAGAGGATGTTATGGAAATTGTATTGGCCAATCCGCGAGGTTTCTGTGCTGGTGTTGACCGTGCGATAGCAATCGTCAATCGGGCACTAGAATGTTTTAATCCGCCAATTTATGTTCGTCATGAAGTGGTGCATAACAAGTTTGTGGTTGATGATCTACGTCAGCGTGGTGCTGTTTTTGTGGATGAGCTGGATCAAGTTCCTGACGATTCAATCGTAATCTTTAGTGCTCATGGTGTATCAAAAGCCGTACAACAAGAAGCAGAGCGTCGAGGTTTAAAAGTATTCGATGCTACTTGCCCATTGGTGACCAAAGTTCATATCGAAGTGACTAAATATGCTCGTGAAGGCACTGAAGCTATTCTAATCGGGCATGAGGGGCATCCTGAAGTTGAAGGCACAATGGGGCAATATGATAAATCTGGTGGTGGAAAGATTTATTTGGTTGAAGATGAAGCAGATGTTGACGCTTTGGTGGTTGAGCATCCTCATAAAGTTGCATTTGTCACTCAAACGACGCTTTCGATTGATGATACGGCTAAGGTCATCGATGCCTTAAGAACTAAATTTCCTAAGATCCAAGGTCCGAGGAAAGATGACATTTGTTATGCCACTCAAAATCGTCAAGATGCGGTACGTGATTTGGCGGAACAATGTGATGTAGTGTTGGTGGTAGGTTCTCCGAATTCATCGAATTCAAATCGCTTACGTGAGCTAGCCGAGCGGATGGGTAAATCTGCTTATCTCGTGGATAATGCTGATCAGCTTGAAAAAGAATGGTTTAAGCAGGAAAGTAAAATCGGTGTGACTGCAGGTGCATCTGCACCAGAGATACTGATTAAACAAGTGATTCAACGGTTACAAGATTGGGGTGCAACCCCTCCTAAAGAGTTGGATGGACGAGAAGAAAATATTACGTTTAGCTTACCTAAAGAGTTGCGTATTCAGGTGATACAAGCCTAATTCCTATAGAAAAATGTGAACTAGAAACGGATAGGGTACAGCCTATCCGTTTTTTTATGGAGTTTATCTGCTTTGTATTGGTTCTGTAAAAATAAGATTTAATATAGAGTAAGGGAATTTGGATAACTAGGTGTAAAGCGATGGGGAACAATCGAGGATTCACCTTAATAGAGTTGATGGTGACGATTGCGGTGTTAGCTGTCGTTGCAGCTATTGCCGCACCTTCTTTTGTACAAATGATAGCAACTCAACAGCTAAATCAAGCTACTCGTTTAATGTCAGTTGGGCTGAATGAGGCTAGAGGGCGTGCTTCGGCAATGAGAGCTACAGTTGTTGTTTGTCCAAACAAAAAAGCTGACGGTAGTGAAGTTACTGCAAAAAGTTGTGTAGAAACTGCAATTTCTGGTGCAGATGGGAATAAATATATTAGTCAAAATCGCGTAGTTATGGTCAGTATACCTAATAAAGCTAATGTTGATTCTACAAGCGCAATTAAAGGTGCTGTAATTACTCCTACGGGAACATTGGATACCTCATTAAATGATATAACAGACTCCAATAGAATAAAAAAATTTGTATTTTGTTCCAATGGAACTTCTAAGATTGTTTCAATAACAATTTTGGGAACTGTAAGCCAAAGTCAAGGAACCTGCTAATGAAACTAAAAACGAGCGAGTTGGGTATTGGAATGGTAGAAGTGTTAGTCGCCTTGGTCTTACTCGCTATAGGTGTTCTAGGTTATACCGCTCTGCAACTTCGTGCAGTAGATGCAAGTAATGAAGCTTTGACTCGTTCCCAAGCAACTGTTCTCTTGCGCAGCCTTACGGAAAGTATGAGGGCGAATAATGGTGGTCAAAGTTCATATGCCACAGCTATCCAAAGTTATGTAAGTATTCAAGGAAAAAGCGCGCCAAAATCGTGTTTTAACGCGACCTGTACTTTTAATGAAATAGCCACTTATGATGCTTATCAAGTCGCTCGTTCTGCGTCAGCGTTGGGCATAAGTATAACGATGACAAACTGTCCTGGTGCTGCAGGGAAAGTAAAAAGACAATGTTTATTTGCTGCATGGGATGATACTGAGTTAAAGGCTACGGACTATAGTAAATGTATGAGTGATAGTGGTGTTTATGTAATGTTTTCAAGATGCTTGATGATGGAGGCTTATTAAAATGACAAGACAAAGCTTTTATTCAAAATCAAGAATTCAAGCCCAAGTTGGCTTTACCTTAGTTGAGCTAGTTGTGGCCTTGGGTCTAGGTTTAATTATTACTGGTGCAGCATTACAACTATTTACAAGTGGAATTATTAATACACGATTACAGCAAGCTGGTTCGGAGTTGCAAGATAGCGGTGTCTTTGGTTTAGACTATATTGCACGTGATATTCGCTTAGCAAATTATGGAAATATAAATCAACCAGCATTAACTGATGTCGTTCCTTATGCTGGCGTTGTTTTAACCAGTGGTTCCAGTACTTCAAATTTGCCTTTTAGTATTTCAAATGCAGTTAGTACGACAAATAGTGGTGTGTCTAATGTAAATGAATCTAAAAGCGATCAACTAGTTATACAGTTTTTAGCTCCAAATGATATGGTGAACTGCGAAGGCCTTTTGGTTTTTGCCGGTGATTATATTATTCAACGATATTTCTTGCGACAAGATACGAGTGGTAGTGCAACAGATTACGCTTTAGTCTGTGATGCAAACAAACCAAAAGCAAATAGAGGTGATGTTACTGGTTGGCCTAAATTAGCCACTGATATACAAGATTTTAATGGGGCTGGTGAAGTAATTATGCCTCGAGTTGATCAGGTTCAGTTCTTATTAGGCACAAAAACAACAACAACTTTTGCTTACTATACATTTGATCAATATATTGCAGCAGCCAAAGCAGCACGAACAGCTGTTCCTGCTCAAAGTGTACCTAGAGTCGTTTCTATTAAGATGTCTGTTTTAGTCCGCTCTAAAGATGACACAAAAAATAATTATATTGATCCAGAGCAACCTCTACAGTTTTCTAATGGAACTGTTACACCAAAAGATACAAAGACTAAATACCTCAGACGTGAATACAATACGATTGTATCGTTACGAAATGGTTTAGGAGAAAAAATATGATTTCTTCAGTTAAACAAAAGGGTGTAACTTTAATTGCGACTTTATTTACGCTACTCATTATCACGATTGTTGGAGTATTAGCTATACGTGTTGCAATGACTTCTTTGAATATAGCGACTAATGCTCAGGTTAATCAATTTCTAAGCCAGACAGCAGATACACCAATTAATCAGATTTATACCAGTGATTTATCGACTATGGTTGATTTAAGTGGAGCAGTAGGCTACGCACTGAGTGATAATAAAATTGAACCAGGAAATGAATATATTTTTTGTTTTAGACCGACTTCGACGCAAAAGTTTGGTGCAGCTTTTAATGTGACGACATTACGCCCGCCTGCAACAAAAGATGCAAAAGCGACAGTCGCTGATGGTGGGGCTTCAGGTTTCTGTGATTTAACTAAAGATTTTGGAAGTAAGCGTGAAGCTGTAGTAACACAAGTGGCGGTTAAAGTTCCTGTTGATCCAATTGATTTAGAAACACTACCTCCTGGCGTTACTTTAGGTAGAGGAAGTAATTTAACTGAAGGTGCCATGACTCCTAAAAATATGGTTGAGCAACAACGTATTCGTGTCACTACAACTGCCATTTTGCCAAGTTTTGCGAGTGATATTAAAGCTGCACAAGCTTGTATTGGAAAAGATGCAACAAGCCCTGGATATATTAATGACAACTTGGATAAAACGACTGTCGGTTTTACGACAGCAGCAGATTGTTTATCAAATTTGGGTGTGCCTGTAATTAGTCAGGTACAAGAATTTAATTTACAGACAATTTTTTCTAAAACGTCTTGAGAGTGGGTTAAGAGGATATTGAGATGAAAAAACAAATGAAAAAACCCTCTATTCAAATCAGAGATTATAGGTTTAAGTTAAGTCCTATAGCTGTTGCCTGTGCGACGACGTTAAGCGGGTTGTTAGTTTTATCATCAGTGGCGCAAGCTTCTGATATGCAGATTTATGCATCCCCAACAGCAGGTCAAAAGACAATTGTAATGATGTTGGATACATCTGGATCCATGGGGTATGGGGCTGGATATAGTAATGGTAACTCGTCTGGATTTGCTATCTATGATGATTATGGTGGAGTTTGTGCAGGTCTAAATACGATCACTTCAGGTACAAGCTATTCAAATGGTAAGTTGTATTCTGTAAAAGCAGGTACAACTCCAGATTATGATCGCAACTTCTGTTATGTATCAAAAGCAAATGCAAATACAGCGGTAACAAATAGCGTGACTGGTTGTGAAGCACAACCGCTTGGTGCAACTGGAACTTCAATAACTGGCTATCGTTGTTATGATCGTCTGACGCGACTCAAAGATGGTATGTTTGCGTTATTAAATAGCTCAGATACCGATGCGAGGAGGTTTGTAACAGGAACAGATGCTCAGGCAAGTCTGTCGGAAACCTTTGTGGGGGTCGGTAACTTCTCAGCAAATGGTGATGGTAAAACTGCTCAGATATTAGTCCCATCAAAAAAACTCGGTGATGTGGGGAGTACGCAGCGGACGGCACTAAAAACTGCAATTGCTGGATTAACTGCAAATAATGGAACACCTTCTGCCCATGCGTATGCTGAAGCAGCTTCATATTTAATGGGGACAACCACTTATTCAGAACAGAATTATAATATTAAAAGGTACACAAGGTATTTAAGTCAAAGTTATACGACTAGTTATAGTTCCTCCAAAAGGCTCTATACCTATACTTATACCTATTATGTTTATACTTGTAGTAGATATAGCTCTGTGAATTTAGATACCAGTACACAAACTTGTAGCCGATGGAGTAATAGTCCAACACAGACCACTGGGACAAGTACGGATACAGTTTCAAACAACCCTGTTTGGACGAATCAACCAGTTATCAAACCCACAGGGGGTTGGATAGATTCATATCCTAGTACTAACGAATTCTATGCGGGAGATTACTACCCTTATACTGTCGTGAATGGTGATAGTGGTACTCCAACTTCTAAGTTAAATGATACGTTAAGTAACCCTGATATTGTAGTCAATAGAGCTGCGACGGATGCGGATGCGCAGTATAAATCACCATTACCAGCAAATCAGGCGAGTTGTGATGGTCAGGGTGTATATTTCTTATCTGATGGCGCCGCAAATTCAAGTAGTAATGATCGTGCTAGTGCATTGATGCAGAAATCTTTAGGAAGCCTTGCATTTCAGTGTTCAACTGATTTACCAAATCAGAATGATGCAAATAGTGCATGGAACTGTATGGGGGCATATGCAAAATCATTATTTAACCCGTCTAAGAACCCTAAAGGACGCTCAATTCAAACAGCATTTGTAGGCTTTGGTAGTACTTTCTTTACTTCTAATATTGAACAGACCTCAAGTGTTGATACACAAAATGCTTGTCGAATGAGTTCACGGGCTTATAACGATCCTTTAACGGGTGCTGCTCCGAATGATAAATGTTCTCCTGGCTATGGGGGAAGTTTAGCTGTCAGCAGTCCTACAGCGAATACCAGTGGAACCGCAAGAAGTGATGGTTATAACTATGATGGTGGATATGGAAATGGTGGATTTTTCCAAGCGTCAACATCTGATGATGTAACTAAAAGTGTTGTGCAATTTATTAACTCACTTGGTGCAAACCCACCAGATCCATTGTCAACGGGTGCTATTTCTGTCCCTGTAGATGCTTTGAACCCTAATGGTTTTCAACCTTATGGTTATTTAAGGGCATTAAAACCTCAGCCAGGTAAGAACTATCTGATTTGGCAGGGCAACTTGAAAAAATATAATATTATTGATGGTGCCTTAAAGGATGGCGGAAAAACTGTATTCACGGCTTTAGGTGCATTAAATAAAGATACCAAGGATCTTTGGAATACTACAGCGTTATCTGATCAAGGTTTGATAGAGAAGGGTGGCGTATATGAAAAATTACGTTTACCTACAGTGACTTCTCCAAGTACATTTAGAACAGTAGTGACTGATATTGCTGGTGTTAATAATGGTGCTATAGTTAAAACATCAACACCAAATAGCAGCCTATTAACGATTTCTAGTCAGGATTCAACCACTAGTAGCACCACATTATTAGATGATTTTAAGAACAAAAATGTTCTGAAAGATCTTTCGTTAAGTCTCAAAGTCAGATTACTTAACTATTTGGGATATGACTTAGACTTAGCAACAACAACAACATTGCCTGCAACTCTAACTCCACCTAAAGATCCATTTGTATCCATGGGCGCAAGTATTCATTCCTATCCAGTACAGCTTACTTACTCTGGTGATTTAGACGCAAATGGCGATCTCACAGATACAAGACAACAATCTGTACTCTATGCCAGTATGGAAGGCGGTTTACGTATTGTAGATGCTCAGACGGGCGCGGAACAAATGGTTTTCCTTCCGGCTGATATCCTAAATAAAGATGCATCCCGAGCATTAAGACGTAGTGAGCCGGGTAGTCTTACTTATGGTGTTGATGGAGCTTGGGTTGCTGATTCAGCATATAAATTTAGTAGCACATCCTCAGCATCATCTGTAATTGCGAAACAAATGAATGTTTATGGTGGAATGCGTATGGGAGGGGAAAGTTACTACGGTTTAGATGTCTTAACGCCTAAATCCCCTAAATTCTTATTCCGAGTTGGTAGTGATTTAGCCGATTATAGCAGAATGGGGCAAACATGGTCTAAACCAGTACTTGCAAATATTCGTTATAACAACAAGATCACTAGAGTGATGATTGTTGGTGGTGGATATGATGCGTGTTATGAGAATCCACAATTTAGATTGGGGAATGCAAATCCAACTGAATATGGTGGTGGCTGTAATAAGACTGAAGCGCAAGGTAATGCAATCTACATTATTGATGCTCAAACTGGTAAGCGTTTATGGTGGGCTAGCTCCTCTGGTGCCAATATAAATAACTCAAATATGAAGCATAGTATTGTGAGTCGTATAAGTACGCTCGATCGAGATGCGGATGGCTTGGTAGATCATCTGTATGTTGGTGATCTTGGTGGGCAAGTTTTCAGAGTGGATTTAAATAATGCCAAGGATACTCCGACTAGTAATTTAGCATTGCGTGTTGTAAGACTAGCAAATCTAGGAAGTGATACGATTGCGAGTGGTAATCAACCTCGTTTTTACCAGCCGCCAACGATCACTATTCATGATTCTGGCACTAATACTTTTATTCTAGTTGGTATTGCTTCTGGCGATAGAAGTACACCATTGGATGTGAGTCCAACCGTAGGTCGAGAAGGAATGTTGCCTTCTGCTGCATTAACTGGACGTCCAACCAATAAGGTTTTTGGTTTAATTGACCGAGATTTCATTAATAAGAAACTGAATGTGGCTTCAGCAGGTGTAAATCAGGTTGTTGATGGTGACTTGAAAACGAAGGATATTGCATTAAGTTCTTTACAACAGAATCCTCAGAACTTATCTGGTGATATTGCAACAGTATTTTTTGGTGGAGGAAAAGAAGGTTGGTACCGTTCCTTATCAAGTGATTATACTGGCTCAGAAGTGAGCGGTCGTACAGCTGGTGGTATTAAGGCATTTGAAGAAGAGCCGATGGCCATAACGAACTATTTATACGTTCCCGTTTATGACCCTCAAGGTACTGGTGTGGAGGTGCAAGATCCTTGTAAGCCACGAATCATTGGTGAAACGGATATTCAACAGTTCTGCTTGCCTTTTGGTGTATGTCTTAATAGTGATGGTAAGAAAAATAGTACGGCAGAAGCAGAAACTGGATTCCGAATCTCAGGCGGTAAAAATTTGAATGTAGTTGGTATTGGTATCCGAGGAATTACATTAGGACCTAAACCACCTAGCGGTTCAAATCCATCTCCAAACAGTTGTGGAAGTCTTACACTCATTGGTAATACAGAAGGTAAGGGTACTTGGGAATGTAAACGACTATTAAATCCAATACGGTGGTATGAACGTTATGTTACAGCACAAACAAAATGATGATATCGGCGGAGTACCCTCTAACCGAGGGTACCAAGATCAGGTGGGTTTTACACTGATAGAGCTTATGGTTGTAATTTTTATACTTTCAATTATTGCCGCAGTTGGTATACCTAGCTATCAAGATCAGGTGCGTAAGGGTGTAGCTTCTAGTGCTGAACAAGAAATGCAGAAAATTGCAGAGCAATTAGAACGATATAAGGCTAAAAATTTTACCTATCGTAAATTTGATCCTAATTATATCTACAGCACAGATGCTAATGCTCCAAGCCTTACGGAAATTATATTGCCTTTGAATGCAACTGGCTCTGCTATAAAGTATAAAATTACGATCCGTGATTTACAGGATACAACAAAGCCTTTAACTGATAGTTCTGCTGCTGGTAGAGGATGGAGTATTCAAGCATTGGCAGTTAATGATCCTAAAAATTATAATTTTTTGATGACGAGTCAGGGGCTACGCTGTAAAAATACTAGCAATATAACCTATACATCTTGTGGTTCAAATTCGTCAGCGTGGTGAGATTATGATTCATAAAGGCTTTACATTAATAGAGATGTTAGTTGCAGTAGCAATAATTGGTATTATAGCTGCTGTTGCATATCCCTCTTATCAGAATTATGTGAAAAAAACCAATCGAGTTGATGTCCAGACTGAAATGTTATTGATTTATAGAGATCTTGAAAATTATAAATCGGCTAAAGGTACATATGCGAATGCAAAATTAAAAAATGGTACATTCACAGAGAGCTATCCTTTAACGGGAACAGCGCAATATACAATTAAATTAGATATTGCATCTAATAACTCTTCTTGGACATTAACTGCATCACCAATTACAACCGGTATCCAAGCAGGAAATGGAGATATTGTTTTAAATAATAAAGGATATAAATGTTGGATTAAGGCTACGACATGTACTCCTGCTCCTAATACAGATTGGACTGGCAGTTAAAAAACAAAATTCAAAACTGTGGATAACTTTTAATTTAGTCTTTCTTTCAGAGCAAATATAACGTAGAATATCGCCCTCTATGAAAGGGGTTTGAAGTGCTGCCGATGGTCGGCGCAGGGATAATCCGTAAAAATTATAAGGTTGTTCTCATGGTTGTTATTCGTTTAGCGCGCGGTGGTGCAAAAAAACGTCCATTCTACCAAATCATCGTTACTGATAGCCGTAATGCACGTGATGGTCGTTTCATCGAGCGTATTGGTTTCTTTAACCCAACTGCACAAGGTAAAGCTGAAAAAGTTCGTTTAGATACTGACCGTTTTGCTCACTGGGTTGCTCAAGGTGCTCAACCTTCAGATCGCGTTGCTTCTTTAGCTGCTCAAGCTAAAAAAGCTGCAACTACTGCATAATTGTCGTAGGTAGCCCATGACATCAACACAGAATGTGCCAGAAGATCGTATTCAGATTGGACAGTTACGTTCAGCTTATGGATTGAATGGGTGGCTCTGGGTTTATTCTAATACAGAACCTATGAGCAATATGTTTGACTACCTGCCTTGGTACATTGAGACCAATGCAGGTTGGCAAACCATAAATGTAAAACGTTGGAAACCACATGGCAAAGGCTTGGTTGTTGCATTAAAAGGCGTGAATGATCGCACGGGTGCAGAAAACTTAGTTGGTGCAAATATCTGGATTGCCAAATCTCAGCTTCCTAAAGCAGATGTAGACGAGT
Source organism: Acinetobacter sp. ANC5681 (assembly GCF_023488045.1). Lineage (NCBI taxonomy): Bacteria > Pseudomonadati > Pseudomonadota > Gammaproteobacteria > Moraxellales > Moraxellaceae > Acinetobacter > Acinetobacter sp. ANC5681. The sequence continues at coordinate 15,235 of NZ_JAMFKZ010000005.1, forward strand.
ACTACTGGTCTGATCTTAAAGGTCTAACAGTCTTAGGTCTTGATGATGAAGAACAAGAAGTCAATCTCGGTCAAATCTATGAACTGTTTGAAACAGGTGCCAATGATGTCATGGTTGTCAAAGCGACCCCTGACAGTATTGATGCTGAAGAGCGAATGATTCCTTGGCATAAAGATGTGGTACAACGCGTTGATCTTGAAGCTGGTCGTATTTACGTCAATTGGGGCGTAGACTACTAATCCTTTTAGGGAAAGTAGCGCAGCAGGAAAATAGAGGAGTCTGCGGTGTTTTTTGCAGTCATCACATTGTTTCCTGAAATGTTTGAAGCGATTACAGCGTACGGGATTAGCGGACGTGCAGCAAAGCGTGACATCGTGCAAGTGACTTGCATTAACCCACGAGATTTTGCTGAGGGCAATTACAGACGGGTGGACGAACGTCCTTTCGGTGGTGGCCCAGGTATGGTGATGATGGCTGAGCCTTTGGCAAAAGCAATTAATCATGCCAAACAACTTGCTTCACAAGCAGGCTGTGTTCATGCCCCAGTGGTGTATATGTCACCGCAAGGCAAAACCTTGAATGAGCAGGCAGTACAACAATTCGTTGATTATGATGGTTTGATTGTATTGTGTGGGCGTTATGAGGGCGTCGATGAGCGTTTAATCCAGCATTATGTTGATCAAGAATGGTCAATTGGGGATTACGTTTTATCGGGTGGTGAACTGCCAGCGATGGTGTTGCTTGATAGTATTATTCGTCGATTGCCAAATGTCATGTCTGACGAGCAATCTGCGATCCAAGATTCTTTTGTGGATGGTTTACTGGATTGTCCACAATATACCAAGCCAGACCATTTCGAAGGGTTAGATGTGCCTGAGGTACTGAAATCAGGACATCATGCCAATATTGAGAAATGGCGTTTTTTGCAGCGTTATCAACGAACTTTAGATCGTCGACCAGAGTTGGTGGAAAAAGTTGAGTTGACTAAACAGCAAAAAAAATGGCTTAAAAATTCGCAAGACTAAACTGTTAGAAGTTTGTGTTTGCAACAGACGAGAAGCTTTGCTTCGAGTTACTACTTAAACTGAGTTTAAGTTGAAAATAGGCTCTTTAGGGTAATTTTGCTTTAAAGGGAAAGTTAAACGAGCGATATGCGTTTTAGCCTCTATCCTCAGCGGTGTAAGAGACCTCTTCTCTCCCGCACATATTGGAGATTCCACAATGAGTGGTAAACATCCTTTAGTTCAAGCTGTTGAAAATGCACAGTTAAAAACTGATATCCCTGCTTTTGCTCCTGGTGACACTGTTATCGTTCAAGTTAAAGTAAAAGAGGGTGACCGTGAGCGTCTTCAAGCATTTGAAGGTGTTGTAATCGCGAAGAAAAACCGTGGTTTAAACTCTGCTTTCACAGTTCGTAAAATCTCTAGCGGTGTTGGTGTTGAGCGTGTTTTCCAAACTCACTCTCCAATCGTTGCTAAAATCGAAGTGAAACGTCGTGGTGACGTTCGTCGTGCTAAACTTTACTACCTACGCGAGTTGTCTGGTAAAGCTGCACGTATTCGTGAAAAGTTACCAGCTCGTAAACAAGGTTAATTTTAACTTTGTTGTAAAGCAAAAAAATGCGCCTTTGGCGCATTTTTTTATGGCTATTCTATAGTCCTTGTAATTTTAGTCGATTGGCATGTTGACGATAAATATCAATTGGATCAGGTGCAAACAGTGATTTCAAACCTAAAACCTGATTCACTTCATCTGCATGATTCCAAGGGAGATTATCTCTGATCGTACGTCCAAACTTAGCGCTACAACGGCTTACCATACCATCATTATCTCCTTTAATATCGACAATTAGGCTCGTACCTGCAAATAGTGGATCAAGAGGGTCAAGAATGTTTGTGACTGCTTGAGTCCCTGAGAATGAATACATATATATTCCTTTCTCTTGATAATTACCTTCGCCACATGTTGTAGTTGGTACGCCCATTGGGAATCGTGTATTGAATTTGGTTGAACCTTCTACCGAAATACTACGTCCAGCAGCTAAAGCATCGTGAGGATAGCTTTTTGGATCAAGTCCTTGTGACCATGTAATCGCTCCTGAGAAAAAGTTCACGACGGCAGAGCCAGCTGTACCTAAGACAGTACCATCTACATTCATAATTAAACTAGCGACAGGTGAACCCTTATGAGTGCCACTTACACTGGTTAATGATGCAACTTTATTCGGCATAATGCCAGCCACGTAACGGATCGTTGGACCGCCTTGGCTATGACCAATTAAATTAACTTTAGGTTGTCCAGTAATCGCAATAATTTCTTCAACTTGTTGCGCGAGTTGTTCACCACGAACCTCATTTGAGTTAAAAGGTGAAAGTCGTGTCGCCCATACATTTGCACCATTACGAGCAAGGTCAGGAAGAATTTGATGCCAATAATCAACGCCTAATGGATCACTTCCTGCGCGTGAAAAACCTGCCACTCCATGTACAAAAACCATTGGGTATTTGGTTTTAGCATAAGTAGAGGAGGCCGTACCTGTAACTTGTGTTGCGTTTGATGCGTAGCTTGTTGATACGCCCATTGCTATCATGGATAGTGCAAGACAGCGGATTAGTTTTTGCATGATATTTCTCTCAATTTTTGTTTTCATCAGGGTCTTGATGTTCTTGCGAACTGACATTGCATCCTTGCTAAATCGCATTATTTCAATGTCTTGTATTACGTGTTTCTAGTTGCTAAAAGGTAAGATGCCTCCTTGGTCATGAACCGTTTCAAATGTTTGTAGACGTTGCTGTTCCTGTGGAGACTGGAACTGTTGTTGTTTGAGCTGTTGAATGGCTTGATCCTTGGCTGAAGTGCTCATATTGCTGTCCATAATGGTTTTACGTTCATCCAGATAGGATTGTACGCGTTGCTTCCAGTCAGAACGTTGTTGATCAAGCTGCTCTAAACGTTGGGTGGCTGCCTCTCCAACCAGATTGACCCGCATATCCCGAAGTTCCTGCGCTGAACCATTTCTGGCCTTGATTTGTGCAGTTAAGGAGTGCAAATCATCAAGTTTGGATAAATCCTTAAGATTGTCTTGCCAATCCTGAGGAAGTTGTTCAAAGCGTTGTTGTAATTGTTTCGCTTTTGCTCCAGCATCCAGTGCATTATTTTCTAAAATTTGCATACGGTCGAGCGTATATCGCTGATAAATATCCTCAGCGCCAAATAAGCCTTCTATTTCAGGCTTTGAAAAGAAACGTTGTTTTAAATCATGCATGGCATTAAAAACAGTCTGGAAATATTGATAGCTTTCCTGAGCAGGCTGTTGCACCTGTAATTTACTCAGCTCTTTGCGATAATCTACATAGCGTGACCACAAGGCTAAAATCTGCTGTTGCTCCGATGCCTGAAAACCCTTGGCAATATAGCGCTGAAAACTCTGACGGATTTCATCAATATTCCGTTCGCCATATTGGGAAATGAAATATTCAAAGCAGTTTCGGGTCAGCTCATTCACCACTAATTTTTGTGATGCATTAAACTGTAGTTTGCAGTTGATTTCAGTATCGAGCTGGCTTGTGCTGTTGAATGTTGCATCAAGTGCTTGTGCCTGCCCTAAATTTTCAGAATGTTCTGCTGAATTGGAGGTGCCGCTGGATTGAGCAGTTGATTTGAACCGTGACTGCTGATCTTGAGGATATAACCAATACAATACACTCAGCGTGACTGCTGAAATGATCAATAAGCTACATAATAATGCTATTTTTTTTCCATTTTTATTCATTAAGCATAATCCATTTGCTTTTAATTTCGGAAACTAATATAAATTTATCATAAGTGTTTTTTTTTGAGCGTTTAATTTTTAAAAACCCGATGAATAGTTTTGATAAAATACCGTTTTATACTTTGACTTTTCATTTATGAAAAAAAGTTCTTATCGCCATCTGAGTGGTGTTTTTTTGCTTAATAAGCCCTTGGGTTTAAGTTCTAATTCGGCATTGCAAAAAGTACGTCGACTTTTTAATGCACAGAAAGCAGGACATACAGGTGCTTTAGATCCGCTTGCAACAGGTTTATTACCTATTTGCTTAGGGGAGGCAACCAAGTTTTCGCATTATTTATTGGATTCTACCAAGCGTTATCAAACAACAGTAAAACTTGGACAAACAACTGCTACGGGTGATGTTGAAGGTGAAGTTTTACAGCAACGAGCAGTGCCGCAACTGACTGAAGAAACTATTGAGCAGGTATTAACAAAATTCCGTGGGGATATTCAGCAAGTTCCACCCATGTATTCGGCACTGAAACGAGAAGGTCGCCCTTTGTATGAGTTAGCGCGCCAAGGAATTGAGATTGAGCGCGAAGCACGTCCCGTTACGATTTTTGAGCTACGATTAGTGAGTTTTACCGAAGATAGCTTAACTCTGGATGTGACTTGTTCAAAAGGAACTTATATCCGTGTGTTGGGGGAGGATATTGGTGAGGCTTTGGGCTGTGGCGGACATTTGACAAAATTACACCGCGTTCAAACAGGGCATTTTGAGATTGATCCAAACTATACCATTGAATATTTGGAAAGTTTGTCACTTGAACAACGGGATGCTTTATTGCTACCTGTCTATGCACCCGTTGAGCATTTCCCTCGTGTACAGCTTCCTGAGGGACGCGAAAAATATTTTGGTAATGGACAAGAAAGTAATATCGATCACGAGGCGGCAGCGGAAGTGTTAGTGTTTAATGGTGATCGTTGTTTGGGCTTAGCTGAAATTACAGATAAAAAACGATTAGTGCCAAAACGTTTATTGAATTTATAAGGATATAACTCATGGAGTGGGAACTCATTCTGAGTTTAATCTTTTTTGCTTTTTGTGCTGGAACAATTGATGCAGCAGTAGGTGGCGGTGGACTCATACAAATCCCTGCCCTAATGGGGGCACTACCAAATACCTCACCTGCAACAATATTTGGTACCAATAAGCTTGCTTCAATTTGTGGTACAGCATCGGCGGCATTTTCTTTTGCTAGGCGGGTCAAATTAAACTGGAAACTTTTACTTGTGATTGCCATTTTTGCATTCATAAGTTCTTTCGCTGGAGCTGCTTGTGTCTCCATGATCCCCACTCATATTCTAAGACCTTTTGTATTGGTCATGCTGGTCGTGATTGCGATTTATACTTTTATGAAAAAGCAGTTTGGGCAAGTACATGTTGATCAACGCATTACTCCTAAACTGCTGATCTTTGCAGCGGTCGGTAGTTTAGCAATTGGCTTTTATGATGGAATCTTTGGACCTGGAACAGGCAGCTTCTTTATTTTCTTTTTCATTCGATTTTTGCAAGTTGATTTCTTGCATGCTTCTGCACTATCCAAAATTGGCAATTTCATGACGAATCTGGCGGCATTAAGCTTCTTTATTCCAACAGGTCATGTGTTATTTGCATTGGGTTTAATGATGGCACTAGCAAATATTGCTGGTTCATTGTTGGGTGTACGCCTTGCTTTAAAATATGGAAGCGGATTTATTAGAATATTGTTTTTAATTTTGGTGAGTATTTTGATTTGTCGATTGGGTTATCAAATGATAGTTACTGTTTGAACCAAAAGATAAAGTTTCACAACAAAAACATACCTAAATAATGCTGTTTAAAAAATCAACACTTTCTAAGATGGATGTTTAGCCAAAAACCGCAGTAACAAGATAATTACTATCTCGTACTGTGGTTGTTCGCCAATCTTAGAGGTAAAAATGAATATATTTGAAGCACTTCGAGAAAGCCATGAACAACAACGTAACTTAGCTGAACGATTAATTCAGACCAGCGGACATACTCAAGAAAGGGAAGATTTATTTAAACAGCTTAAGAATGAACTCTATGCGCATTCAGTTGCCGAAGACCGTTATTTATATATTCCTCTAATGTTTGATGATGTGGGTTTAGACATTACCCGCCATGCTTTATCTGAGCATCATGAAATGGATGAACTGGTTGAAAAATTAGAAGAAACTGATATGAGTAATCCGAGTTGGTTAGCAACAGCAAAACAATTAAGTGAAAAAGTCCATCATCATTTAAAGGAAGAGGAACATAAATTTTTCCAACAGGCTGGAAAAATATTAGAGGATGATGAAAAGGAAAAACTAGGTAAAAAATATCTTACTGAATATCAGAAATATAAAAATGCAGATCGCTCATTTTCGTTATAACGAAAATGAGCAGAAAGGAGTGCTCTTACTGTGTTCGAGATTTTTCAGCACGTAAGGTCACTCCAATCGATGCAATCATAATACATGCAAGTGCGATCCACTGGATGAAGCTAATTTGTTCATGCAGTAACACGAGTCCTGCTAAAGCAGCAAGCGCAGGTGCAAGACTAGTCAGTGTTCCATAACTGAGTTTGCTTAACCGTTTCAATGCCATCAAATCAAGCGCATAGGGAATGGCGGTGGCTAATACTGCAATCACTAGGGCTTTGCCCCAATATTGCGTATCGATTAAGGCAGGCGTGTTGTTCCAAAGTCCGAAGGGTAATAAGGTCAGTGCAGACAAACCAATCGCAAGAGTAAGCGCATGCATCCCAATATTTTGTTGTACCACGCGATGCCCAAAATAAATATACAAGGCCCAAAAGAGTCCAGCACTTAAAGCGCAAGCAGCTCCAAAATAGGAGAAATTTTCCGAGTTCGCATCGTGCCAAGGAACCATTAATGCGATTCCTAAGATAGCAAAAACCACCCAAATATAATCACTGCGCTGTTTGATTGATAGTAATGCTAATCCTAAAGGACCGATGAATTCTAGGCCAACAGCAATCCCTTGAGGCAGTTTGCCTAAAGATGTATAAAACAAAATATTCATACAACCTAAGGATGCACTATAAAGTAATAAATCGCGCCATTTTAAATACTTTAGCTTAGATAATACTTTCCATGAGCGGAACATGATCGCAACCAAAATCGTTGCAAAACAGAGTCGTAGAATCGTGACGGTCAGTGGATCAAGTGTTGCAATAAGTTGTTTGGCGAATGAAGCGCTGATTTGATAAGACACCATGGAAAGAACCATGTACAGCACCGCGACCAACTGGATATTTTTCATGGAAGATCTACAAAAGCAAAGTAAAAAATACCTACAAGATAGGTGGTTTGATTATAAGTTGAAGACGGTACATCGTGGTGGAACGCTTTCATTTTATTTATTCACTTTTTGCTGTCGAGCATGTTGAGTGGTAAATGTACAACCGATCGATGCGATGATAATCGTGCCAAGCGCAAGCCATTGATTCCACAATAAAGTCTCACCCAGAAAAATAAATCCTGATAATGCAGCTACTGCAGGTTCAAGACTCATGAGTGTTCCAAAACTTAAAGGAGTTAGGCTTCTTAAAGCGATCATTTCTAAAGTAAAGGGCAATGCACTTGCTAAAATCGCAAGCCCAATAAAATAGTATAAATTGGGCAGTTCAAACACTCGATCGATGGCACCAGCAGCGAGTGCGAAGGGCAATAAACACAGCATACCAATACTCATGCCTAAACAAACGGTATGATTACCTGAAATACCTGATGGTTTTTGACCTGCGATAATGTATAGCGCCCAACATGCACCCGCAGCCACAGCAAAAAAGACACCGACTAAATCTAAATGTTGTTGTGCTTGTTGTAGAGGAAATAGCAATACTAAACCTAGAATGGCGCAACCCACCCAAATAAAATCATAGCGCTGTCGTGCATGAAATAGTGCAACACTTAAAGGGCCGATAAACTCAAAGGCAACCGCTAAGCCCAAAGGTAAACGCTCTAGTGATAAATAAAACAGGGCGTTCATTCCAGCAAGTGCAAAACCATAGCTGAGAATTGCTTTCCAACGAACCACTTTGAAGTTGATGGTCCAAATTTTAAAAATAATTGCCAAAATGATCGCACCAAAACATAGGCGCATTGCGGATACGGTCAATACTGGAAAACTTTGAAATAAAATTTTGGCTAAAGAACCGCTACCTTGTACACATAACATGGCGATCATTAAGAGGAGGAGAGCGTGCACAGGTGTTTTTAGCATTGGGACACTTATTATTAGAACAATTGGTTTAATATTCACATAATAATTCAATCACCAATAAAAAAGCCACAGCAAGTGCCGTGGCTTTTGAGTGAATTGTCTAAATTAGAACAATACACGTACTCGGATTGTACCTTCTACATTATGTAGAGTATCCAAAGCTTCTTGAGATGCAGAAGCATCAACATCCATTACCAAGTAACCGATATCACCTTTAGTCATTAAAGATTGACCAGAGATATTGATTCCTTGTTCAGCGAATAATGTATTGATCTTAGACAATACACCAGGAACGTTTTTGTGGATGTGAAGTAAACGATGTTGACCATCAGAAAGTGGTAATGCGATTTCTGGGAAGTTCACCGCAGAAAGTGTCATACCTTTATCTGAATATGCAACGAATTTTTCAGCAACTTCTAAACCGATGTTTGCTTGCGCTTCCATCGTAGAACCACCCACGTGCGGTGTTAAAATCACGTTGTCCAAGCCGCGAAGTGGAGATTGGAATTCTTCACCATTTGCTTTTGGCTCTTTCGGGAATACGTCTACTGCAGCACCAGCGATGTGACCAGATTTAATCGCATCAGCTAAATCTTCGATGATTACACATGTACCACGTGCAGCATTAATGAAGATTGAACCAGGCTTCATTTTCGCAAATTGTTCTTTCTTGAAGAAGTTACGCGTAGAAGGAACATCAGGAACGTGTAAAGAAACCACATCAGCAGTTTCTAAAAGCTCATCCAAAGAACCGACTTGGCGTGCATTACCTAACGGTAATTTAGTTACCGCATCATAATAGCAAACTTTCATACCTAAGCTTTCAGCTAAAACTGAAAGTTGAGAGCCGATAGAACCGTAACCTACGATACCTAATGTTTTACCACGAGTTTCGTATGAACCAACAGCCGATTTGTTCCAACCACCTGCATGCGTATCTTTTGATTTTTCAGGTACACGACGAAGTAATAAAATTGCTTCAGCAAGAACCAATTCTGCTACAGAACGCGTATTCGAATACGGTGCGTTGAAAACAGGAATACCACGAGACATTGCTGCTTTTAAATCAACTTGGTTAGTACCAATACAGAAACAACCAACCGCAATCAATTTATTCGCTGCTTCAAAGATTTCTTCAGTCAATTGAGTACGCGAACGAATACCAATAAAGTGCGCATCTTTGATCGCTTCTTTCAAAGCTTCGCCTTCAAGCGCAGTTTTGTGGTAATCGATGTTGGTATAACCCGCAGCGTTTAATGTATCGATGGCATTTTGATGCACACCTTCAAGCAAAAGGAAACGGATTTTGTCTTTAGGTAGTGATAGATGTTGGCTCATTACGGCTCCGCTACAAAGGCCAAAATTTAGTTGCGGTATCATAGCATAGAGCTTTGTGTTATAGATATTTCGTTTAAAATTAGCTCAGCATAATTGTTGAGATTTTTTCAGTTTCGCATGAATTTTAGTTCATATACACATTTTGTTATGACGAGATGTTTATCCTGTGCTTTATCCCTCGCTTGCTTACATGTAAAATAAAGGAATACGAAGCTCGAACTCGTTGTGTAGACAGTTTGATAGTTCGCTAGCGTTTCTATATTTTGGATGTTTTGAATCCTTTGTTTTCAAGCCATTGAAATACATTCAGGATCATCCAGAAGTCCTATATCTCTTTCTTACTAGGCCTGAAAACGATGAATGCTCCAGTCGCTTTAACACCCGAGTTATTGACCCTCTTAACGGCAATCGTGGGTGAAAACCGTATTAAAACTGATGCCGATAGCTTGGAAAATTGGGGACGAGATCATACTAAGCACTTTGATCCGAACCCATCAGTCATCGTTTTTCCATCAAGCACTGAACAAGTTCAAGAGATTGTAGAACTGGCGAACCGTTTTAAAGTGGCAATCACGCCATCAGGTGGTCGCACAGGTTTATCGGCTGGTGCGGTAGCGAACAATGGCGAGATCGTGATTAGCTTTGACAAGATGAATCAAATCTTAGAATTCTTGCCAGCGGATCGTATGGTTCGTGTTCAAGCAGGCGTGGTGACTGAGCAATTGCAGAATTTTGCAGAAGAACAAGGAATGTATTATCCAGTAGATTTCGCTTCAGCAGGTTCTAGTCAAATTGGTGGAAACATTGGTACCAATGCGGGCGGTATTAAAGTCATCAAATACGGCATGACACGTAACTGGGTGCTTGGTTTAACGGTTGTTACGGGTAAAGGTGACATTTTACGTTTAAACAAAGGCATGATTAAAAATGCGACGGGTTATGCGTTGCAGCATTTGTTTATCGGTGGAGAAGGCACATTAGGTTTGGTGACAGAGGCTGAGATTAAACTTGAGCGTCAACCACAAAACCTACAAGTCATGGTATTGGGTACGCCTGACTTTGAAGCGGTGATGCCTGTATTACATGCTTTCCAAAAAGAAATCGACTTAACCGCATTCGAGTTCTTTGGTGAAGTGGCAATGCAAAAAGTGTTGGATCGTGGTCATGTACAACGTCCATTTGAAACAACTTGCCCATTCTATGTATTACTTGAATTTGAAGCGCCGTATGAGCCGATTATGGACAAAGCAATGCAGATTTTTGAGCATTGTATGGAACAGGGTTGGGTGATTGATGGCGTAATGAGTCAAAGCTTAGAACAAGCTCAAAGCTTATGGCGTTTACGTGAAGATATTTCAGAGTCAATTGCGCCGTATATTCCTTATAAGAATGATATTTCAGTGTTAATTTCGCATGTCCCTGCGTTTATCTCAGAAATTGATGCAATCGTTTCACAGAACTATCCAGATTTTGAAATCTGCTGGTTCGGTCATATTGGTGACGGTAACTTGCACTTAAATATTTTAAAACCTGAAAACCTAACTAAAGACGAATTCTTTGCGAAGTGTCAGGTGGTGAATAAATATGTGTTTGAGACTGTGAAAAAATATGATGGTTCGATCTCTGCCGAACATGGTGTGGGGATGACTAAAAAGCCATATTTAGAATATTCTCGTTCGCCTGAAGAAATTGAATATATGAAAGCATTGAAATTGGCATTTGATCCGAATGGGATTATGAACCCAGGAAAATTATTTGATCTTTAATGCTTGATTAAATAAAAGAATTTCTGTTAAAAGCGTATCGAAAGATGCGCTTTTTTTATAAAACCAATATGAAAATTCAAGCTTATATTTATCTAGAGAGTGATCAAGTATATGGAGACTATATTGATCATTTTTATAATGAACATAATATAAAGTGTATGCGTATTATGTTGAGAGTAAAAATTGGAAATTTATTTTACTCCGGTTCATTTATATTCAAAGACTTCTCTTCATGGATATTAGGAGAGCTTATTCATTGTGAGATAAATTTTCTTTGTTATGAGGGAGAATTAAATTTCTTTAAGAATTACGAGCTCCATAACTTAAAAAATGAACGGATAGGACTTATCTATTTTACTGATGTGTTATAGGTTAACTTAGCTAGTAAATTAAAAATGCTACTTTTTATTAGATAAATTAAGAGTAGAGAATCAAATTGACAGGTTACAAATAATAAAATTCTCGTTTAATCGAATCTTAGAGGGAAATATGAACATCCATCACGAAATCGAAAAACTATTCGAACAACGCCAAGATATTCCACTATTTTATATTGAAAGTGGGAGTCGTCTATGGGGTATGGCTAGCCCTGACAGTGACTATGATGTGCGTGGCTTCCATTTGCCGAGCAAAGATCAATATTTTGACTATAAAAAATACCGTGATTTGATTGAGATCATGGATGGGGATTTCGATTTCGTTTCATATGATCTCGATAAAATGTTTGGCTTATTGGCAAAAAGTAACCCAACAGTTCTGGAATGGGTGCGAGCGCATATTGTTTATTTTAATGCCTTTCCAGAATGGCAAACCTTTCGCGATGGATTACTTGAGCGAATCGATTATAGTGCGCTATATCATCATTATTTATCACTGGCGAAAGGTGGCATAAAAGTGATGCAAACTGCGGATAATTTTACTTATAAGAAAGTATTTTATTCAATTCGTGGTTTGATGTCGGCAGAGTTAGCTACCCAAAAAGTCATGCCTGAATTATTGATTACCGATTTATTTGCACAAGTCTCTGAGCACGATCCATTACGTCATTGGGCAGAGGATTATTTAGAAATTAAAAAACAGCAGAAAGAAAAAGCCCAACTTCCTGAAGTGGAACAAGCCGCGATTCTGAATTTATTGGAAATCAAAATTGAGCAATTAGCCGCTAAAGAAATGCAAAAAGCTGATCGTCGAGAGGGCTTAGCGTGTTATTTAACTGAATATAGTCGCCATTTAAAACAATATTATTATTAATAAAATGATTCGCTTATTTATTATCTAAGTTCGACTTAAATATTCAGTGAACGCATTTCTGAAGATTATATTTAATGTCGAACTTAGGTTAATGGTTTTATCTATTAAATCCCACTGTTTAGAATACGGATTTTCACATCAGCAACATGGTCTTTAGTTGCTTCAAAATGCTGCTGCATATGCGCAGTTTGCATATGTGCTTCGAGATGAGCAGTACTTTGCCATTTTTCTAACATCACAATGCTATTTTCATCTTGCGTCTGCATAGCAATCGCTGGCAGGTGATCAATCAATGGGGCATAGCCATGACAACCATCCTCTGCCAGTACAGTTGGAATGATTTTTTGGAAAGCATCTAAAACTGCTTGGCGATGTTCTGCACCTGCATGTGTCTGAATTTCTGCAATAATCGTCAACATAGGGTTTCTCTCTTAATGGGCCGTCGCAAAAAGCTGATCTAAATGGGCTTTGTACGCTTCGATGTAGCTTGGTACATCGGGCATTTTGATTACATCATTCACGATAAATGTAGGTAATGATTGCATACCCAAGAATTGATTGGCTTTATGGAAAGCTAAATACACACCATCAACGCCAACGCCGTGAAAGAATTGATCTGGATCAGTGAACGCTTCAATTGGTGCATTCCATGTCAACGATAACATGTATTTTTTATCTTGCAGCAAGCCACCTGAACCATATTTTTTCGATGCATCAGAACGGCTACGTCCATCACTGGCATAGAGTGAGCCATGACCAATCGTAAAAATATCATCAATGTATTTTTTCATTGTCCATGGTGCGCCCATCCACCAACCTGGCATTTGATAGATCACTACATCTGCCCATAAATATTTTTCAATTTCGGCTTGGATGTCATAGTCACTGTCGGTACGTGTCACTTGTACTGTATGACCTAAAGCTTTTAGATGTGATTCGGAAAAGTCAGTCAGGGTGTCATTCAATTCACCATTCGAGTGAGCGAATTGTTTAGCACCATTAATAATTAAAATATTGCTCATAAAATTAAACTCAAAAATAGATTTCTAAAACTTGGATATATTTTAGAAAATCTATTCATGAGTAAAAATGTATAAATAAGCAAAATACTATTGACTAAAAATCAATAATTATGAGTTCTGTTTTCGTGTTTTATAAGCTTTACGGATCAACCAAATTGCAATAATCACGATATAAAATGCCCAAAATTGGATCAACCAGATGAGCGTTTCTTTAAAATAGGATAGTCCAATTTTGAATGCTTCGGCTATTCGGGTGAGTAATGGATCGCTGTCTAGTGATGCAATACGATGAATATTGAGGTCATGACTCTTACGCACTTTTGGCTGTTGGAAAAATTCTAAACGAATGGTGCTATACGCTAGGCGATCTTTCACTTCTAAATCAGTGAGCTGTTGTAATTGATTATTTACTGTATTGGATGCGCTATTACTTTGGTTCGCTGTATTGAGTTTTTCTTCTAACAGTTTTAATTCATAACGTTTTGCTTCATAGCTTTGTGTATTAAAGTTCAGCATTAAAGGCAGTAAATGATTTAGAAATGTTGTCACCTGATCATTTGGAATACGTACTGTCAGTTGTACCGTCGGCGTGATTTTTTCATAAATATCCACGGTTCCATCAATACGATCATGTTGAGAACGGTCACTCACTTGATAGTCAATTTGCTTATTCTCAATATAGCCATTGTATTGCAATAACTGTTGCTCAAGCGTAGATGTGGTTTTTAATACATCGTTCACTTCAAATTTTAATTCAGCACTTTTAATTAATTGCCGATTTTGTTCGAGAGCACTTTGTTGTGTGCTTACTAACTGTTCGGGGTTTTTTGCTGCATTTGCTCGAATTGTTTCACTATTGGGCGCCGCACTTTCTGTCGCTACAGATGCATCGCTTGCAGCACCTTCTTCTTTTTTCGAACAGCCGACAATCGTACTACTGACGACTAAAATAATTGCTAATTTTTTTGCTAAATCTGACATTGGTGATGCCTAATCCGTGGTGATATTCATGTTATAAAATTTGTTTTTTTATTGACTTGTGATGATGTTCAAATGATTGATCAATACAACAAATCTCTCATAAGTCACATACATTTTGTTGCTTTGAAATCCAGTTTTGCATAGTAGCATAAATGCATGTGGTAAATAGGAAAGGTACAAAATGTATAAAATTTGGATGGTTTTAGGGTGTAGCTTATTTTTAGCCGCATGTAATCAGCCGATTGCACAGTCACAGCAAGAAGCAGCGGTACAAAAAAGTACAGCAATACATGCGGTTTTACTCGATCAACCAAATTTATTTCATGATGAAACTAATCTCAAAATTGATCAGCAGTTTAATCGTGCTGAAAACCCAACAGATGCGGAAATCACTGTTGAACAAGCGCAATTAGATGATTCTGTTGCAGCTATTCGTACCGAATATGAGTTAAAGCGCGATCAAGAAGTCTGGAAGATTGTAAATAAAAAACAAAGCTATCAGTGTGCGAGAGGGGACAATACCAATAAATTCCAGTTTGAATTGTGCTCTTAAACCTGAGCTGTAATTTGGTGCTGGATAAAACATAGACAAAAATGTGGATAACTTTTTGGTTATTCACATATCCACACAATTCATTTTATTGCTTAAATTGCAGGCATTTTTAAAAAGTGCTAAAGTTGCGCTTGTAAATTTTTACGATAGGTAAAATATTTACGAATCTCACGCAATTTATACACCTTGTGAATACGGTGTTTTCACATTTATTACATGCGTTCTCACTGCATGAAAATCAAAATTTAATTTAAATCAGAACCATAAAATGACGTGGTGCGGAATCTATTTTCTGTTTTTCAAGGAAATGGATGCACGCGAATTGGTTATTTTTGTGAATAGAACATGATGACGAACAATCAAAGCATGACGTTAAACCGTATAACGCTCATGTTTCCATTAGCTTTAGTGCTATTCGAATTTTCAGTCTATATTGGTAATGACTTAATTCAGCCAGCAATGTTGGCAATTACAGAACAATTCGGTGTTAGTGCAACATGGGCACCATCTTCCATGTCTTTTTATTTATTGGGTGGAGCAAGTGTTGCTTGGTTGCTTGGACCTCTGTCAGACCGTCTTGGACGTAAGAAAGTATTATTGGTAGGCGTGGCATTCTTTACGATCTGTTGTTTGCTCATCTTATTGACGCAGAATATCCAACAATTCCTGATTTTACGTTTCTTACAGGGAATTGGCCTTACGGTCATTTCGGCAGTGGGTTATGCTGCAATTCAGGAAACATTTGAGGAACGTGATGCCATTAAAGTGATGGCATTAATGGCCAATATTTCCTTGCTTGCGCCATTACTTGGGCCTGTTCTGGGTGCATTTCTGATTGATTATGTCTCTTGGCATTGGGGTTTTGTTGCGATTGCAATCTTTTCATTCCTGAGTTGGTTTGGTCTAAATAAATTTATGCCAGCAACCCCAGAGCGTCGAGCGAGACAACCTTTTATTTATATTTTTGATGATTTTAAAAAAGTATTCACCAATCGCCGTTTCTTAGGGTTAAGCATTGCTTTACCTTTGGTTGGGATGCCATTAATGCTGTGGATTGCGCTGTCACCCATCGTCTTGGTCGATGAGTTAAAGCTCAGTAGTGTGCAATATGGTTTAGCGCAATTTCCTGTATTTTTCGGGCTTATTGCGGGAAATATTCTTCTGATTAAGATTATTGATTGTTTTCCTCTAGGTAAAACGATTTTGATGGGTCTACCCATTATGTTGCTCGGAACCTTATTTCTGGTATTAGGTGTGATTTGGCAAACTTATCTAGTGCCGTGTTTATTGATCGGTATGACCTTAATAAGCTTAGGAGAGGGGATTAGTTTTTCAGTTTTATATCGTTTTGCATTAATGTCTTCAGAAGTATCCAAAGGGACAGTCGCTGCGGCTGTTTCAATGCTATTGATGATGAGTTTCTTTGTGATTATAGAATTGGTGCGTGTACTTTATACGCATTTCCATATTTGGGCTTTTGCCTTGGCAAGTGTGGTGTTGATTGGTCTCTGGTTTACCCAGCCGAGGGTAGTGCTGAAACAGATTATGCTGGAGCGTCAAGCTGAGGGAATCCATTAGGGCCTGTTTAAAATATCAACACAACTGTGGATATCTTTTAGGATACCCACAGTATTTAAATATCCTTACTTAATCACACCACAGGCAACCCGATCTCCGCCACCGCCCAAAGGCTTAGGTGAATCTGAATAGTTATCGCCACCTGCGTGAATCATGATTGCCCGACCCTGAATATCGGTAAGTTTCAGGCGTGGGGCAAGCACAGGCGTTGTTGCAAAACCCTTGTCATTCACGGTTAGGGCTGGTAGATCACCTAAATGTCCATCCAGTGGCGTACCGTGATGGGCAACTTTCTCTGGGTTAAGATGCCCGCCCGCAGCGAGGGCGGCTCCCATTTTGCCCTCTTTCTCCGCAGCTTCACATGAGCCGTTTTCATGGATATGAAAACCATGTTCACCTGGAGACAGTTTTCCAAGTGCAGGCGTGATGAGCAGGCCTTTCGGTGCTTGCTGGAAAGACACGGTGCCAATGGAGACACCCACACCATTGGCATCCACCTGATGCACTGTGATCAGTTGTTTTTGGTCTGCTGATGTAGGCTGTGTCTGGATTTTATCTGCGTTGTTATCCAGATTAACCGATGAACAGGCGGCGATACTTAGGCCGAGGCAACTCAGTAGGGAAAACTTTTGAATCATTGAAGTCATTGCAAATTATCCTTATCTATCAGCTTTATTTGTTTGATTCAAATAAAGTATGGGATAACTCGCAAGTTGTCAGTAAGATTAAATGGTAAATCGTGTAAATAGATTACGACTTTGTTTCAGGTGGCGCTTCAATGGCAGCGATTGGCTCCTGAACATTCTCATGCAGCCATTCACGCCAGATTGCCAGTAAAATAGCTAAGATGACTGGACCAATAAATAAGCCCACTAAACCAAAACTTGCGATTCCTCCTAGCACACCAAACATAATTAAAATGAATGGAATTTGAGTTGCGCCTGAGATAACTAAAGGTCGAATCACATTATCTGAACTACTTACAATCAAGACACCCCATGTAATCACACCAATTGCTTCGACAGTTTGGCCTTGAGCAAATAACCATAAACCAACCCCTAAATAGGAGATAGGAGTTCCAAATGGAATTAAGGCCAAGATAAACGTCACCATGGTGAGTAGCATTGGGTTAGGCACACCTGCTACAAAGTAACTGAGACCTGCTAAAATGGCTTGTGCCACAGCAGTTAATCCCACGCCATACACTACAGCGCGTGTTGTTTCTGAAATGGTTTCTAAATAATGATGTACGCGAGGACCAATGATCTTTTCTAAGGCGCGACTCACCTGAGATAAAATCATTTGCCCATCACGATAGAAAAAGAACAACGTCATGATTGCAAAGGTCAGTTTAACTAAATTCCGACTAATCTCGCTCAGTACAAAACGGCCATAGCTCAAATGACCTTGTATCCATTCGGCAACATTCTTCGCAATACTATTCGGATCGGCACTTAATTCATTGACTGTACGACTGATATCCTTACCAACAATCGGAAGTGTTTTTATAAACTCGGGGACTTGAATATGACCTGAAAATAATTGTTTTTGTAAATTAAAATATAAATTTCGACCTTCGAGTTGCAGCATGAAAATGGCACAAACAAAGGGAACCCCAATCACTAAAATGACCAACGTAATCATGATCGTTGCATTTAGCGTTGGTCGATTTTCACCAAAAAAGCGACGTTGTACCCATAAATAAACAGGCCATGTCATATAAGCAATAATCGCTGCCCAAAGAACAGGGACGATAAAGTATTTGAGAATGCTGAATCCCAAATACATTAAGACAAAGAACAGTCCAAACAATAAAACACGTTGTAATGTGGGAGCGTATTGTTGCACAAGCTTCCGTCTCTAGGGCTAAAAGTTGAATAAAATCATATTAACTGAAAAATGCGTCCAGTAAAATTTTCATTCAGTAATTTCACGTTGAAATCTCTAAATGGAATCAGGGGCTAAACCGCTGGCATGTTTCAGCCAGCCGATTATTTTCAATGGAGTGGCCCGTGATCGGCAATATGTATATCTCAGCATTTACGAAAGTTTTAAGACTGCAATACAGCAACTTACCATAGCAACATTTGCTATCGACTTTAATACAAGAGTTGGCAAAGAGTTACAAAGCGTATTGTTATATTGAATTCATCACACATCCATAAAGTGAATTTAAGGAGCAGTTCGATGACACATTTAAATAATCAGGACAATACCTCTCCAAAAACAGGTCAGGACCATCATTCACAACCGAATAACAGCAATCGTACACAAGCCGAAAGCGCAGTGACTACCCTCTTGAACGGTGATAAACTCAGTTATCAGCAAGTGGAAGGCCTGACGGACAGTGATCAATTACAGCAGGCTATAGAAAGGGAAGATATTCCTAAAAATCCTGAAAATGCACTACAGGAGCAAGGTGCGGAACGTGAACAGGCAATCCAGTCAAATGATGGAAGTCACGGTAACGAGACCATCCGTAAAGCTATGGAAAACCTCGATAGTGATGAAATGAGGCATAACCTGAAAGATGAAGGTGATGACACAGACCAACCTAGCCCAAATCCCGCACCTTTCATTGAACCTAAATAAAGATAAGTTTTATTAATGCAGTTACATCAATGGCCTCATGCCTTGTTCCATCCTGCTAATGGAGCAAGGCGGCTTAAAACCATTGGGTTGGATCATCGACTAACTGATTCAGAACGGGTTGCCATTGGCTTTGAATACTCACAAAATTTTTCTGTGGTTTATCAAAAATACTTAAACCTTGCATAGCCAACGTGCCATAAGCACTACGTTCTGAAATCCATGCGACAGGCTCTTGTTCAATCTTATTAAAGAAGTCTTGAATGTCTTTTGAACTAGAGCTATTCGCTTTCACGCGATTGGCAATCAACAGAATTTGTACTTTTCCTTTACGTATACGTTTGATGTCTTGTAAATGTTTTAGGAACCGACGCGTACTATCAATATCAAAGAATGAGGGCTGTAAAGGCGTCACAATGGCATGGGCTTCGCTGACCAATTGTTCTGCATGCTCACCTGACAGTGCGCCTGGGGCATCAATGATTAAATAATCGAGATGTTTGGGTGCATCACCAATTGATTTCTCATGCCTCCAGTCGAGGCTTTGAATGGCAGCAACAGTTTCAGGGCGTTGTTTTAACCATTGTAATGATGATTTTTGGTTATCAGCATCAGCCAACGCGACTTTATAGCCCTTTTGTGACAGTGCTGTGGCAAGCGTAATGGCTGTCATGGTTTTACCACAGCCACCTTTTTGATTTGCAATTAATATTGTCTTCATGAAATTAGATTTTTTAACAAGCGTTTTGTATTCAACTATACCTTAGCATCTTTTTCAGTAGAGTGTGTGACACATGACAAAAGTTTAATGTTGCAGTTAAATAGCAGATTCAGAAAAAGGAAAGTTTTATGTCAGTTTGGCTTGCAATGTTAATTGGTGGTTGTATTGGTGTTGTGATTACCACGCTGATTTTGTCCAATACGCGGAATGGTCGTATTCAGGCGGAATATGAAAAATATATTGCTGAATTAGAATTAGAACATAAGCAAGCTTTGCTAGATGCACAGAAACGTAGTGTAAATACAAGTCGTGCGGTGTTAAAAGGAAAAATGGCAGAACAGTTTGCGCCGATTTTACCTGAATTTCAGTATTTACCCAGTGATGCAAAATTTCTCGGTGATCCTGTCGATTACGTGGTTTTTGATGGCTATACCGATTTTCGTGATGGTGATGGGACTGCAGACGATATTGAAGTGATTCTACTTGATATTAAAAGTGGTGGTGCGCGCTTGAGCAAAGGACAGCAGGCAATTGCTCAAGCAGTACGTGAAGGACGTATTCGTTTTGAAACGCTAAGAATTGATTTTGAAAATTAATGACTGCTTTGAATTTATAACTTTTGCACGCGAGCCAACAGCATTTTTTGTGCAATCGCAGGAATACCATCTGCATCAAAATATTCTTTTTCAAGAAATTTAAATTTAGCTTGTGCAAGGTGTCGTTCAATATCGCGATTGAGATGGCATCCATCTCCAATCCTTTTTTGTAGCGGAGTGAGTAGGGTCTGTAAGGATTGTAATTTGATCGAGTCAGGATGTTTCACATGCTCAATTAAATGAAAGGTGCCTGTAGGTTTCAATACTCGATAAATTTCTGCTAAGGCGACATCAAGTTTTGGAATACTACAGAGAGTCCATGTGGAAACAATATGATCTAAACTTGCATCGGCGAATGGAAGTTTTTCTGCGCTGGATTGTACATGCTTAATATAAAAAGGCGCATGCTGAACTCGTTCAACGGCAAGATGATAAATGTCTGGATTGGGTTCCAAAGCATAAAGTGAGTCAACATTGCCATAGAAAGGAATATTTAAACCTGTACCAAAACCTATTTCGAGGACTTCACCTTCGATAGGAACCAATAATTCACGACGCTTATCCATCAAACTTGCAGTCTGCATGACTTGATTGAGTAAATATGGGAAAACTCGACGTTGATAGAATTGATAAATCATAGAGATCCATTCGTTGATTCAGATTAGAGAAATCAGTAACAAAGCCACAAAAATATGACTAAAGTAAGTTTGATTGTTACTAAAAAAAGTAATTTTTTTCATCGTCTAAGCATACTATGAAGATATACGCTTTTCTAAGAATTTAGTTAGATTTTGAGGGTGATGAGCCATGAAAAAACGTCTATGGATGAGTTTAGGCATGGTGGTTATGCTTGGGCAGACACATGCATCGACCAGCGGAATAGAATATAACATTGCCAATGGTTTATCGCCGATCGCAAAGGATCAGTCTATTTCGGTGTTACAGCCTTTTTATGGCAACTTCCGTATTCTTGGTTCTAAAATGTACCAAGATGACGAACAAGCAAAATTTTCTCCGATTGATTATGCCGTGAGTTGGGGTTTGTTTGCCAAGCCCGAGATCGCACGTAAAATCTCAGTAAATCAATATGACCGCTATTTGAATTGGAAAATAGATAAACTACCTGTTCCTGCAAATCAAGCCATGCAAATGGTTTCCAATATGCATATTATTCCCGCAAATCCTGAAATTGCCCAGCAAATCAAACAAGTGAAGCGTGGAGATTTGGTGCAGTTGAAAGGTGAGTTGGTTGAGATTCGGGATAAAGATTTGGTTTGGCGATCTTCTTTAACAGCTACGGATACGGGTGATGGTGCTTGTGAGTTATTCCGTGTTAATTCAATTCAGTGGATAGAAAAACAAAAAATCTAATCTTGTTGAACAAGAGAGGGTCGTATGACCCTCAATTTTTTATATCACTCACCAGCCTTTTTAGTTTCTGTTGGTTGAGAACTTTTCCAATGGTGTAGTTGGCTTTGCGCATGTAGATATTCATTTAAATGATCAACTTGTTTGGCCGTATCAGTATTTTCTGTGGTACTCGCTAAGGTACTTTGCTCAAGTACTTTGGCTTGATTATCCCAGTATTCATATAAAAGTCCTTGAATATATCGACCTTGTTCTGTTTTAAGTTCTAACTCTTTCAGCATATTCAATGCCGATTGAACATTATCTTTTTGGCGTTGCTGTTCAAACGCTGGAGTGAGCGTATTGGCTTCTTTCATCTTTGCAAGTTCTATTTCCATGCTATCGCTCATTTCGGTAAAACGACGGTCATAGTCATCTAAAATCGCAATATCATGCGCATCGTCAGCCGTTGTAGGGAACTGTTTAATCGGGATTTGTTTAAGCTGACCAATGGCATCATTAGCATTTTGAGTTTGCTGTTCTTGCTGAGAGGGTGCTTTAGGATCTTTGTTACAAGCACTCAGTAATAGTGTAGAGCTGATCAAGCAACTGAGTGCAATCGTGGTTTTAAATTTAAAGGTCATAGAAACACCTGATTTATTGTTACTTTGCTATTTTTTGGAAATGGTAGGCAAATGTTGTATAAGGAAAATCAATCTGATCTTGAGCAGTTTGGCCTGTAAAATCAAATACAATTTGTTCAAATTTTGCTTTCAGTTGCTGTTGTTGATGTTCTGGCATTGCTGCAATAAAACTCGTGGAAAGTAACCGTTTGCTGACCACTTGTTCTACTGTGCCTGTATGTTGGAGTTGAAAGGTCTGAAGACCGTTGAATTGAAAGAGCTGTTGTTGCTCGAAAACCTGTTTCCATTTCTCACTATGATAACGTGGTGTATCTGCTTCAAATCGGGCGATTTCATCGGCCAACGCTTTGACCCAGTCAACAGTAATATCACGTTGATTCCAAACCAGTCCAAGATGCCCCGTAGGAATTAATACCCGATACATTTCCTTGAGCGTTTCGATATTTGAGAACCAGTGAAAAGATTGGGCACAAATAATGGCGTTAATGGATTCATCCTTCACCAGAAGTTGATCGCTTGAAGTCTGTAGACATTCGACTGTGCTATAGCTTTGCTCCAGTTGTTCTCGCATGGCTGTCACAGGTTCAACGGCAATCACTTTTGCCTGTGTCTGAAGTAGGAAAGGTAAGAATTTGCCAGTCCCTGAACCGAGGTCAATAACAGTGGAACTTTCACCTATATGGAGGCGATCTTGTAGCCAAACCGCTATTTCTTGCGGGTAACTGGGACGAACTTGCTGATACAGTTCAGCCCCTAAACTAAAGCCTTTTTGAGCGGAAGGATGTAAGGATTGTGTCATTTTTTGCGCTTTTTAATCTGTCTTATCTCTATAAAATAAGATACTCCGCAAATAGGGTTTGGCAAAGACATCATTTGATGGCTTTTTGCGACAAGCCTAGGATTAATTTTTCAGTGTGAGCATGGATAAGCAAATAATATTTGAAGATGAACATATTCGCGTTATTTTTTTAAAAGGTTCAAGTGACACTTTAGTGGTTTCGTTTGGCGATTTGATTAGTCGTGCCAAAGGAATGTCAATTAATGCTGAAAAATCACTCATAAAATATCAATACAATGTCATCGGTATTATGCCGAAGCAAAAATCTTGGTTTCCTCAAAGCAGCATGCTTGAGATGCAGCGACAGATTCAGCCGATCTTAGAACAGTTTGAGCAGATTGTGGGTTATGGTGGATCAATGGGAGGCTACGCCGCGATTAAATATTCTAATTTATTGAATATGCATAAAATCGTTGCTTTTGTACCACAATATTCGATAGACCCTGATGTGGTTCATGATCGCCGTTATGCAGAATTTTTTGACGCATCTATTCATCAAAATATGCAGATTCAGGCAGATGAAGTGGATTCGTCTCGTGAATACATCATTGTCTATGATCCATACTATGCAGAAGATAAAGAACATTTCTTAAAAATACAGCCCTTATTACCAAAGATGCATGTGATTCATTTGCCTTTTACAGGACATGAAGCACTCTCGGTTTTGGCAAGTTCGCAATTACTCAATGATTTTGTTGAGCAACCTTTTGAGATTACTTATTTTTATAAGCGTGTTCGAGAGGTTAAAAAGCAAAGTAAGTTCTACTATCGCCATGTACTAGATGCATTATTGAGCAGGCATCATCAAGCTTTATTACGAATCTTGCAAAATAACAATTTTGAATTAGATGAACGTTATTTTGATGCTGTTCTTAAGCAAAAATTGGTTCAACAATTATTTAATCTACAACAGGGTACTGAGCAAAATTTACGGAAGTTAGGTATTCATCCGCATTTTATGCAACAGATGGACAGCTCAGTGCTGACCATTCGCACGATTCAGAATACATGGTTAGTTTTTAATTTAGTCAGCTTAAAGCTAGAGGCTTATAACGCTGAAGCAATTCAGGCGAATCAACAATATTTGCTGCCATTGAAAGCTAGTGCGAATGCCGTTGTTGAACTTGAGTTAAATGCAGAATCTTATGTTTTGACGATGAATGATCGTGGGATTCATAAATTAGTTAAAGTCGGTGAAGCTTTGGCTTTGGATCAGTCTTTATTGATTTTTAAACGCTATCCTGAATTTTATCAACTCAGTTATAAAAACTTGACCTTGAGTTGTGATGCACAGGGATTGGGTCAGTTTGTTGAAAATCATGCAGATGAGCAGACCAAACTACAATTGATAGACTAAATCACATAATCAAAAGCCCTTTGCTTAAGCAAAGGGCTTTTAACGATGGGTTAGAAAATTAATTTGCACCCACTTTGGCATGGGTGCCGACATTGGCATTTACGCCCAAGACTTTCACGCCAACATTTGCACCTGCCTGAGCCTGTTTCCTGTCTGCATTCAAGCCCGTTTGTGCCTGAATGGATGAGTTTCCAACGTTAACCCCTGCTTGGGTATTCAGGCCAATCGACTTTTGCTCAGCCTGATGTTGCTGATGACGTTTTTTTGCTTCTGCTCTTTTTTCAGCAGCAAACTCCTTGCCATCAGCAGCTTTCTCTACCGCATAATCCTTAGTGTTTTTAACCACTTTCGCGGTTTTGTCTACCACCTGTGAACCCACATTTACACCTGTGTGTACAGCAGCATGACCAACATGATGAGCTGCGTGACCTACGCCCTGAGCAGTATTTTTGACCGCACCTGCAACACCGCTAATCAAGCCACCAGACTGGACATTAACCTGAGCTGAGCCATTGGCATTGACCCCAACATTTTGTGCGAAAATAGAGGCAGAAGCAAGTAGAGTTGTTGTGACGATAGCTGTTTTGATCATTTTCTTCATTGCGATTTCCTTAAGCGATGTACCGTTTGGGGTACTTCATCAACGCAACTGCATCATAGCGGGCAAAAAGCAGAAATGTATGCATTTCAGCAAAACTTTACAAGCACATTACAGCTTAAAAACACTTTGGATAGAAATTATGGAGATGGCAAACTTAGCTACATTGGTCCAAAACGGTTTGGTTAAAGTAGCTTTTTAACTTGTCAAAGTTATGTTTTACCTCAGGTTTCTGAATGTCAAATACTGTGGTTTTTCGCGTTTTCTGATCTAATACAGGTTTTTCAGTGGCGGCATTGAATAAACGATTCGGCACATATTGATAGGTCTCAGAAAAAGCCCGACTCAACTGATTGCCTTTAAATTCCCATGATTCCGTACTCTGCCCACCATCAAAATAACCTGTAAACTGGATCATGCAATGATTCTTGTATTTATTTAAGGATGCGGCATTGGTCTTGGTATCGGGTAGGGCATTAATGTTCTGAACCACTTGCAGTTGTTGTAAAGGCTGCTCGGCTTGGCTGGAGAGCGTTGAACACGCGGTAAAGCCAATACTACTGACTAAACAAAGCAAAATGGTTTTAAAAGGCATAACTGTCATTGTTTCATTCATTCCTATAAATTTTGTTCAATCGTATTAATTTGATGAGGGTTGGCTCAGTTCAGCACGCTCAATAGGAACATTTCCATCATTGGTACCCACAACTGCATCTTTGGTGTCTTGCCATTTTTTAGCAGTATATTGTTTGGCTTTTTCGGTTTGTTCCTGAACAATGACGGATTGTTCAGCAGTGTATTCTTTGGTGGTTTTCCACTTTTCACTGATTTTTTGCGATGTGTTTTCAGATGCACCTTGTATCGAGCCACCTAAGTTTTGTAGCCCTTTGCCTGTTTTATACAGCAATACACGACCAAGGCTAGGGTTGTCACCATAAGGAAGTGTTTTTTCAGCCGTTGCAGTATTTGCATTCGCCGTAGTTGTATTTGTTTCGGCTGCCCAGAGAGAAGACGATGCGATCACTGCAGTCGCTAAACACAATGCGGGTATTTTCTTCATCATCTTTTATCCTTTTGGCAATAATGTTGCAATTCAAGTTTTATAGCTTATCGCCAAGTTCAAGAAAAGAATGTAGGTGATGTGAAATTGATACAGTGCGTAAACCGTTGTGCTTTGATGTCCTTTGTATGAATCAGTCGCAAGGATGACGGTTTGCCTGCTTTTAACATCGCTAAATGTAGGCAAATGTCCTATGCCTTATTTATTCCAATTTTCTTGGTAGGTGCGACCTGTCTGAAAGTAATTTGCGACTAAATCAATAAAATGTTTAAAGTCGCTATTTTCTTTCAAAATTCGATTTATCGTTTGCCAGTCGGGTTCTTGTTTGCGTTTGGCAGGAAGTAAAATTTCACTTTCAGTCGGATTTTCTGGAGTGAGTAAAATAACGCCAATACCATGCAAAGCCGAAAGCATTCGCAACTCCTCTTCAACTTCATTTGTTGATATAGATGTTGCTACGAGGTAGCCCTCATTTGCCCAACTGGAATTACTGACTGCTTGGAAGAAGCTACTGCGAATATTGGAGCTGTTGAGTTCTTTTTTGACTTCAAATGACCACAAACGCACATTTTGACCAGAGCCATGTTTAACACAGCTTTTAACGAGTTCATGCCAGTGTTTATCTAAAGGTTGCATGGCAACAATGTCGGGGTGTAACCATTGATTGCCGTTTTGCCCACGAGAGTTTTTAGAGCGTTTTTCATCAATTCTCAGGCAATATAAACCGAACTGTACTCTTAAAAATTCAATCAGTAGGGGGTATAAATCATGCTCGGATAAATTTCCTGATTTAATCAATGGGAGATTAATTTCAGTTTCTTCAAAATTTTCGTTTGAAGTTAATTCTTCATTGGCAAAAGATTCGCCATGTTCAGCTTGATGATTTGGGTCGTACCAATACACACGCGGTCGAGGTTTGTCTTGTACATGAATATAGGGTGATAGTTTTAGGATGCCATGTTTGTGTGCGCCAATTTCAGCAAACACTTGACTAATAAACTCGTCATCGGTTTTGAAGCGTGGGTTTTTTCGTTTTTCCACATAATCTTCGGGAAATAAAGTAACAATTCCTTCGGCAATATCTCGAGCTTTAAATTTTTTTAACGGTGATTGTTTTAAAAGCTCAAATACACGCTGTGGTTGAGAAAGTTTGCTCATTATTGCCTCTAAAAATAAACCCCACTAATTTATAGCAGGGTCTATCATATTCATCAATGACTTAACATTAACCCTGCAATACACTTACATCTGCAATCGTTGTGAATAAATCACGCAACTGAGCGAGTAAACGTAAACGGTTGGCTTTTAATTCAGCATCATCTGCCATGACCATTACGCCCTCAAAGAACGCATCAATCGGTGCACGAAGCGCAGCCAGTTTAGACAACGCTTCTGTATAGTTACGTGCAGCAAGTAAAGGCTGAACCACTGGTGTCAATGTTTGAAGTTCTGCATAAAGTGCTTTTTCAGCAGCTTCAACTAGATGCGCTTCAACCACAGCACCTTCTGGTGTCGCTTCTTTGGCAAGAATATTGGCAACACGCTTATTTGCAGCAGCAAGTGCAGCAGCTTCTGGTAATGTACGGAAATGATTGACCGCAGTCACACGCTTATCAAAATCAAGTGGAGATTTTGGTGCAAGTGCTTGAACCGCTTGAATCACATCAACCGCAACGCCTTGGTCTTCATACTTAGCACGGTAACGACCTTCAAGGAATGCAACGGCATCCGCACGGGTCTTGTCATGATCTTGAACAACGTCGCCATAACCTTGAAGCGCAAAGTTAACCAGTTCTTCAATCGTCACATCAAGTTCATTTTCAATGATCAAACGTAAGATACCGATAGCAGAACGGCGTAATGCAAATGGGTCTTTAGAACCTGTAGGTGCTTGACCAATCCCGAAAATACCAACCAGCGTATCTAAACGGTCAGCAAGGGCAATCGTTGTACCTGTCTTGGTTTGCGGTAACACATCACCTGCAAACTTCGGTAGATATTGTTCACCCAACGCTTCGGCAACTTCATGATTTTCACCTTCAAGGCGCGCATAATACGTACCTGCAATCCCTTGAAGTTCAGGAAATTCACCCACAAGTTCAGAGGTCAAATCGCATTTCGCCAGTAACGCTGCTTTCTCCGCATCGATTGCATTTGCACCCGTAATTGGTGACAACGCAACGGCTAATTTCGCAATACGTTCTGATTTGTTCCAAAGCGTACCCAATTGTGCTTGGAATACCATATTCGCGAGTTTTTCTTTACGAGACGCAAGCGGTTGCTTTTGGTCTTGTAAGAAGAAGAATTCTGCATCGGACAAACGAGGACGTACAACTTTTTCATTCCCTTCAATAATTTGAGTCGGATCTTTAGACTCAATATTTGAAACGGTAATGAAGTAAGGTTGTAATTTACCTTCAGCATTGATTAAGCAGAAATACTTCTGGTTATCCTGCATGGTGGTAATCAAAGCTTCTTGAGGAACAGCCAAATAACGCTCTTCAAAAGTTGCACGTAACGCAACAGGCCATTCAACCAAACTTGTGACTTCATCAAGTAAGTCTGCTGGTACAATCGCAGTCGCATTGACTTCATCTGCCAAAGTTTTGACTTGTGCTTGAATCGTCGCTTGGCGCTTTTCAAAATCAGCAACAACATGCGCATTTTCTAATGTTGTTAAGTAGTCGTTTGCATGTGCCAAAACTACAGCTTCAGGCGCGTGGAAACGGTGACCATAAGTCACATTACCTGTTTTGTGATCTTGAATGGTTGCGTCAATCACTTGATCATCTTTAAGCAATACCACCCATTTTACTGGACGAACGAATTCAGTACGGCTTGCCGCTGAACGCATACGCTTAGCAATTGGTAAATTATCCAATGCTGCTTGTAAAATCTGTGGAAGCAAAGCATCAAGACTTTGACCTTTGACATCTTTCAAGAAGCAAACTTTTTCTACTTTACCTGCTTGGAACGTCGAAAGCTGATCAACCGTGATGCCTTGACCACGCATAAAGCCTTCAAGTGCTTTAGTCGGTTTGCCTTCAGCATCATAAGCGGCTTGTACCGCAGGGCCGTCAAAACGTTTTTGTGTGTCTGCTTGAGCTGCATCAATATCAACAATTTTGAGTGCCAAACGACGTGGTGCAGCATAAGCTTCAATTGCAGTGAAGTTTAAGCCTGCATCTTTTAAGCCTTTTTCTGTTTCAGCTTTTAAAGCATCACGTAAAGTTTTTAAGCTTTTTGGTGGAAGTTCTTCACAGCCAAGTTCGAATAAAACAGTATGCTTTGTCATTATTTATTCTCCTTCGCTTTTTCAGCTTGGGCTGCTTCTGCCTCAACTTGTGCTTTAAGTTGAGCCAATACTTCATCACGCAAATGTGGTTCTGCCATTGGGAAACCAAGTTTCGCGCGTGCAGCTACATAGCTTTGAGCAATTGAACGCGCCAAAGTACGGACACGTAAAATATAACGTTGACGTTCAGTTACCGAAATCGCACCACGGGCATCCAACAAGTTAAAGCAATGCGATGCTTTGATCACTTGT
The DNA here is from genome assembly GCF_023488045.1 of Acinetobacter sp. ANC5681. NCBI lineage: Bacteria > Pseudomonadati > Pseudomonadota > Gammaproteobacteria > Moraxellales > Moraxellaceae > Acinetobacter > Acinetobacter sp. ANC5681. The sequence goes on from NZ_JAMFKZ010000005.1 coordinate 45,069, forward strand.
TCGTAAGCAGGGAGTGGCAGTTCAGCTTCGATTAAACGAGATGCTTCAGCTTCATAGAAATCGAATAGCTCAAACATTTTATCGACTGGTGCATATTCGAAGTTATAGGTCGATTGTTCCACTTCATTTTGATGGAATACATCACCATAAGTGACTGTACCGAATTGACCTTTGGTCCAAACAAGATCGTAAACCGAGTCTACACCTTGAAGATACATCGCCAGACGTTCTAAACCATAAGTGATTTCACCCGTCACAGGGTAGCATTCAACACCACCGACTTGTTGGAAGTAAGTGAACTGAGTCACTTCCATACCATTTAACCAAACTTCCCAACCTAAGCCCCAAGCGCCCAGTGTTGGAGATTCCCAGTTGTCTTCTACGAAGCGAATATCATGCGTTAGTGTATCTATGCCGATTGCTTTTAATGAATCAAGATACAGCTGTTGGATATTATCTGGGTTTGGCTTAAGTACCACTTGGAACTGATAGTAGTGTTGTAAACGGTTTGGGTTTTCACCATAACGACCGTCTTTCGGACGACGTGAAGGTTGAACGTAAGCCGCGTTCCAAGTTTCTGGCCCTAATGCACGTAAGAAGGTTGCAGTGTGGAATGTCCCTGCGCCCATTTCCATATCATATGGTTGTAATACGACGCAGCCTTGCTCCGCCCAATAGTTTTGTAGGGCAAGAATTAAGCCCTGAAATGTATCAATATGCGATATAGCACGACTCATGGTGCATCCACTGGAATCAAACAAAAATTGTGCTTAAGTATAAGGATTTTCGGGTGCAGTGCAAAGGATTCGAGCGTTTCAGCGACAAGTTCTGATAATAAATTATTTAAACGCTTTTGTTTAATTTTCGAGTTAATTCAAAACGTAGCCCATAGCCGACATATTTTCCCAGTTGGCAAAGTCCTGAATAGGAAACCATTCACATAAACGTCACCTCATGACGCATAACATCTTTATCAATCTTAATTTTCAAATCATGAAATGTTAGCTTTGAAATGATGTTGTCACTGAGGTGTTTGCTATGTCTGATCGCATTCGTGAAAAATTACAAATTCTTGCCGATGCAGCTAAATATGATGTGTCCTGTTCCTCTAGTGGTAGTGACCGTAAAAATAAAGACAAAGGTTTAGGCGATGCCAGTCGGGCAGGGATTTGCCATAGCTATACCGAAGATGGGCGTTGTGTTTCTTTACTGAAAATCTTGTTCAGTAATGTCTGTATTTTTGATTGTGCTTATTGTGTGTCACGCCGTTCTAATGATGTGAAACGGGCTGCATTTACCGTACAAGAAGTGGTTGATCTGACCATTAATTTTTATCGTCGTAATTATATAGAGGGATTATTCCTTAGCTCAGGTATTTTTAAATCCGCAGACTATACGATGGAGCGGATGCTTCAAGTAGTGAAAAAACTACGTCTAGAGGAAAATTTTAATGGCTATATTCATCTCAAAACTATTCCTGGAGCATCGCCTGAACTGATTCATGAAGCAGGGCTTTATGCTGACCGTATGAGCATTAATCTGGAAATGCCAACCGAGGTTGGGTTAAAAGCATTTGCGCCTGAAAAATCACATCAAGAAGTACAAAAAGACTTGGGGCTCGTGCGTGATCGACTCATTCAACTCAAAGATGAACGTCAAATTATCAAGCATGTGCCAAAATATGTACCCGCAGGACAGACCACGCAAATGGTGGTCGGCGCACATCAGGAAACTGATCAAGACGTACTTGTGATGGCAGATCGACATTACAAGGAATTTAAACTCAAACGGGTGTATTTCTCAGGCTATATTCCAATCAACACGGAAAATAATTATCTTCCTGCTGTCGGTTCAGCACCACCTTTGTTGCGTGAAAATCGTCTTTATCAAAGTGATTGGTTGATGCGTTTTTATGGTTTTGAAGTCAATGAAATCGTCAATGAAAAACACCCACATTTAGATTTGGATGTAGACCCCAAACTGAGTTGGGCGTTGCGTCATCCCGAGCAGTTTCCAGTGGATTTAAATCGTGCTGACTATCGCATGATCCTTCGTGTACCAGGCATCGGCGTAAAGTCAGCCAACAAAATCGTGCAAGCGCGTCGTTTTGGCAAGATACATACTGATTTATTGAAGCAACTCGGTGTGGCGTATTCACGTGCCCAGTTTTTTATTCGCTGTGAAGACAGTCCACGGTTTCAAAAGGAACTTTCTACGACTGATATTCGTCAGCAAATATTAACGCAGGGTTCATCTAAATACGTTAAACAACTGTCACCGCAATTGAGTTTAGGATTTTAAACATGCTCAGTGATGCGGTGGTTTATTACTACTTTGATGGCTCTATGGTCGGTTTACTCAACTGCGTATTTCGTGCTTTTCAATTCAAAGAGTTTCACGTGCAACTGTGTTTAAACCAAGGTGCACAGCATGGTTTATTTGCCACTGTAGTTGAAATTCCAAATCACGAGCAACATGCAGCACGTGTTTGGTCAGCTTTACAGCAGAAACTTTCGCATTCATCTCTGAGACAATTTTATTTTGCTTATTTGTCGGAATCGTTGGATGCCTATCAGCATTTATTTAATTACTGTATCTATGTTTTTCGGCATCAACATTCAGTCGAAAAAAATTACTCTCATCCCAGTGTTTTAGCGATTTCGCAATGGACGAAAAAGGTCGGGCGCGAAAAGCATCGTATGGAAGCTTTTGTGCGGTTTAAGAAAACCACAGATGGTTTATTTTTAAGTTTAGTTCGACCTGATTTTAATGTATTACCTTTGATACAGCCGCATTTTAAGCGTCGTTATCAAGATCAACGTTGGCTCATTTATGACGAACAACGCAAATATGGACTGTATTATGACTTACACGAGATTCATGAGGTGTCTCTAGATGCTCATCAGATTGACCGTAATATTGAAAATGGGGCTAGTCAAAACTTCCAATTAGAATTAGATGAACAAGAAGAATTATATGATCAGCTTTGGAAAGATTATTTCAATAGTATCAATATTAAAGAACGTCAGAATGTGAAATTGCATGTGCAATATTTGCCAAAACGTTATTGGCGATATTTGAATGAAAAATATGTTTAAGGCATTTTTTTGATTATTATTTTAAAAATACCAACATAACAAAAGAGCACATTCATGACTAAATTAGTTTTAAAAACAGCAGTAGTGATTATGGCTTGTTTGAGTACTTTGGTATTTGCCAAAACGCAAGATAAAGCGATAGATCCTTATAGCCAATGTGTCGATGACACCATTCAACAGCTAAAACTGGGCAATATCAATAATGCTGTGGTGGAGATCTGTAGTACCAGAACCAAAACTTTATATGCAAAGCAGATTGTGCAGGTATTGGATCAAATAAAAAAACAGAGTCAGGAATACAAGCAGCTTGAACGCTATCAGGACATCATGAAATCACAACAACTCTGGAAAAATTTTGTCGATCAAGAGTGCCGTAATGCTGGTGCTTATATCGGTTCGCCGATGTATGAGTTTTGCCCCATGCAAAAATATGCAGAGCGATTGGAGCAATTGGAGGAGTATTTAAATTAACCTTGATCAGTTTTCGTTATTATTTAAAACTGTAATTTAAATGCATCTTCAGTCTGAGTCGGCGTATACTGCTGCAACCAATGAAACAACACTATTCCAGCAAGGTGCATTGTGAGCTTAACCCAATCAGACTGGCTAAATTTCTTAAAACCGAATTACAAAGTATTACCTTTGAAAGAACGTTTACTTTCAGGATTTGGCGCGCTTTGTGGTTTAGCAATATCCTCTTTAATCAGTTGGTATGTATTGGGCGGTATGAATGCATGGTATATCGCCCCGATGGGTGCCTCTTCTGTACTGCTTTTTGCAGTTCCGAATAGTCCTTTAGCGCAACCGTGGAATGTTGTGGTTGGCAACATATTGGCTGGTTTAATTGGTGTGACATGCACACAGTTATTACCTGATTTAACCTCTGCTTTTAGTGTCGCAGTTGGGTTAGCCATTTTTATGATGATGACAACTGATTCATTGCATCCTCCAAGCGGTGCAGTGGCGATTACCGCGGTTTTAGGCGGTGATGCTGTACATCGTTTAGGATTCCACTTTATTTTATATCCCGTATTACTCAACTCAATTTTACTTTTGTTGATTGCTGTCTTTTTCAATCGTTTGATTGGACGTCATTATCCGATTACAGCGCATGTCAATGAGCGTTCCAAAGACCCGACACCAACTCAGAAAGTTTCGATCCAACCTAAAGATATTAAACATGCTTTAGCACACCACACAGAATTATTAGATATTAGTCAGTATGATTTAGAAAAGATCATTTTAGAGGCACAAGAGCATGCCAATGAACGTTTGAATCACTCATTTGTTTGCCAAGATATTATGAGTCGTGATGTGATTAAGCTACATGAGGATGATGATATTCAGCAAGCCTTAGATAAATTCAAAGCGGTAAATTTAATGAGTTTGCCTGTAGTAAATTCAGAGCATAATTTGGTCGGGACACTTGCTTTGTATGAGGTTGTGGAGTGGTTTAAAGGTGCAACAGATCCAAGAAATTCATGGCAACACTATGTCCATCAAATTATGAGTCATCGCGTAGTAACGGTTGATCCGCTACAACCGATTCAAGATCTTATTCCTTATTTTGTAGAAAAATCTTTTAATTATATTCCTGTCGTGGAAAATCAACGTTTGATTGGCATGATTAGTCGTGCGGATATGATCGCTGCGCTTCAACAACAACTCAATCGTCAAAAGCTTCAATCAGAATAAAAAAAAGCTACGGTTGTATTAGGGGGAAATTCAACCGTAGCGACCAAAAGAGGCAAAGAAATTAACGTTTTATGCTTTGGTCTTCATAAACGGTTTTTACGGGCTGATTATAGCCTTGTACATAATCAATGCGACTTTGCTGTTGTTTTGGAATTACTAACCACAAAATCAGGTAAACCAAAATACCAGGGAAAGCTGCGCTCATGAGTGAAATCACTACAAAGATCAAGCGTAATAAATTTGCATTCCAACCAAAACGTTCCGCAATACCGCCCATTACACCAGCGATCATGCTTTGTCGGTTTGAGCGATATAAACCAGAATTGGTCATTTAATTTTTCTCCTAAAATATTTGATACAGCAACAGAATGAGGCTTCATTCATGATAAGCCGCTGTTAATAATGAGATAGGGATGAACTGGTTTTTTTAAAGTTTAAACAGATGGGAGAATCGTTACGGTGTGTAAAAGGCTGATGGAAAAAACGACAGTATCACCTAAAATGCACCGACTTAAAGCATACTGCTTTGTTAATTTGCTATTTCATTAAGTTACGTCCGCCATAATTACCCATTTGAGGGAATAGACGAATATTCAAATGCTTCCTATATTTTGCAGAACCATCGGATGTTTTTGAAAAAAGTGTGACAACGATGTTGATATTAGAGATTTGTGGATATGCAGTTCAGGTTCTTCTTACAGCATGTTAGTGTAGGATTTTTATTGAGTTTGGGCTTGAGTGCTTGTGATAGCTATCATCCAGATTCAATGAAAACATCAAACCAAGCGCAGCCAACTAGTGATGAAAGTTCTATTCCAGTCATGTTAGATGCTGAGCAAGCACGAACAAGTGCAAGTGAAGGAATGTCACTGACTGAGGTAGCTGGACAAGCAACAGTTCCTCATGTTGCTTCTAAACATATGACGCAACCGACTCAACAAGATATGCAATATGTTGGGCGCTATCATGCGCGTATTCCTTGTACTGATGCATTTGCTGGTTGTGTCAAAGATGAAAAAGAAGCGGAATATATCTTAAATTTATTAGAAGATGGTTCAGTTTATTGGACCAATACCAGTTTCGGGCGTTTGGGTTCAGATCCATCGCGCAATATGGCCAAAATAGAGCGAACCTGTAAGCAGGTGCAATGGCATGTTGAGCCCACAGAACAAGAGATCGTTGTGCGCTGTGATGCGGTGGATGTGAATTTATATTATCGGATCAATCAGGACCAGAATCTTGTGATGGATCTGGATAAAATCTGGAATGGGGATCAGGGTCGCAACCGTAAGTTCTTTAAGGAATATCCATTTCCTAAAAAAGCCTATTTGTTTGAAAAGGCGGAATAGAAAAATGAGTATAAAAAAAGAGCGCATCAAGCGCTCTTTTTTGTCAGTTCCGATTAGTAATCGAAGCTGAAGTGTTCTGGAGCAAGTGAAGTCAAAGTACGTGAAGTCGTTACCATTGATTCTGCGTGACCTTGTGCACGTGGCAATAAACGGTCAAAGTAGAAATCTGCAACTTTGATTTTTGCTTTATAGAATTCAGGCGTTTCAATGCCGTTACCAGCTTCTAGTTTTTCAGAAGCAATCACTGCTTGTTGAGCCCAGAAGTAAGCCATCATTACATAACCAGAGAACATCAAGAAATCAGCAGAAGCAGAAGATACGATGTCACGGTCTTTACGTGCTGCAAGCATGATGCGAACAGTTAATGTGTTCCATTGAGCGCAAACCTTAGTTAAGTCCCAAGCGAAGCGACGTAAATACTTGTTGCGAGCATGTGCAGCACAGAATTTTAAGATTTCAGCAGTATAGTCACGAACAACTTTACCTTTTGAGCTTAAAAGAACTTTACGACCTAATAAGTCAAGTGCTTGAACACCCGTTGTACCTTCATACAATGTTGAGATACGTGCATCACGTGCGATTTGTTCCATGCCCCATTCTTTGATGAAACCATGACCGCCATATACTTGGATACCATGGTTTGCAGCTTCTAAACCTAATTCAGTCAAGAAACCTTTTAAAATCGGTGTATAGAAACCTAGTTTGTCATCAGCAGCTTCATAAGCAGCTTGATCACCACTTGCCAATGCATCCGCCATTTTATCTGCAAGTTTGGCAGCGTGATAAATCATTGAACGACCACCTTCAGCTACAGCTTTTTGAGTTAAAAGCATGCGGCGAACGTCTGCGTGGTGAATAATCGCATCAGCTACGCGCTCAGGCTCTTTCTTGCCAGAAAGGGCACGCATGGACATACGGTCTTTCGCATAAGGTAAAGCACCTTGGAAAGAAAGTTCAGCGTGTGCGATACCTTGAACCGCTGTACCAATACGTGCAGTGTTCATGAAAGTAAACATTGCATGCAAACCTTTGTTGATTTCACCAATGAGGTAACCAGTAGCGTTATCGAAGTTCAATACCGCAGTTGCTGATGCACGGATACCCATTTTGTGTTCGATTGAACCACAAGATACGGTATTACGCTCACCTACACCGCCGTCAGCAGTTGGGATGAACTTAGGCACGATGAATAACGAGATACCACGGGTACCAGCAGGTGCGTCTGGAAGACGCGCAAGTACGATGTGGATAATGTTTTCAGTTAAATCATGCTCACCCGCAGAGATGAAGATTTTAGTACCAGAGATTTTATAAGTACCGTCAGCAGCAGGTTCAGCTTTAGTTTTTACTTGACCTAAGTCCGTACCACATTGTGGTTCAGTTAAGCACATTGTGCCAGACCAGGTACCCTCAACCAGTTTAGGCATATAAGTCGCTTTTTGCTCATCTGTACCGAACTGGATGATGGTGTTCATACAACCTGTACTTAAACCAGGGTACATGGTGAATGACCAGTTTGCAGTACCCATCATTTCAGACTTGATGAGGTTTAAAGACATTGGTAGACCTTGACCACCAAACTCTTCAGGATAGGAAAGACCTTGCCATCCACCCATGACGAACTGGTCATAAGCTTCCTTGAAGCCTTTAGGTGTAGTGACTTCACCATTGTTAAAGGTACAGCCTTCTTCATCACCTGACTGGTTCAGTGGAGAAAGGACGTTTTCGCAGTAATCTGCCGCACCTTCAAGAATCATATCAACTGTATCTTTATCAGCATTCTGTCCACTTGCCAAAGTTTGGTAGTGTGCAGGATAATCAAACACTTCATTCATTAAGAAACGAATATCGCGGAGCGGGGCTTTATAAGCTGGCATAATCTTAATCCTGTATTTGAATCGTTTTGGATTATCTGTTTCGATACTTTGATTATTCACAATGGTGATAAAAATACATTGATAAACTCTAGGGAAAAAATTGTCAGAAAAGCTAATTTTCGAAATGAGTTGTGAGTAAGAAAATCATTTTTCTGTTAGAGTCTTCGCATATATTATATGTGAAAAATGATCTATTTTATAGTTGAAAATATAACGATATAAAGGTGTTTGGTAAAGCTATGCATTTAAAATATTTAACATTATGCTTGTTAGGTCTTAGTCTTTCTGCATGTTCACAGCATGTCATTAAAACCAATTCAGGTTCTCAGAATTTAGAGCAAAAGGCAATTAATAGTCTGAATACAATGTATGAATATCCGAGTTACGATTATCGTGGCAAATTTAAAGTTCATGTTGACCTAGATCAAAATAAATCAAACACCTCGTCAGAAAAGGCAACCTTAGATGCAGCACTCAAACAAAAAGTAGATCAATATTTACAAGAGCAAAAGGTTAATTTAAACAGCAAACAGAAGCAGGCACTCTATAATGCTTTGGCACAACAGCCCAAAAGTTCTGGTGGTTCTAAAGCTGATAAATTTGCTCGGATCATAGCCAATATATTGAATGATATGCAATTTGAATATGATGGTTCTGTGCATTATCGTCAGAAAATGGGGTCGTTTAATCTGACAGCACGTTATGAAAAACCAACCTTGTTAGTTCAAGCAAAAGTGCCAATGGTTCTAGATTTAAATAATTATAAGTTTTATATCAATTACTTTGCTTTGATGCCGTATTTGGTGAACAAAGAAAATCAAAATAATTTAGCTTATTTGGATTTTTCAAAATATCAGGCAATGTTTAAGCAAGTGGATTACAAAAAATTTGCAGAGTATGTGAAAGCTTCAAGTGCTGTGTATTACCGTTTAGCTGATCAAAATAACATTCAAGCATTGTCTGTCTCCGCTGCTGATCGAAATTTAGGAGTAGTCGAAAAAATTCGCTTAAAAACATCGATTGAAGAATTAATTTTACAAGCGAATTTGTACAGCAAAGTGAATGAAAAATATTTAATGCAAAGCATTTTAAATATTAAAGAACAAAACTTAGAAAAGCTGATTGCTGATGAAACCAATGCTGTAAGCAAAACCAAGCCTGATGCAGCGGCATCCATATTAGCGAGTAAAGATTCCGCAGATGATGCAAGTGTCGTCAGTCAGCAATTATATCGTTTAGTGAATCAGCACTTTGGTGTTGAAGAGGAAGCTGCTCCAAAGGTATCCGATGCAGCGCAGCAAGCGATGGATGTTGCCAAAGAAGCTGGAATAGTTGCTGATGATTTAGAATCAGCTGATGCTGCCGCAGATGCAGCTTCTTCCTCGGAAGATGAGCAAGGTTTAACAGAGACCCAATGTACAGCGCTTCAGAATGCTCAACAGGCTGCTTATGGCGATGTACAGTACTGTGAAAGTATTTACGATATTGATGTTTTTAATACGAAAAAAGCCGAATCAGGTTTTCTATCTTATGTCGAAAAATTACAAAGCGTAGAAAAAGAATTTGCTGTATATGATCAAAATCAATTTATTGATGATCAGGCATTTAAAGTGCTGTGGATCAAGTATCAGGCTGAGATTGAAAAAGCATTGCCTCCTCAAGACAAACGTAATCCATTTACCATGGATATTGGTTTAGATGCGCAAGGGCGAGCAGTTAAAATTGATTATGATTTGAATTATGCACTCCCTGAACTGAAGTCTCGTTTTAATCTTAAAGCAGATATGTTGATTTCCAATTATGGCCAAGCAACGCCAATTGATCAGGCTCAATTGAAACGAGCGAAAACATGGGCTGAAGCAAGTAAAGGCTCAATGTTGGAACAAGCAATCGGTAGTTTCTCAGAGAAATTGGGACAGACAGGCATTCAAGAGCGTTCAGCTGAACCTTATACGTTATCTTTAGAAGATCAACTCAAAATCATTGCAGAACAGCGATATGATGCTACACACAGTTATGAGCAAACATTTAAAGCAGTATTTATTGCCAAGCTGATAGAAAATAAAGCAGAAATTGCACAACGTTATACAAGTCAGGAATTGCAGGAAATCGCGGCTGTTTATGCCTATTGGTATGCCACAGATGACATCTATAACCCACAAGGTAAGGCGTTGAAGAGCATTGAAGCATTACAGAAGAAACATCATCTTGAGCAAGATGATCAGTTTGATGACAAGTTGGGACAAGCTGTTAATCGTATTGTAAATGATGCGATGCATGGTGATAAAGATCGTCAAGCTTGGAAAAAGCTACAAGCTCAATATAAGCAGCCACAGCAGCTATTTGCTCAACAGTATCAAGTTCAATTTGAGCGTGATAATGGAGTTTCGAGTGAGGAAAAACCACTATTAGCACAAACCGCAACGATTTTGGGACAAGTATATGTCGATGCTCGTAAAAATCAGTTATCTGAAAAGAGCATTAAATCATTAAAGATTGAACACAATGAATTTATTGATTATGAAATCTTTAAAGAAGTGTATTTGAAAATGCTAACGGCAAAATAATTGGCGATTACTTGAAAAGAGCCTGCGCAATGCAGGTTCTTTTTTGCTTACTAATTTATAGATGGGTTATAAGAAATCTTTTAATTCAGGTTTGACCCCATTCCAAATAGAAAAAGCTTCAATTGCTTGACCCACCAACATACCAAAACCATCTGTTGATGGAACTTGACGCTCTTGAGCTTGATCCAAAAAGCTTGAAGGTTTGCCATAAGCCATTTCATAAGCATGGTGAAAAACCAAGCATTCAGGAAGCTGTAAAGTATCACCAGTTAAGCTGGCAGAAGTGGCATTGATGACAAAATCAAATTCACCAGCGAGTTGCTCCAAGCTGAGCGCTGAGAGTTGCGCCTGCGGCACGGCATCTTTTAAATCTGAGACCAATTGTTCAGCTCGAGCAAGTGTACGATTGGCAATGACAATCTGCTTTGCACCTGCTTGTACTAAAGGATAAATGACACCACGTGTTGCACCACCAGCACCTAAGATTAAAATGCGACTATTTTTAAGGTCCCAACCTAAGGCTTGAATGGCGGCAACCAAACCCTGACCATCGGTATTATCTCCAAACAGTTTGCCATCTTGCATCCACAAGGTGTTCACAGCTTTGGCAATTTTGGCACGTTCAGTCAGTTGATCACATAAAGCAAATGCCTGCTCTTTAAACGGCACAGTTACATTCATGCCAACACCATTTTGATCGAAGAATGCTTTAACTGCGGATTCGAAACCATCTAGCGGAGCAAGAATTTTTTTATAATTCAAATCAACGCCTGTTTTTGCTGCAAAAGCATGATGCAATTCTGGTGAGCGGGATTGTTCAATTGGATTCCCAATGACAGCAAATTGTTTGGTCATACTTTTATCCAAAGTTGAAAGAGAGGACAGAGGCTATTAAACATATTTGAATGCTTATGCTGAGACAATATACGATAATCTTTAGGTACAAAAAAGCACCTAAATTCAGGTGCTTTGAATAATTACGGTCAATTACTTATTTAAACTCAACCAATCTCTTGGTTTTAGATAATAATCTGTTAAGCGTTTTTCTATTGAGTCGGCATCCCATTCAGGGCGATACGACCAGCCTGCAAGATTCGGTAAACTCACTAAAATGGATTCAATACGTCCACCTGTTTGCAGGCCAAACAACGTACCACGGTCGTAGACTAAATTATATTCAACATAGCGACCACGACGATACAATTGGAATTCACGCTGAGCTTCGGTGTAAGGCTGTTCACGGTGCTTTTCGAAAATAGGCAAGATTGCTTCTAAATAACCATTACCAACGGCTTGAATATATTTAAAGCAAGTTTCGAAGTCCCATTGGTTCAAATCATCAAAGAATAAACCACCCACGCCACGCTGCTCATCACGGTGTTTTAAATAGAAATAATCATCACACCATTGTTTATGTTCAGCATAAACATTTTCGCCAAATGGTTGGCATAAGTCATAAGCGGTTTGATGCCAGTTTTGAATATCTTGATCATCTGGATAGAAAGGTGTGAGATCAAAGCCACCGCCAAACCACCAAACAGGGTCTTGACCCTCAGGTTCAGCAACAAATAAACGTACATTTGCATGTGAAGTTGGGATATTGGGATTTTTAGGATGAATCACTAAAGAAACACCCAAGGCTTGTGCTTTTGCGCCTGCAATCTGTGGATGGCGTTCCGTTGCAGAAGCAGGAAGTTTACTGATGTTGATGTGGGAAAACATCACTCCGCCTTTTTCAATCACGTCACCATTTTGCAGAACACGAGAGCGACCGCCACCACCTTCGGTTCGTTGCCAATCATCAATGATAAATTCAGCGGTACCACCGCCTGCACGTTCCTGTTGTTCTAATCCTGCACAAATACGTGCCTGTAGATCGAGTAAAAACTCACGAACACGTTGAATATCAGCTGAAGTTGGATGCTGCATTTCAACCTTCTAATCATTAAAAAAGATGGAAGGATATGTACCATGAAATCATAAAAAAAATAAGCTGATTTTTTGATTCAAACTGGAATTAGATAGTTGAACAGCTTAAAGGATCTAATCATAATTATTCCGACCAAAAGGGTTGGTTGATTTCTTGGGTTAAGCTCAGCAGAATGTATTGATAATGCTTGTTGTTGCAAGCTGAACATCAGATAGGCACGTTATGACTCAAGTTCATTCACTCATTCAAAAATACAATGTTGCAGGACCACGTTACACCAGTTATCCGACTGTTCCGTACTGGCAAGAACAAGATTTTAGTTTGGAAATGTGGAAGCAAACTTTAAAACGGGCATTTGATGAGACAAATACGAGTGAAGGGATTAGTTTATATATCCATTTGCCATTTTGTGAAAGCTTGTGCACTTTTTGTGGTTGTCATAAGCGTGTGACCAAGCGCCATGAAGTGGAACAACCTTATATTCAAGCCGTGTTAAAAGAATGGGAGTTGTACTGCCAGTTGCTTGTCGACAAACCGAGGATTAAAGAAATTCATTTGGGGGGAGGAACTCCGACATTTTTCTCTGTACAACATTTGATCGAGTTGATTAATGGGTTATTGGCAAATGCAGATGTATCCGATGAATATGAATTTAGTTTCGAAGGGCATCCTAATAATACGACTCGAGAGCATTTACAAGCCCTATATGATCTTGGTTTTCGCCGAGTGAGTTATGGGGTGCAGGACTATAATGAAAAAGTTCAGAAAGCAATTCACCGTATCCAACCATTTGCTCATGTACAACAGGTTACAACGTGGGCACGCGAAATTGGTTATACCTCGATTTCACATGACTTGGTCTTTGGCTTACCATTTCAGAACTTGACTGATGTGTTACACACGATTGAACAAACGAATAGTCTAAAGCCAGATCGTTTGGCATTTTATAGCTATGCTCATGTACCTTGGATTAAGGGCAATGGACAGCGTGGTTTTAAAGATCAGGACGTACCTAAAGATGAGCTGAAACGCCAGTTATATGAAGAGGGAAAGAGAAAACTCTTAGCACAGGGTTATCATGAAATTGGTATGGATCACTTTGCTTTGGAACATGACAAAATGTATCAAGCTTTCCAACAAGAAAATCTGCATCGTAATTTCATGGGGTATACCTCATCAAAAACGCAAGTCATGATTGGCCTAGGTTTGTCTTCAATTAGTGATAGTTGGTACAGCTTTGCGCAAAATGAAAAAACGCTAGAAGATTATTATGCACGTTTAGAGAAGAATGAGATTCCTGTATATCGTGGACATCTTTTAACAGAAGAGGATTTAGTCATTCGCCAACATATACTCAATTTAATGTGTCACTTTAGTACTTCATGGCAGAATGAAGCATTGTATTTTCCAGAGTTACCTGAAGTATTAGCACAACTAGAGGAAATGCAGAATGACGGTTTGTTAAAGATGACATCAAAGGATATTCAAGTAACCGAACAAGGTAAAGCATTCGTAAGAAATATTTGCATGGCATTTGATTTACATCTTCGCCGCAAAATACCCAATAATCGTATTTTTTCTATGACGATATAAAACAATCGCTTATTTTTCGAATTATCATGAGATTGATTGAATCAAGGATGACTTAGAAGTCATCCTTCTGGTAAAGATGATCCATACGCTCACGTTTGGTCTTTAAATATTGTTCATTAAATGGGTTACGACCTACTGTTAACGGTACACGCTCAACCACATTGATGTCTAAATCAGTTAGGGCTTTAAGTTTTAACGGGTTATTCGTAATTAACTTAACTTCTTTAATTTGTAGATGATCCAGCATAATGCTACACATGTCATAGCGACGTGCATCCGCAGGCAGGTTTAAAAGTAAATTGGCATCTACGGTATCGTGACCCTGATCCTGTAAAGCATAGGCGCGGATTTTATTCGTTAAACCAATCCCACGACCTTCTTGGCGTAGATATAAAATCACACCTTGACCTGCTTCATTAATCAAACGTTGGGTCGCTTGTAATTGAGGACCACAGTCACACTTTAATGAAGCGAAAGCATCACCTGTTAAGCATTCTGAATGAATACGGACTAAAACAGGTCCTGTTGGGAGAGTTTCTAAACCTTTAGAAAGCGCCACATGTTCTTCACCTGTTTGAGGGTCTTGAAACACAGAAATATTGAAGTCACCAAAAGCAGTTGGTAGCTTTGATGTTGCAATAAATTCAATCGGCACAGAGAGCTCGCTATGTTAGTAAAAACTATCAAAGTATAGCTTAATGTGTGAAGATTGAGTGAATTGCAAGTTCTGATTTTTCACATAAGTTTTTCTTTTTCATAGAAAGCACACAATAATGGTTGATAAACAGTGACATAATTCAGGATAATCTGTAAGTCAGTTGTTTAAGATTGGCTTGAGAATGTTCAGCACTACATCATTCGCACATGTGGCTGATTGAAGGTAGATCGTATTTAATTGTATGATTGCCCCCATTTAACCCAGCTTCGGATTTGCCAGGCTTAAAAAGGCTTTGCCACATTATGTTGTATACCGAAATTCCAACTCAACGCCCTGTTACGCCATTGTTGGATGAAATCGATCATCCTGAGCAATTACGTCAGCTCGAGCAAAGCCAACTCCCTCAAGTGGCAGATGAGTTGCGTCAATATATTTTGTATGCAGCAGGACAAAGTGGTGGTCACTTTGGCGCAAATTTAGGTGTGATTGAACTGACAGTTGCTTTGCACTACTGTTTCAATACACCAGATGATCGTTTAGTTTGGGATGTAGGGCATCAAGCATATCCTCACAAAGTCCTGACTGGGCGTCGAGAACGTATTACCACAATTCGTAGTAAAGGTGGTTTAGCTGCATTTCCAGCACGAGATGAATCTGATTTTGATACTTTCGGTGTAGGACATTCTTCAACAGCAATTTCTGCTGGATTAGGGATGGCACTGGCTCGCCGTTATCAGCAAAAGCCTTGCGAAGTTGTTGCGATTATCGGTGATGGTGCAATGACAGCAGGGATGGCTTTTGAAGCCATGAATGATGCTGTTGCACATAATGCTGATCTAATAGTGGTATTGAACGATAATGATATGTCGATCTCATGCAGCACGGGTGGTTTTGCAAAACATCTCGCTGCGATTTGGGAAACTGGTCAATTGGTCAATGTAAATGAACAGGGCGAAGCTTATGTTCAGCCACATCCAAAATGGACATACAATTCGCGTTTGCATCAATCTGCAACAGATGCAGCTGATAACTTATTTAAAGCGATTGGTTTTGACTATTTCGGACCTTTTGATGGGCACAATGTTGAACAACTTGCTCAAGTCTTCCACGCATTAAAAAAACGCAAAGGTCCGCGATTAGTTCACGTTTACACTAAAAAAGGTAAAGGTTTCGCTCCAGCAGAAGCAGATCCGATTACCTATCATGCCATTACTAAGATTACACCTACTGCTTCGGCACCAGTTAAAAAATCACCACCTAAATATTCAGATGTATTTGGACAGTGGTTATGTGACGAAGCTGCACAAGATGCACGTTTATTAGCGATCACACCTGCAATGTGTGAAGGTTCTGGCATGGTGAAGTTTGCACGGCAATACCCTGAACGCTTTTTTGATGTTGCAATTGCTGAACAGCATGCAGTGACTTTGGCAGCGGGCATGGCTTGTGAAGGTTTAAAGCCTGTTGTCGCGATTTATTCAACCTTCTTGCAACGTGGCTACGATCAGTTGATTCATGATGTAGCATTGCAAAATTTAGATGTCACTTTTGGTATTGATCGTGCTGGTTTAGTTGGCGAAGATGGTCCAACGCATGCAGGTGCATACGATTATGCCTATATGCGTACTGTACCTAATATGGTGATTATGGCGCCAAAAGACGAAAATGAATGTCGTCAAATGCTACACACTGCATATCATTATAAAGGTCCAACAGCAGTTCGTTACCCACGTGGTGCTGGAACAGGTGTAGAAATTCAACAACAAATGACTGCCTTAGAGATTGGTAAAGCTGAAATTGTTGCAGAATTTAATTTGGATGCAGATCAGCAGATTAGTATTTTGGCTTTCGGGAGTCGAGTGGTAGCTTCAGTCGAAGCAGCGCAACAATTTGCGAATAAGCATGCAATAGGTGTGCGTGTGGTAAATATGCGTTTTGTGAAGCCATTGGATGAACAAATGATACGCACACTTGCTGAACGAACTCAGCTTTTCGTAACTGTTGAAGAACATGCCGTGATGGCAGGTGCGGGAAGTGCAGTAAATGAATTCCTCGCACAAGCAAAAATCGTAAAGCCAATCCTCAATTTGGGTTTGCCAGATGAGTTTTTACATCAAGCTACACATCAACAAATGCTTGCCGATTGTGGTTTGGATGCGTATGGGATTTTAGCTTCAATTGAACGTGCTTGGTTTTAGATAAATAACGGAAACAATTTTTCGTAAACATTTTTCCCCTAAAAGCCCTTATATTTGATAGAATGTAAGGGCTTTTATGCATTATTCTTTGTCAAAATCTTCAAATTTGTAGTGGGTGTTCAATGGAACCTATGGTGGTTATGGCTGCGCGTGCGGCTCAAACAGTTGGTCAAGAGCTTTTAAAGGCACATCAAAATCGTCATAAACTCGATTTACAAGTTGAAGAAAAAGGCATTGATGGTCCAGTAACACGTGTTGATCGTTATTTGGAACAACTTACAATAGATACACTTCGCAAAAGCTATAAAAATCATAGTTTCCTAGGTGAAGAGTTTGGTATGCAAGAAGGTAAAGGTCACGACGCTGATTGGTGTTGGGTGATTGATCCTTTAGATGGTACTCAAAACTTTATCAATGGTTTCCCTCACTTTTGTATTTCTATCGCTGTACAACACAAAGGCGTGACACAACACGGTGTGATCTATGATCCAGTACGTGATGAGTTATTTTCAGCTAGTCGTGGTCGTGGCGCAGTGATGAATCAACGTCGTATTCGTGCGAATGTCAAAGATACTTTAGATAAAACATTCCTAGCAGTCGGTCATCCTTATCGCGCGAAGCGTAATGGTGAAATTGTTTCTTATGCAGAGCAACACTTTGCTTCGTTATTGGCAGTCACAAAATCTGGCGCTCAAATTCGTCGTGCAGGTTCAGCAGCTTTAGATTTGGCATATGTTGCTGCGGGTCGTTTTGATGGTTTCTTTGAATTAGGTTTAAAACCATGGGATATCGCTGCAGGCGAGTTAATTGTTAAAGAAGCGGGCGGTGTGGTTGTGGATGCTCGTGGTGGTAATGATTCAATGGAAAATGGTCAAGTCATTGCTTGCTCAATGAAAATGTTAAAACCACTAATGCAAGCAGTAGTTCCAGCATGGAGCGAAGCTGCAAAATAAATTTTAGATTAAAAAACCCTCAATAATTTGAGGGTTTTTTATTATGATCTGATAATAATGAAGGAGTTATTTTTATAATTTCATCTTCTTTAATCGGTCAGATACAAATAATAAAGGTGATCCAGTAGAAAAACCTATTAAAAAGGGTGACTTTTAAAATTATTCTGCTATAATCCGCCCACGCACTTAAATTCCAGTTCATTACCTGAACATTCAGTTCTATTCATATTATGCGCACGCTGTCCATAGAGAGGACCACATCTTGCGCCCAAATCGCTTAGCGATTCTTCAGGTTGAGGCAGTAATCAAGCGTGCGTTAGTCCACATCGTCGTTATTCGGATTGCCGCTGAACTTCATCTATTTTCAGCTTGAGTCGCTTTGCCGCTTTTTGCCGATGTCTATTTTTTGTATTTATTAAAATGGAGCACCCATTAGGGTGAAACTCTCTATGAGCAAAACTTTTGCCGAATTTTCTTTGCACGAAACCTTACAACAAGCCCTAGAAGGTTTAGGTTTTACAAGCCCAACTCCTGTGCAAGAACAAGCGATTCCAGCTGCGTTAGATGGAAAAGATTTATTAGTTTCAAGCCAGACAGGTTCTGGTAAAACTGCAGCATTTTTACTCCCTACATTAAATGCTTTGGCAGGTCAGGAAACTGTTGTGCCATTTAAAGAGCGCATGAAAGCTGTGACTCAACCAAGCATCTTGGTTTTATGTCCTACGCGTGAATTGGCTCAACAAGTAAGCCAAGATGCGATTGCATTTGTACGTCATATGAAAGGTGTTCGTATTGCTGCAATCATGGGTGGTATGCCTTTTGGTAAGCAAATTCAACAGCTTAAAGGCGCACAAGTGATTGTTGCAACGCCAGGTCGTTTGCTTGACTTAGTAAATCGTCGTCAATTGAAACTTGATAAAGTTGAATCGTTAATCGTCGACGAAGCTGACCGTATGCTTGATCTAGGCTTCTCTGAAGATTTAGAAGCAATTGGCGAGTTAGCTGCAAACCGTAATCAAACATTAATGTTCTCTGCGACTTTTGCTGATCGTATTATTCGTCTTGCTGAACGTATGATGAATGATCCACAACGTATCGCAATTGAAACTGGTCACAGCACTAACACTGATGTAACACAAACATTACATTGGACAGATGGTTTTGAGCATAAGAAAAAATTACTTACTCACTGGTTGTCTGACGAGTCAGTAGATCAAGCTGTTGTCTTTGCAAGCACGCAAGAAGATACAGATATGCTTGCTGAAGAATTGGCTGAAGCAGGTCACTCAGTTGTTGCATTGCATGGTGCTATGCCACAAACTGTTCGTAACCGTCGTTTACGCAGTATCCGTGAAGGTCGTGCAAAAATCTTAGTTGCAACTGACGTAGCAGCACGTGGTTTAGACGTACCAACTATTTCTCACGTGATTAACTTCGGTTTACCGATGAAAAACGAAGACTATGTACACCGTATTGGTCGTACAGGTCGTGCGGGTCGTACTGGTCAAGCGATTACACTTGCGACTTATCGCGAGCGTGGCAAAATCCGTGCTTTAGAAGATTACTTAGATGCACGTTTAAATGTATCTGAAATTGAAGGTTTAGAGCCATCTCCACCTCCTGCTCGTTCAGGTCGTGATGGTGGTGGTCGCGGTCGGGATGGCGGTGGTCGTGGTCGTGGCGGCCGTGATGGCGGTCGTGGTGGTTTTGGTGGTGGTCGTCGTTTTGAAGGCGAGAGCAATTTCAAACGTCGTGAAGGCGGTGATGATCGTCCACGTCGTAGCTTCGATGATAAACCACGTGGTGAGCGTCCATCATTCGGTGGTGAAGATCGTCCACGTCGCGAGTTTAACTCTGACCGTCCACGTCGTAACTTTGATGATAAACCACGTGGTGAACGTCCATCATTCGGTGGTGAAGAGCGTCCACGTCGCGAGTTTAACTCTGACCGTCCACGTCGTGAAGGTGGTTTTGAAGATCGTCCAAAGCGTAGTTTTGGTGGTGAAGATCGTCCACGTCGCGAGTTCAATTCAGATCGCCCACGTCGTGAAGGTGGTTTCAACGATAAACCGCGTTTTGATTCGAATGATGACAATCGTGGTAACCGTGTAGATTACAAACCACGTCGTGAAGGTAGCTTCGGCGACCGTCCAAAGCGCGATTTTGGTGATCGTCCACAACGTGAAGGTGGTTTTGGTGACCGTCCAAAACGTAGTTTCGGTGGTGAAGATCGCCCAAAACGTAGTTTCGGTGGTGAAGACCGTCCAAAGCGTAGTTTCGGTGGTGAAGACCGTCCAAAGCGTGATTTTGGTGATCGTCCAGCGCGTGAAGGTGGCTTCGGTGGTGACCGTCGTCGCAAAAATGATTTTTAATCGTTAAAAACCGATGAAAAGAAGAAGCCAGTTGTAAAACTGGCTTTTTTATTTAGGATTAGTCATGTAAAATTCGAAAAATGTCTACTAATTCAAATTTTAAAGAAGAAATGAATAGGGTTAAGCAAAATAAAAGTCTTTTAAGTCAAATATGGTCATTCATTTGTGGTGAAGGGCTGCCATGTCTATTCGTTATTTTAATGCTTTGTAATGGGTTATTTTTTGCATATGCACTTATTGCACGCAATCATACCGACTCTTTGAATGCAAGCTCACAACATGAGTTGAGCACAGAAGTTGATAAAAAGAACAATTACATAAATTAATAATCTTCATACGTAGCATATCAAAATAAAAACAAGCGCTTAATCTTTCAGTGTATAGTATGCGTGCATAAAAAGTGCAGGAATGAATGCCAGTATGAATAACAAATCTCCTCTCGAAACTGAAGCCCTAATTGAAGTTAAAAACTTGAGCTTTAACCGAGGGGAACGCGTCATTTATGATGATGTCAGTCTTAAAATTCGACGTGGTCAAATTACTGCAATTATGGGACCTTCAGGAACAGGTAAAACCACTTTGCTCCGTTTGATTGGTGGGCAGTTAATCCCTGATTGTGGTGAAGTATTACTCGATGGTAAGAATATTGCAGCTATGTCTCGTCCAGACTTGTTTGCTGCACGCGCACGTATGGGGATGTTATTCCAGAGTGGTGCGTTATTTACTGATATGTCAGTTTATGAAAATGTTGCATTTCCTATTCGTGCACATACACAATTACCAGAACATTTGATTGCTGAGTTAGTCGCTTTAAAGTTGGAGTCGGTTGGGCTACGCGGTGCTGAACCATTAATGCCATCTGAACTTTCAGGAGGTATGAATCGTCGTGTTGCTTTAGCGCGTGCGATTGCACTTGATCCAGAATTGATTATGTATGATGAGCCATTCGCTGGCCAAGATCCAATTGTTAAAGGTGTTCTAACACGATTGATTCGTTCTTTGCGTGAAGCTTTAGACTTAACAACAATTATTGTCTCGCATGATGTCGCAGAGACATTATCGATTGCTGATTATATTTATGTGGTTGCTGAAGGCAAAATTCAGGGTGAAGGTTCACCTGAGCAGCTACAGGCACATGCTTCCCCATTTGTACGTCAATTTTTAACAGGTTCAGCTGAGGGACCTGTTGAATATCAATTTACTCATCAAGCATATTTAGATAACGAGGTTCGTGCATGAATACGATTGCCTGGTTAGGTAGACTCGTTATTGAGCGAATAAAGGGGATAGGTGCAGCGTCACTTATGCTCATCCAGATTTTATTTTCAGCGCCGTCAAAGGGTGGCTTTCAACGCTTTGTATATCAGATGCATCGTGTTGGGGTCATGTCTCTGCTGATTATTGCTGTGTCAGGTTTGTTTATTGGCGCTGTCCTTGGCTTACAGATGTATAGCATTTTGGTCACTTTTGGTAGTGAAGCTATGTTAGGGACTGCGATTTCGTTAACTTTGTTACGTGAACTTGCTGCGGTTGTTGCTGCATTACTATTTGCAGGGCGCGCAGGCTCGGCTCTCACTGCCGAAATTGGTTCAATGAAACAGAGTGAACAATTGGCCAGTATGGAAATGATTGGCGTTGATCCACTTCGTCAAATTGTGGCTCCGCGTTTGTGGGCAGGTATTGTGAGTTTGCCGATGTTGACTGTGATTTTTGCAACGATCGGTATCATTGGCGGCAAGTTGGTTGGCGTAGATTTTTTAGGTGCTGATGAAGGTTCTTTCTGGGGTGGTATGCAAAGTACAGTTCAGTTTGGGCATGATATTTTTAATGGCACTATTATTAAAAGTATTGTTTTTGCGCTGATTTGTACATGGGTTGCGGTCTATCAAGGTTATGCTTGTGATCCAACACCAGAGGGTATCGCGACTTCGATGACCAGAACGGTCGTATATTCTTCACTTTGTGTATTAGGTTTTGATTTCGTGTTGACTGCGGTCATGTTCGGAGGGATTTAATGAAATCACGTACTAGTGAGCTGGCCGTAGGTATTTTTGTGATTATCTTCGGTATCGCTCTATTTTTTCTTGCGATGAAAGTTAGTGGTTTAGTGGGTACAAATCTACGTGATAGCTATAGCATGACAGCGCAGTTTGATAACGTAAATGGTTTAAAACCACGAGCAAAGGTGTCCATGAGTGGTGTGACCATTGGTCGTGTAGAATCTATTACGCTTGATCCAGTAACACGTTTAGCAACAGTTAAGTTTGATTTGGATGGTAAATTAACCAGCTTTAATACTGAGCAATTAAAACAAGTGCAGAAAAATGCCTTAGAAGAATTGCGTTATAGCTCAGATTATCAACAAGCTGATGCTGCGAAACAAAAAGCAATGGAACAGCAACTTATCAGTAACATGACCTCCATCACCAGTTTGGATGAGGATGCTTATATTATGGTTGCAACCAATGGCTTGCTGGGTGAGAAGTATTTGAAAGTTGTACCAGGTGGTGGTGTGAATTACCTAAAGCGTGGTGATGTTGTTTCAAATACCCAAGGTACAATGGATTTAGAAGATTTGATCAGTAAGTTTATTACTGGTGGTGCTGGTAAAGCCACATCAAGCTCAACAACTTCAGAGAGTTCGGCATCGCAGCCAGTTGCTACTGAAGCAGAACCATCATTTGTTGAGTAATTCAGGTTAGGAGATTGAAGTGAATACATTATTGAAACAGACGTTAACAGCAAGTGTATTATCAACCATGCTTGCGAGCGCTGCATTTGCAGCACCAACAGAAACCCCACCTGATTTTGTTAAGCGTGTGGCTGATGGTTTAATTACACGTCTAAAAGCAGATCATGCGAAATTACAAAGTAATCCTGCTTTAGTTAAATCGATTATTCGTCAAAACCTTGATCCGTATGTTGATTCACAAGCATTTACACGTATCGTATTAGGTACGTATGCAAACAATCAATATACAACTGCTGCGCAACGTGCTCAGTTTGAACAAAATTTCCGTGCGGTGATTATTGAAAACTATGGTGGTGCTTTCGCTAAATATACCAACCAAAGTTATACTATGCGTCCTTTTAAGTCGACCAATAGTAAGAATCCCGTTGTTACATTAGACTTCTTACATAATGGTGAGAAAATCCCTGTATCGTTCCAGTTGACAGATAAAGGCGACCAATGGAAAGTCCGTAATATTAATGTGTCTGGTATTGATTTAGGCCTACAGTTCCGTAACCAGTTTGCTGCAACAGTTCAGCGTAATGGTGGTGATATCAATAAAGCGATTGCAACATTTAAACCAGATGCAGATGCTGCTGTTAATAAAAAATAAGTAGGTGACGGGTGATTCAGTATATTGATCAGCAATTAATTGTTTCAAAAACAATTGATTTCTCGAATGCAGAACAAGTTTATCGAGCAGGTTTAAAGCATATCCAGCAACATAAGAGTTTTCCTCTCATTGTTGATCTGGGTCAGCTTGAACAAGGAAACACCCTTTCTTTGGCAGTGTTGGTGCAATGGTTGCGTCAAACGCCAAATAACAAAGATCTACATTTTAAAAATGTGTCTGATAAGATGCTGAAAATCATCCAAGCCTGTCATTTGCAAGATGATTTGAAATTGATATGAAAAAAGTCTTGTGATAAAAAAGCACCATCAGGTGCTTTTTTATTAAATCCATTTCTTCCAGCGGAAATACACCATTGGGAGTACAAGGAACGCCATCAGGATACTCGCTACAATCCAGAAACTAAGACTACCATGTGCAAAAGGTAAGACCTCAGTATTCATCCCGTAAATACTAGCAATCAGCATCGGTGGTGCAAGCATACTTGGCAAGATCGAGAATCGACGAATCGTGTCATTCTGTTCGGTGTTAATAAAGCCTGATGTGGTATCCAGCAAGAAGCGTACTTTCTGGAATAGGAAAGCATCATGTTCCACCAGTGAGCGAACATCCTCACTTAACTCCCGAATGTCGGCATCATAAATATGGCTGCCCAAAGCGCGTGGGCGAGATAAAAAGGTCAGTACCCTACGCAGGTCAATCAAGCATAGCTGGGCTTTTCCGAGCATATCTTCCTGCTGTGCCAGCCGTGTAATCATGTCATCAAGATCGAGCAGGGTTTCACGATGATGATTATTCAGTACCTCTGTGGAGTATCTTTCCAAGTCTTTGTGGATATCTTCCAAGATATCCGCAAGCTCATCTAGTTTTGCTTCAAGTAACCCGAGCAAGATCCAAGTGGGATCTTTATAGTCCATATTGTAATCATTACGGCGTGCACGCGCACGGAAGGCACGAAATGCAACTAATTTTTCGCCACGCATGGTAAACAAACGATCTTTATGCAGAATGAAGGCAACTGTTTGTACTGTTGCAAGCATATGAGATGACTCATCTGTATCGCCATCGACCTGATAATTTTTATTCTTTGTTAAAAAATATGTACTGATATGCAAGATGCCATCATCATCACGGTAAAATCGTGCGGATGAGGAAATGTCTTCAAGTGATTTTAATGTTGGTAGGTTTCGCTCGTAAGCATCAAATACCCACTGTTGTTCTTCTTGAGATGGAGCAATTAGATCAATCCAAACCAATTCAGGGTGGAGATCAAAACTCCCATTGATTGTTGCATCTTCTAGACTACCGCGCTCTGTGGCATAAAAGGCTTCAAGCATGTCTTTTTTCCTCGCGCAGCCAATGTGAGATTTTCAGCATTGTACCGAAAACCAGCGTGTATTTTAGACAAGGATGAAACGAAAAACACTTGCCTAAACGTTAATTTCTAAAAAATCTTGTTACACAGCCTACTTTATCAGCATGACAGTTATATAAAACGGTTTTAATTGTATGAATTCTATATGTGTTTTTGTGTGAGGCTGCCAGATTACGGTTCTATTCATCTAAAAAATTATCGTTGTCTAGATAAGTCATGGCTGAGCAGGACAATACCGAATTTATGGTTCTTTAGTTCTATTGTAATGAATGCATCGGTTGAAATTTAAGTGTGAGGAAAAGGTATTGAAAACGATTACTGTGGCTGCCGCTGTCATTTTAAATGAGCAGAATCAGTTGCTTTTAGTGCGTAAACAGAATACGCAGGCATTTATGCAGGTGGGTGGAAAACTGGAACTGAATGAAGCGCCTGAAATTGCAATACGGCGTGAAATTTTAGAGGAAATCGCGTGTGAATCTGAGATCAAACAGTTTATCGGGCGCTTTGAAACGGCGGCTGCAAATGAGCCTGATCATCTGTTAGTGAGTTATGTTTATGAGGTGAAACTGAAACAAACACCACGTATCGCTGCGGAAATTGCAGAGATGAAATGGATTGATTTGGAAGATCAAGTCACTTTACTTGCACCTCTTACTCAACACGTGGTGATTCCATGGTGTCAGCAAAATTTAGAGAACTAGCATTATTACGGATAGGGGCTGCTAAACAAATACTATAAACCTGTTGGCAGCCAAGTTGTTGCAAGACTTGAGATAAGGCGGTAATTGAACTGCCCGTTGTGACGACATCATCGACGATCAAGACTTTGCGATAACGAAGATGATTGGGCGGCGCAGTCACAAATTGCTGTTCAATATTTTCTAGTCTTTCGATGCGCGATAAGCCTTTTTGCGAGTGTTGATCCAAGCGTTGTACAGGTTGCCAGATAGGGATATTTAAGCTTTTACTAAGTGCTTGGGCCAGTAACAGCGTTTGGTTGAAACCTCGTTCAACTAATCGATCAGTTGAAATCGGCATTGGAACGATGGCATGAACTTTAGGAAGCTTGAGTTGTTGTAGCAGTCCTTCCAATAGTCGTTGATGATGCAGTTTTTGTTCATATTTAAATTGCTGAATGATGCGATCAATCGGATATTGATAATGGCATACAACGAATATTTGTTGTTGATTACGTTGAATGGATTGTTTTAACCAAGGTAACTGATTCCAACAACTTTGACATACTCCGTATTGCTTCCTGATCCCAATATCACACAGGCTACATGGCGTTAGATAATCAAAGATTTGTTTTGCTGATGTTTGAATTAATTTAAACATAGGCGTATCTTGGAGCTTCAGGTAGCCAGCGTTTTAATAGTCCATCAGCATGCTGTGGATAATTTTTTAGAATTTGTTCAGCCACATAATGGGCTTGTGTGAGTAAATGATCATCACGTTCTAAACGTGCCACACGGAAGCCCATATCCCCAGTTTGTTTTGTTCCTAAGAGTTCACCTGGACCGCGTATTTCCAAATCTTTTTCAGCAATTACGAAACCATCATTACTTTCTCGTAAAATAGACAGTCGCTCCTGACCATTTTGAGACAAAGGTACTTTGTAGAGTAGAGCGCAAAAACTAGCGGTAGCACCACGCCCAACACGCCCTCGAAGTTGGTGCAATTGCGAGAGACCCAAACGTTCAGCATTCTCAATGACCATGATGGAGGCATTAGGCACATCGACTCCAACCTCAATCACGGTAGTGGCAATTAATAGTTGTGATTGATTATCTTTAAAGGCTTGCATGACCGCTTGTTTTTCATCTGCTTTCATTTTGCCGTGGACCAGACCAATATTGATGTCTGGAAAGCGTTCCTTAATTTCTTGATAGGTGGCTTCGGCGGCTTGAGCATCTAGGGTTTCAGATTGTTCCACTAAGGTGCAGACCCAATATGCTTGTTTACCTTCACGACAGTTGCTGGCAATCCGTTGCAGGACTTGTTCACGGCGATCTAAAGGAATTGTTACGGTTTGAATTGGGGTGCGTCCTGGGGGGAGCTCGTCAATAATTGAAGTATCTAAATCACCATAAGCACTCATCGCGAGTGTGCGGGGAATCGGGGTGGCTGTCATCACCAATTGATGTGGGGTAAATTGATTAGCGCCTTTATTTCTTAAAGCAAGGCGTTGATCGACCCCGAAACGATGTTGTTCATCAATAATAACCAAGCCTAGTTTAGAAAATTCCACGGCATCTTGGAATAAAGCATGCGTACCGACAATAAGTTGTGCATGCCCTTGTTTAATTTGTTGTTCAGCTTGTGTACGTGCTTTGCCTTTTTGTTTGCCTGAAAGCCATGCTACTTGGATGCCCAGTGGCTCAAACCAGCGTTTAAAGTTTAAGTAGTGCTGCTCGGCAAGAATCTCTGTTGGTGCCATCAGTGCAACTTGCCAGTCTGCTTCTAGTGCATGGCAGGCTGCAACTGCTGCAACGAGTGTTTTACCTGCTCCTACATCACCTTGGACTAAGCGGAGCATCGGTTGATTTTGCTTGAGATCTTGCAAGATTTCCTTAGAAACTCGTTTTTGTGCATTGGTCATTTGAAAAGGAAGACCATCTAATAATGCCTTAGCCAAGATTTTACTGCTATCAAAACGAGGTGCAGCAATTTGGCGGATATAGGCACGGCGTGTTAATAGGCTAATTTGATGGGCGACTAGCTCTTCAAAAATTAATCGTTGTTGGGCAGGATGCGAACCTTGATTGAGTTGTTGCATGTTGGCATCAACAGGTGGCTCATGAATATATTCTAATGCTTGTTTAAGTTCATAGCCGTTGCTGTATTTAGTCGGTAATAACTCAGCCAAGTCATCGCTATGATGTTGTAACGCCTGACGAACATATTCACGTAATTTAGGCTGCGTCAGACCTTCAGTGCTAGGATAAATGGCCGTGAGTTGGGTTTTGGGTAACGGCGTATGCTGTTGGATGACTTGTATTTCTGGATGATACATTTCAAGACCGCGTGCTCCAACACGAACTTCACCGAATATTCGGAGCTGTTGTCCCATTTTGATGCGATCAGTTAGTCCCTTATAAATATGATAAAACCGTAAAGTGACCTTGCCAAAATCATCTTGTAATAAGGCTGCAAGTGATTTCTTTTTACCCGGAGGAAAATCTACGGATCGAACCTCACCTTCGAGCAAATAACTTCGTCCAACAACCAGCTGATTCATTGGAATAATGGTGCTACGATCTTCATAGTCACGAGGAAGATGAAATAACAAATCATCCGTGCTAAAAATATGAAGCTTTTCTAATAGGGTTGCTGCGGCGGCACCAACACCTTGTAATTGCTGGACTGAAGTCATCTCTATTCAAGGGTGTATATGCATATTTTATTTATTGGTTATGGTAAAACATCTCAGCGCGTTGCTAAACACTTATTTGAGCAAGGTCACCACATTAGCACAATTAGCCGTAGTCCAAAAATGGATTGTTATGCAAGCCACTATATTCAAGATATACACTATTTAGATTTGACTCAGCTTGATCCAATTGATTTGGTTTATGTCATTCTTGCACCTTCGCAGAGCGGCATAGAAGCATATCAACAAACCTATGTTGATAGCGTTGAACCGATTGCTAATGCTCTCAAAAATCATCCTATTCGACGTATCATCATCGTTTCTTCGACACGAGTTTATGGTGAAAATGCAGGGGAGCGAATTGATGATGAATCAATGATTCAACCCATCGATGAGCAGGGGCATCTGCTTCGGAAGATGGAGTTGTTGTGGCAATCACATTATCCGCATCAGAGCATTATTGTCCGACCAGCAGGAATTTATGGGACCTCAATTGCTCGTTTAAAAAAGCTTGCTGAACAAACACTGACTTATCCAGCCATACATTTTAGTAATCGAATTCATATCGATGATTTAGCTAAGTTTTTAGCATTATTAGCTGTTATAGATGTTGTTGAATCAAGTTATATCATCAGTAATAACAATCCTTTACCCATGCATGAAATATTAAGTTGGTTTCAACAATATTTAAACTTGCCTCAGTTGCAACTTTTGTCTGAGCAAGTAACTGGGAAGCGAATTTATGCAACTCGATTGCCACAAACGGGATTTAAATTTGAACATCAGATTTGCTTTAATGACTATCAGACGCTGTTGTCGGTACATGATAATGAAAAATAATTAGATTAAACTGCAAGACAATTTGAATAGTTGGTATAGATTTTGATGATAAAATACCAACAGACTCCGTAAAGGAACTGCCTGAGTTGTGCACATGGTTTGTGATGAGGCATTAAGGGGTGGATATGAGAAAAATAATTTTTACGATGATGCTGGGATTGGTGGCAACAAACAGTTGGGCGGGCGCACAAACATGGTGTGTGTTTGATCCATTGGGAACTCAGGGCGATATTAGTCGTCGTTTACAAGATATTCGTCTCTATGCACTTCAACATAAAACTCAGTTAAAGTTTGATACTTTTAAGGATGAAAAAAATGCGATTCAGGCATTTGATCAAAATAAATGTTCAGGTTTAGTGGCATCTAATTTTCATACCTATCGTTACAACCATTTTATGGGAAGTACCGGTGGAATTGGTTTGATTTCAAACAATCGTGTTGCACGTATGTTGTTGCAGCTATTGACCAATCCAAATGTCGAAAAACGTATGCTAGATCAAAATTATGAAGTGCTAGGCATGATTCCAATTGGCACGGCATATATGACCATGAATACTCAGCAGATCAGGAAAGTTTCACAATTAAAGAATAAGACCATTGGTATTTTGGAAAATAATCCGCCTCAATTGGCATTGGTACAAAGTGTATCGGCAAAACCTGTTTATGTGGATTTTGCTACGGCAGTTGATTCTTTCAAGCAAAAGAAGATCGATATATTGGCTGCACCAGCGTATGGCGTATTACCTTATAACTTGAAAAAAGAGTTTGGTGAATCGACCCAAGTTGTCAATTTTCCAGTCGCGTATTTCGCAATTAATATTGTGATTCGACCTCAAGCGTATCCCAATGGTTTTGGACACCAAATCCGAACTTGGTTTGTAAAAAATAGTAATGTTTTAGCTGCACAAGCAATGCAATGGGAAAATCATTTACCAGCGTATTATTGGGCTGATATTTCGGGTTATGAAAAGCAGGGCTATGAGGCGCTGGTTGCTAAGATTCGTAATCGTTATGTGGATTCCGGTTACTACGATGCCTATTTTGTCGAGCTAATCAAACGACTCAGATGTCTAGATGATCCGAAATATTTAGAATGCCGCAAATAAATTGGGTTAGCCAATTTTTTTGACTAACCCATCAAAAGTGAATACCGAAACATTAAGCTTTCTTGCGTTTTAAACGACGTTTTGCCTGTTGAGAAGCCATTGCTTCTAAAGCGGTTGCAAGTTCTTTATCTGTAAATGTTGTAATGTGCTGCAACATCTGCAAGGTCGCCTCATCCAGCACCAATTGAGCACCTGCCGCCATCTCACTAAAGTTGTCATCATATTCAATGAAGCCCTGTTCATTGTTGCGAATATAATTCTGCTGAGTTAGCACCTTAATAAAGCTTTGGAACAGTGCCTTGTCAAAGAACTCTGGTGAGTTAAATTCATACAGCACAGACAGACGTTGACCCAATAAGTGACTCAGCTCCTCAACCTGTTTGGTGGAGATATTGCCAGAACCACGTTGGGTGATCAGTGCAAGCGTCATGTAGTAACGCTCTAAGCTTTGTTTAACTGGCATGCCTAAAGTCAAAAGTTTCTGATGCTCTTCACTGTTTGGTGTTGGGCTAAATAAGTTGCTATCATGATCTTGGAAAATTAGACCAATTTTAACAAGTGCGTTGATATAGTTATCAATGTGCTGTTGCAATTCAGAAGCTTTCCACTTCATGAATAATTCGGCTTTTAAGAATGGATACAATGTACGAATCACATTGCTTAAATCTGTTTTATTAATCTTACCGTTATGTTCAACCAATGATGCAACCAGTGATGGTAAGACAAAAGCATGTAAGATGTTGTTACGGAAATAGGTTAATAAAACGGCTTGATTGTCTTCTATGGCAATAATATCACCTAGAACATGCTGCACACGTTTGATTAGTTTGAGCTTTAAGCCATAAGCAATGATTTCTTTACCTGATAAAGAAGTGACTTGTGTGCGTTCGTCATACGGTTGTTGAGTCGCTAAATCACGATAAATATCAAGTTGTTTCGCACAGATCTCTTCATCTAATGTATGTTTTGGTGTTGCTAATAAGATCAAAGATAATAATGAAACAGGGTTGATGACCACTGCGCGATTAATATTTTCTAAAATAACATTAGCTGAGCTTGAAACAACATTTGATACTTCAGCTGGAATTGGCGCATCATTTTTTTCGATTTGAATTTTATCCGCATTATGCTGCTTTAAAATATCATCGAGGAAAACAGGTTCACCAAAGTTAACGTGTACCTTGCCAAAAATTCTTTCAATTTTACGTAAAGTTTTGACGATACCGAAAATTGATTCTGCTTCTTTTGGCTTACCTTGCATTTCACCTACATAAGTTGAGCCTTCCATCAAGCGCTCATACCCAATATACGTCGGTAAGAATACGATTGGCTTAGCACGACCACGTAAATGACCATGTACGGTCATTGCAAGCATACCTGTCTTCGGTGGTAGCAAGCGACCAGTACGTGAACGACCACCTTCAATGAAGTACTCGATAGGCGTATTGCGTGATAGAATGCTGTATAAATATTCTTTGAATACAGATGTATATAGTGCATTTCCGCGGAAAGATCGGCGTATGAAAAATGCACCACCTCCACGTAATAACTGACCTACAAAGGGTAAGTTTAGGTTATCACCCGCAGCAATATATGGAATCATCAAGCCACGTTTGTAAATCACATAAGACAGTAATAAATAGTCAATATGGCTACGGTGGCAGGGTGTGTAAATAATCTCATAGTCTTTCGCAAGTTCGCGAACTGTACTGAAATTATGAACTTCAACGCCGTCATACAGTTGTGTCCATAATCGTGTTAAAGCCATATCTGCGAAGCGTACTGCTGACGCTGAATAATCAGAAACGATTTCATTGACATAGCCAATTGCGCGGCGTTCTGCCTCAAGCATGCTGATTTTATGCTGAATGCTTTCACGGCGAATGGCATCCTGTACATCGGGTGCCTTAATGATAGACTGCATCACGTTGCGGCGGTCTGACAAGTCAGGCCCAAGTACCACTTCGCGTTGCTGGTCTAGGTAGCCATCTAGTGAACTTGCGATATACGTGGCAGGAGAGATGTTTGGATGATGTCTCTTGGCATAATCTACCAATTCACGTAGAGATTGAGGTTCATGGAATTCTAAATATGAATCACGCCCATGTAAGCCAATATTCATGAGTTGCTTAACAGTACCTGGTGTTGCCCAAGTATCAGAAAATAATAATTTAAACCATGAATCTTCTTTATCAGGTGAGCGTCCCCAAAGTACTGTAACGGGAACTAATTGAACATCTACTTCTTGATTTTGTTCTAATGCTTCGATCAACTGTAGAAGGCGTGGGGGATATGTTTGAGTATTAAAAAAGTTATTTTCATTCTGATGTAAAAATAGAATCGAGTTTTTTTCATGATAAGTTCCAAAACTCATGGCATCCAAAGCTGGCTTTAGATGAAGGCGACGTGTTTCACCATCAACTACCAGAGCATTACTACGTGAATAATTTTGTAGTACATAGCAAATCACTTTATTTGAATCTGGTGTGCTTTGCTCAGTTGTTGTTGATTCTGTAGGAACTTCACCAAGAACATGTGGAGTGACCACAAGGTCAAGTAACTTACTCGACAGTTGGCGATACATTTGACCAAATCCAGTCTTGGACATTACAGACTCCTAAATGATAACCTTGAGCATGAGGCGTTGTTATAGTGCCGTAAAACCACAGCGTACGGCATAGCTCGATGAACACAAACGTCAACACGACATTCTGCGATATTCTGTCATGAAACGATATGTTATTTTCTGACAAAATATAGCGTATTTGGTGGATTTTATCGTTAAAAATCGTATTTTTAGCGCTTATAAATAAAGATTAATGTGACGGATGAATCATTTTATCCTGAGCATATTTATTGGAATTTGTGGCACAATCGAAATGATCAATCCTGAATGGATTAGTTGATCTCTCCTCATTGATGTTGGAAGGCTATTACATGAATGCGTTAACTCAAGAACTGGTTGAGCTTTTGACTTTGGAAAAGTTGGAAGAACATATTTTCAGAGGCAACAGTCGCAATTTGGTTGGGAAACGAGTATTCGGTGGGCAAGTTCTTGGACAAGCATTAAGAGCGGCATCATATACCACAAACCGTCCAGCACATTCGTTGCATGCTTATTTTTTATATGGTGGTGATGTCGATGCACCGATCATTTATGAAGTTGATCCATTGCGAGATGGTAAAAGTTTTGCAAGTCGACAAGTGCGTGCGATCCAACATGGACGTACAATTTTCTCGGCGATGGTATCTTTTGCCAATCCAGAAGAAGGCTTAAATTATCAACATAAAGAACCAGAGTATCCGAGTCCTGAAGAGCTGAAGTCTGAGAAAGAATTAAAGGAAAGTATGCTCAATTTCGTCCCAGAAAATGCACGTACGAGTTTTATGCGCGAACGTCATGTTGAAATCAGACCAACTCGACCAGTTAATCCTTTTCAGCCGCAGCCTGAAGCACCATATTATGCGCACTACATTCGTACCCATGATCGTATTGCAGAAAATGTTGATGACGTGTCATTACATCAAGCCATCGTTGCGTTTTATTCAGATTTTACTTTGATGACCACAGCACTGCGTCCACACGGGTTATCTTGGATTTCGCCAAATTTACAATGTGCAAGCATTGATCATACCATTTACTTCCATCGCCCGTTACGTGCTGATGATTGGATGCTTTACGATATGGAAGCAACGATTAGTGCCAGTTCACGTGGTCTGAATTTTGGACGCATGTGGCAGAATGGTCAGCTGGTATGTAGCACTGTGCAAGAGGGTCTAATTCGATTGAGAGAAATTGAAACCCAGTAAATTCGATTTGAAAAATTCAAAAAAAAGCCATCGTTTAGATGGCTTTTTTTGTCATAAGGTTGTGACAAAAAATTGCTCGATTCTTCAATGTGAGCGTGCCATAGTACCCACAAGCTAAAATATTTTATTAATCAGAATGAATTTAAATACACAAATTCTAATCGCAGCCGTACTGGGTGTTATATATGGGTTCTTCTTAACTTTGTATCCGCAGACTAGTTTTGCTGAACATAGTTTGTATGGGCTGGGGATTTTAAGCAGTATTTTTATTGGTTTACTAAAAATGTTGCTCATCCCACTTATTTTTAGTTCGATCGTTGTAGGTGTTTCAAATTTACAGGCTGGTGGACAATTTGGACGAGTTTGGAAAATTACAGCATTAAGCTGCCTCACGACGACAACCTTAGCTTTGATTTTAGGGATTAGTTGTGCACATCTATTTGAAGTAGGCAAAGGCGTAGATATTCAAATCTTCCAAGAAGCCATGCAAAACCATCAGACGCCAGATACGCTGACGCCTTCAAGTTTTCTGACCAGTTTTATCCAAAATACCTTAATCAATCCTTTTAAAGCATTTAGTGAGGGTAATGTACTTGCAGTTGTGGTCTTTGCGTTATTCCTTGGAGTCGCATTAGTCAAAGGGGGTGAAAGCTTTGGTTTGGTTCGCAATACCTGCCAACAATTCTTTGTCATGATGATGATGCTTGTGGGTTGGGTGATGAAGCTAGCCCCAATCGGTATTTTTGCATTGCTTGCTAAATTGATCGCGACCGAAGATCTTTCCGTGTTAAGTCGTTTGGTGGAATTCGCAATGGTTGTCACAGGAACAACGATTTTTCACGGTGCTGTTGTTTTGCCGGCATTACTTTGGATTTTTGGAAAAATGAATCCAATCACTTTCTTTAAAGGTGCACGCACAGCTTTGGTCACTGCATTTGCGACCAGTTCAAGTTCTGCGACGATGCCACTCAGTATGAAATGTGCACAAGAAAATTTAGGTGTGCGACCACAGACGGCAGGATTTGTGATTCCTTTAGGAACACAATTAAATATGGATGGTACTGCACTTTATGAGGCAGCCGCTGCTTTGTTTATTGCAAATTTGATGGGCTTGGACTTGAGCTTAACACAGCAAATTATCATATGTTTAACTGCCATGATTGCTTCATTGGGAGCACCAGGTATTCCCAGCGCAGGTATGGTGACCATGATTATGGTTTTACAATCAGTTGGTTTGCCTGCGGAAGCGATTGCGATTTTATTACCGATTGATCGAGTATTAGATACTGTACGAACAGTAGTGAATGTACAGGGTGATATGATGATCAGTGTTGTTGTTGATCGTTATGCTAAGCAAGCAGAAGTTGAATCAAGTTGATGCGATTTAAGAAATAAAAAAAAGCAGGAGAAGACTCCTGCTTTTTTATTGAAATGCTTATGCAGCTTGTTGTAAAGCGCGTTTTGCTGCCGGTGAATTATTTAAATAATTCACCGCATCTTGAGTATTACCTTCTTTCACAGGATTATACCAAGGCATGAGATAGTCGATTTGTTGAGCGACTAACCAAATTGGATTTGGTAAAACCTGATTATCTTGACGACCAATTTTGTACCACTCCATCCAAACCCATGGTCTAAATAAACTTGGTTTTTTGTCGGTAAAACGAGGATCTTGATCCATGATATGTGCCGCGCCATCCACCCACAAGCCCAGTACGCCAATAATCACGGCAACACTGAGGTAGTAGCGTGCGATATAACCTCCGCCCAAATGACGGTAAAGGTCAAAGGCAACGGTACGATGTTCGATTTCTTCAGAACCATGCCATTTAATCAGATCAATCATTTCAGGATCGGCACCGAGCTCTTCCCAACGTTTGTTATACAGTGCGTATTTACCCAATACACAAGTCATGTGTTCAACTGTTGCAATGATGCCTAGACGGAACAAATCCCATTGATGGTCAAGTATTTTAGGAACTTCTTTACCAAAAGGCTTATCAGCTAAAGCTTTGTTAAATAAGAAATCCATAATATCGAGATTACGCTGAATATCAATATTACGTTGGCTAAGATATTCTTTGTTCGCAGACGTATGTGCAACCGCATGCATCGCTTCTTGGCGAATAAATGCTTGAACGTCTTGTTTTAATTTTTCATCAGTAATTTCTGGAAGAACTTTGTTGTATAAGCGGCAGAACCAAAACTCACCAGCAGGCAAAATATTGTTAATTTCATTAATAAAATAACTGGCATAAGGCTGGTTTGGAATCCAATCCACTGGTGTTTTTTTCCAGTCAAATTTCACTTTGCGTGGGAGAATTTTATAGTCAATCGAAGAACCAAGCACTTTGTTCTTCATAAATGATAGTAATTTCATCGTTCAGTCCTAATCGATAGTGCAATGAACCAACACTAAGCAGTATATGAAAACTACTTAGTGTTTGTGTTTAGCAATTCGGGACAATTAGAAATTATTTAATGCATCAAGTTGTATAAAATGCATTATTTATTCTTCGACGTCTACTTCTGAAGCTTCTGGGATCTGATCAAGGTCAAATTCTGCTGGTTGATCAAGTGTGAAATTTAAACGGCCACCCATGACGCTTGCTAATTCTTCTAAACCAATTCGATTGAGTGAAGAGAATAATTGAATCGAGAAATCAAGTTTCATTTTCTTCAACTGCTGCTTAATTTCTAATAGTACTTTATTGGCAGGGCCACGGTTTAATTTATCGGCTTTAGTAAGCAGGATATGCACAAACAAATGGCGTGAATGTGCCCATTCCAGCATCATTAAGTCAAAATGTTGTAATGGATGGCGGATGTCCATTAACAGTACTAAGCCTTGTAAGCTTTTACGATGGATTAGATAGTTCTCAAGTTCTTTCTGCCATACGATTTTCATGGCTTCAGGTACAGCCGCATAACCATAACCTGGTAAATCGACCAAACGTTGATCTGGATTACCTAAGCTAAAAAAGTTAATCATTTGCGTGCGCCCCGGTCTTTTTGAAGCGCGTGCGAGTTGCTTTTGATTAGTTAAAGCATTAATTGCACTCGATTTTCCTGCATTGGAACGTCCTGCAAATGCGATTTCATAACCTGTATCTTCTACGCACAAATCCAGTTTAGGCGCACTCATCAAAAATTCAGCTTGGCGTAACCAAGTCAAAGACTGCACTGCATATGCGGTTACAGCAGGATCAGTCTTTTTTTCATAACTGATTTTTTGTTTAGGTGCGAGTTTGGCTTTGGTGTCTTTCGATTTTTCACTACGACGCATAGAAGCTTACTTTTTGAATTGAAATAGCAACGACTATTATAAAGGATGTGAGAGATTCGTGCGAATCTTGATGTTTAGGCTTTTTGAACGAGTTGTAAAAAATCAATATTTGAATTTGTAGAAGAGGGAAGAATGCCATATTGCACCACTTCTCCAAGTGTATATTGATCAAGGCTTTGATAAAAACATTCTAAAGCTTGATCCAAAATACTTTTAAGTCCGCAATGAGAGCGTAAAACGCAAGGTGGCGTATTACATTCTACGATTTGATGATTGCCTTGTAAGATACGAACAATCTCACCCAATTTTAGACTTTTAGCCTCTGGATTTAAACGAAGTCCACCGCCTTTGCCGCGAATCGTTACAATCCAATGCTGTTTTCCCATGAAGTGAACGATTTTCACTAAATGGTTTTGGGATACATGCAAGTCCCGTGCAATATCTGCAATCGTATACGGTACATCACTCGGACGAGCGACATACATTAAAATTCTGAGTGCATAATCAGTAAACTTATTGAGTTGCATGGGTTTTCACTCAATTTATTGCTTTAAACAGAAAGGGCTAGTCTAACATAGACTAGCCCTATGCAAAACGCAGCAACGATTAGCTGAGTTTTACGCCACCCGTACCGAATGCTTCGCTATGGATATTTTCAGCAGGGATGCCACGAGCAACTAAAGCTTTATGCTGCTCTGCCATAAATGGCATTGGACCACACAGATAATAGTCTGCATTGATTGGCAGTAAAGCGGCATCCATCGCTGCTAAATCCAGACGGCCAGCAACGTCATAATCTTCACCTAGCACATCACTTTCATGTGGGAACTCATAGGCAGTAAATGTGCTCAGGCGTGGATATTTTGCCTTTAACTCATGAATATGCTGTTTCATGGCATGCACCTGACTGCTACGGCAGGCATGAATAAAGCTGACAGGCTGAGGCATATCTTCTGTCACTAATTGATTCAGCATAGCAATCATTGGCGTTAAACCTACACCACCACTGATAAACACATTACGTTTTTTGCTATCAATCAGGTAGAAGTTGCCTGTAGGTGCAGACACCTCAATTTCTGAACCCTCAGCCAAGCCATGTAAGGTGCTTGATACCCAACCACCTGCTAACTCACCTTTTTCATCCTCACGTTTGACTGAAATACGTAAGTAATCTGCTTGAGGACTTGTTGAAAGGGTGTATTGACGTGGCTGTCTTAAACCTAGTTCCTCAACAAATACACGGACTGAAATGTATTGACCCGCTTCATATTTAGGTAATTCACCACCATCCACAGGAGCTAAATAGAATGAAGTAATTTCATCGCTTTCAACGACTTTTTTGGCAATTTTGAAATTACGCCAACCTAACCAACTGCCTTTGGTTTGTTGATGTTGATCATAGATCGCTTTTTCAGTGCTAATAAATAAGTCAGCTAATTGACCATAAGCGGCCGCCCATGCACCAATCAATGGATCTTCCATCGAGATATTCAGTACTTCACTGATAGAGTGCAGTAGGTTCTCACCCACAATACTGTAATCAGGTGATTGAATATTCAAGCTCACATGTTTGTGTGCAATTAATTCGACCACAGGTAAAAGTACAGAAGGATCTTCAATATTTTCCGCATAAGCTAGTACAGCACCCGCAAGTGCTTGTGCTTGTGCACCACTACGTTGATGTCCCATATTGAAGGTTTCTTTTAATTCGGGGTTATTACCTAACATACGGTTGTAAAAGTAACCCGTGAGTGCCACACCATTTTCACGGAGTACAGGTACAGTTGCTTTTACAAGGTCAATTTGCTGCGGAGTCATGGGTGATCTCTCTTGGCTATCATTTATAAGATATATTTAAAATATACCTTATAAAATTTATTTGCAAGATCTGTTTTGATTAAACCATAAAAAAAATAGGGGATAAATGATTATCCTCTGATTTTTAAAATAATAAAGATTTTTATTTGCCAAATAATGAGCCAAGTAAACCGCGAACGATCTTTTGACCTGTAGAGCCGCCCAAGCTACGAGCCGCACTTTTTGCAAAAGTTCCCACAATATCTTGGGTGAGTTTCTCTCGATCTCGTTGTGCTTTCTCTGCGGCTTTTTGTTGCTCTTTTGCAAAGCGTTCTTGTTCTTTCGCCTGTTGTTTGGCTAAAGCATCTTGTTCTTTGCTTTGCTGCTTTTCTAATTCATCTGCCTGTTTTTGTTGAGACTGTTGTAGCACTTTCTTTTGCAGCATTTCATAAGCACTATCACGATCCACAGCTTGATCATAAACCCCTGCAACAATACTTTGCGAAATAATAATTTGGCGTTCTTCTGGCGTGATTGGCGTAAATGAAGAGTAAGGTGGCATGACCCAACCGCGCTCTACAATTTGCGGTGTCCCTTGCTCATCTAGACAACTAATTAATGCTTCACCTACAGCAAGTTCTGTAATCGCTTGATCAACTTTGAATGCTGGATTGGCTCGAAAGGTATCCGCTGCGGTTTTGACCGCCTTTTGATCTTTTGGAGTAAATGCACGTAAGGCATGTTGCACACGGTTGCCTAATTGCCCTAAGACACTTTCTGGTAAATCCAGTGGGTTTTGGGTAATAAAATAAATTCCCACGCCTTTAGAGCGAATCAGGCGAACTACCTGTTCGATTTTCTGTTGCAAGCCTGGACTGGCATTATCAAATAACAAATGAGCCTCATCGAAGAAGAACACCAGTTTCGGCTTATCCATATCGCCAACTTCTGGAAGCTGCTCAAATAGCTCAGAAAGCATCCATAACAGGAATGTGGCATAAAGCTTCGGGGTATTCATCAACTTGTCGGCAGCTAAGATATTGATATAGCCATGACCATTGGTATCGGTCTGAATAAAATCGAGAATATTCAGGCTAGGCTCACCAAAAAATTGCTCTCCACCTTGATCACCTAAAGCCAGTAAATTGCGTTGAATTGCCCCAAGACTAGCTGGAGAAAGGTTGCCATATTCAGCTTTTAATTCGGCTGCATTTTCGCTGACATAGGTCAGCATGGCTTTAAGGTCTTTGAAATCAATTAATAAAAGCCCTTGATCATCTGCAACGCGGAAAACGGCCGAAAGAACGCCTTCTTGTGTGTCATTCAGATTGAGTATTTGTGCCAAAAGTAACGGACCAATTTCTGAAATTGTGGTACGAATAGGATGACCTTGTTGCCCAAATAAATCCCAAAAAATAACAGGGGAAGCAGCAAATGGAATGGGTTCAAGTTGTAAGTTTTTTAAACGCTCATCAAATTTGGGGTTGCTACTTCCTGCTTTAGCCAAACTAGAGACATCACCTTTAGCATCTGCCAAAAAGACAGGTACGCCCAGCCGTGAGAAACTTTCGGCCAATACCTTCAGAGTCACTGTTTTACCTGTGCCTGTCGCACCTGCAATTAAACCGTGGCGGTTTGCAAATT
Source organism: Acinetobacter sp. ANC5681 (assembly GCF_023488045.1). Taxonomy (NCBI): domain Bacteria; kingdom Pseudomonadati; phylum Pseudomonadota; class Gammaproteobacteria; order Moraxellales; family Moraxellaceae; genus Acinetobacter; species Acinetobacter sp. ANC5681. The sequence continues at coordinate 85,952 of NZ_JAMFKZ010000005.1, forward strand.
GAGAATGTAAAACAATATCTTGCGTTGTATCTGTGGTTTTTTTTGCAATAATAATGGGTGTATTCATTCTTCACCTATGCTTTATTTCATTCGAGTTGTTTTAGTGCGTTTTGAATATCTTGGATTAAATCGTTTGGATGTTCTAGTCCTATGCAGAAGCGAATCAATAAACCTTGTTGTAAATGTGTATTTTCTAGTTCTCGCATCTGTTTTAAATTATAAAGCATAACAAGGCTGACAGGGCCGCCCCAACTGAATCCCAACTTAAATAAGTTTAAGCTATCGCAGAATTTTCGAATCGCTGCGAGATCATATTCAGGTTTGAAAATGACACTGACTAAACCTGCACTTTTTCCTGTTTCACAGACTTGTTGCCAAAATAAATGGCCTGCTGAGTTGGTATCACTTGGATGTAAAACTTGGCAAAATTGAGATTGTTGCTTTAGCCAATCAAGCACTGCTATTGCACTGTTAGATTGTTGTTCATAACGAAGTGGCATATGAGCCAAGCTGCGTTGAATTTGTGCGGTATCATCGCCTGAAACACAGATCCCTTGGGTTGCATGCATACGGTACAGTTTATGATGTAATTGCGGATCTCGTGTAACCACTGAACCCATTAAAATATCGCCACCACCGCTTGGGTATTTGGTGAGTGCATGTATAGTGATGTCCACAGACAAATGCTCATCTGAAAAATCAAAGGCATTAAAGGCCAGTCCAGCACCCCATGTGTTATCCAATGCTGTCAGAACCTTCGCTTGCTGTGCTTTTTTAACCAGATTTTTGAGGTCGGGAAATTCTAAGGTGACAGAACCTGCCGCCTCCAGCCAAATTAATTTAGCTTTTTCAGTTGGTTGAAAGCTATTCGCATCAATTGGGTTGTAGATTTTGACGTGAATGCCGTAGCGGTCTTGCAGATTCTTTAAGTGTTCCAGATTTGGGCCATAAATATTGTCTGCAACCCAAACTTCATCCCCTGAGCTTAAAAAAGTACTATTTACTAAATTGATTGCAGATAAGCCACTGGGTGCAAGTAAACAATAATTTCCACCTTCAATTCGAGCAATATTATCTCCTAATGTAAACGTCGTCGGTGTACCGTGTGTGCCATAACTATAATCATAAGGGTCAGTCCAGTGGCGATCAAAAAGGTGCGCTGTTGTTTTAAAAATAATCGTTGATGCACGAAATAGGGGAGGTTGAATCGTTTCTATGTATTGGGGAGCTTGGCGTGGTGCATGAATGAGTGTGGTTTGTAAGCTATTTTGTTTAGTCATGGGGCAAAATTAAATCAATAGAATGATTTAGGTTAAGAGAAAATATCGAATCCTGCTAGTCATTTGCATATTTTGTACAGAATCGTTACGAATCAAAGCTTTTAGTCAAAACTGGCTTTATTTTTGCTAAGACTAATTATCATTCTAACTACAATAGGTTTACGCGCATGAAGTCGCATTTAAGAGTGCATTATTTTCAGCACATTGCTGGTGAAGGTTTTGGCAGTTGCTATGACTATTTAAAGGAACATCAAGCAAAAATTACCGCCACAGAGTTCTTTGCTTTACCCGTTGATTTATCTCTTGAATTGGAGGCCCTACCTAATATTGATGAAGTTGATTTGCTGATCATTATGGGGGGAACCATGAGTGTGAATGACGAAGCAAATTATCCTTGGTTAAAATTGGAAAAAAGATGGTTAAGACGTTATCTCTCTGCGGGTAAACCTGCGATTGGTTTATGTTTAGGGGCACAACTGATTGCTAATGCACTTGGTGCATCTGTGAGTCGAAATCAACACCAAGAACTGGGTTGGATGGATGTAGGTCGTGTTTCACACATACCCGAAAATTATTTTCAAATACCAGAAAAAATTAACATTATGCAGTGGCATAGCGAAACCTTCGAAATACCCCGTGGAGGAGTCCGTTTAGCGCAGAATAATGTTTGTCAAAATCAAATGTATCAAATTGGGCGCAATGTACTGGGGTTTCAATTTCATCCTGAAATAACACCACATGCTTTGCAATTATTGATTGAAAATGAAGAAGATAGTGCGGTATTTAATGGTGAATATGTTCAGCCAATCGCAGAATTAAAAAAAACGATTAAAAGTAAGTTTGAACAGGGTAATCAATTACTAAATCGAGCAATAGAGTATGTGGTGAATGCTTAATCAACTATAAAACTAAAAAAATAAAAGAAGAATTGCATAAGACTTAAACAATCGTTATAATGGGCGACCCTCAAATGGAGGGCGTTCACTACGAAGAAAGTAGTTAACGCATTACAGTCGTGGCATCGATCATGACCTTAGTGATTTTCACTGCCCTTGACACTTGCCAATAAGGTGAGGTGCGTCATGGGTGATTCTTTATATTTTTGGCTTGGAGTTTACTGGTATGTCTAACCAGAGAATTCGTATCCGTTTGAAGTCTTTTGATCATCGCCTGATTGATCAATCTGCTCAAGAGATCGTAGAAACCGCTAAGCGTACTGGCGCACAAGTGTGTGGTCCAATCCCGATGCCTACTCGCATCGAACGCTTCAACGTTCTTACTTCACCACACGTCAACAAAGACGCTCGTGACCAGTATGAAATCCGCACTTATAAACGCCTGATCGACATCGTTCAACCTACAGATAAAACTGTTGATGCATTGATGAAGTTAGATCTTGCTGCTGGTGTTGATGTTCAGATCGCTTTGGGTTAAGGCTTTCGGTTAATTAACTCTAAGTTAATTAGGCCGCTTTTTTAGAGGTTTATGCACATGGCTATTGGTTTAGTCGGTCGCAAATGTGGTATGACTCGCATCTTTACTGAAGCAGGTGTTTCTGTTCCAGTAACAGTGATCGAAGTCGATCCAAACCGCATTACGCAAATCAAAACACTTGAAACTGATGGTTATCAAGCAATTCAAGTAACTACTGGTGAACGTCGCGAATCGCGCGTAACTAACGCTCAGAAAGGCCACTTCGCGAAAGCGGGTGTTGCTGCTGGTCGTTTAGTTAAAGAGTTCCGTGTTACTGAAGCTGAGCTTGAAGGCCGTGAAGTTGGTGCTTCTATCGGTGTTGATTTGTTCACAGTTGGTCAAATTGTTGATGTAACTGGTCAATCAAAAGGTAAAGGCTTCCAAGGTGGTGTTAAGCGTTGGAATTTCCGTACGCAAGATGCTACTCATGGTAACTCCGTATCTCACCGTGTATTAGGTTCTACAGGTCAAAACCAGACTCCTGGTCGCGTGTTCAAAGGCAAGAAAATGGCTGGTCACTTAGGTGATGAACGCGTAACAGTTCAAGGTCTTGAAATTGTATCTATTGACGCTGAACGTTCTGTTTTAGTTGTTAAAGGTGCTGTTCCTGGTGCAACGAATGGTGACGTTATTGTACGTCCTACCATCAAGGCCTGAGGGGAAATACTGTGAATTTAAAAACTGTTTCCGGCTCTGCTGTTGAATTGTCTGAAGTTGCTTTCGGACGTGAGTTTAACGAAGCGCTTGTACACCAAGTTGTTACAGCTTACTTAGCTGGTGGTCGTCAAGGTTCGAAAGCTCAGAAATCACGTGCAGACGTTTCTGGCGGTGGTAAAAAACCATTCCGTCAAAAAGGTACTGGTCGCGCTCGTGCGGGTTCTATTCGTAGCCCTATCTGGGTTGGTGGTGGTAAAACTTTTGCTGCTCGCCCACAAGATTGGTCTCAAAAAGTAAACCGTAAGATGTATCGCGGTGCAATGCAATGTATCTTAGCTGAACTTGTTCGCCAAGATCGTCTTGTATTAGTTGAAGAGTTTGCTGTTGCAGCTCCAAAAACTAAAGACTTGCTTGCAAAACTTACAGACTTGAATGCAACTCGTGCATTGATCATTACAGATGCTGTAGATGAGAACTTGTATCTTGCAGCTCGCAACCTTCCACATGTTGATGTGGTTGATGCTACTGCTATTGATCCTGTTAGCTTGATTGCATTTGATAAAGTTGTAATGTCTGTAGCTGCTGCTAAGAAAATTGAGGTAGAACTCGGATGAACAACGAACGTATCTATCAAGTCCTATTAGGACCAGTATTCTCAGAAAAAGCACAAGTTTTAGGTGATACTGCTGGTGTTCAAGTGTTCAAAGTTGCATTAAATGCAAACAAACTTGAAATCAAAAAAGCAGTTGAGCAGCTCTTTGGTGTTGAAGTTGTAAAAATTAATACAACGATCACTAAAGGTAAAACAAAACGCTTTGGTAAAACATTAGGACGTCGTTCTGATGTGAAAAAAGCATACGTCACCCTGAAAGCTGGCCAAGATGTAGAAATGGCTGACTTGGGCGATACCGCTGAAAACGCAGCGGAATAAGGACGAGAATTATGCCAATTCAAAAATGTAAGCCAACGTCTCCAGGACGTCGCTTTGTAGAGAAAGTGGTTCATGACCATCTTCACAAAGGCGCTCCTTATGCACCGTTGGTAGAAGCTAAAAAACGTACTGGTGGTCGTAATAACAATGGTCACATCACTACACGTCACGTGGGTGGTGGTCATAAGCAAAACTACCGTATTGTTGACTTTAAACGTAACAAAGATGGTATTCCAGCGACTGTAGAGCGCATCGAATATGATCCTAACCGTACAGCTCATATTGCTTTATTGAAATATGCTGATGGTGAGCGTCGTTACATCATTGCACCTAAAGGCTTACGTGCTGGTGATAAAGTACAATCTGGTAATGATGCTCCAATTCGTCCAGGTAACTGCTTGCCACTTCGCAATATGCCAATCGGTTCTACGCTTCACAACCTTGAACTTAAAATCGGTAAAGGTGCTCAATTAGCGCGTTCTGCTGGTACTTCAGTTCAGTTGTTGGGTCGTGATGGTTCTTACGCTATCGTTCGTTTACGTTCTGGTGAAATGCGTAAAGTACACGTTGAATGTCGTGCTGTCATTGGTGAAGTTTCTAATCAAGAAAGCAACCTTCGTTCATTGGGTAAAGCTGGTGCTGCGCGCTGGCGTGGTATTCGTCCTACCGTTCGTGGTATGGCGATGAACCCGGTAGATCACCCGCACGGTGGTGGTGAAGGACGTAGTAAAGGTATTCAACCTGTAAGTCCATGGGGTCAAAAAGCTAAAGGGTACAAGACACGTACCAATAAGCGTACGACTAAGATGATTATTCGCGACCGTCGCGTCAAGTAAGGGAATCTGAATAATGCCTCGTTCATTAAAAAAAGGTCCATTCGTCGACGCGCATTTGTTCGCTAAGGTTGAAGCTGCGATTGCTGCTAACAACCGTAAGCCGATCAAAACATGGTCACGTCGTTCAATGATCCTTCCAGACTTTGTTGGTTTAACAATTTCTGTTCACAATGGCCGTAACCACGTTCCAGTAATTGTTACTGAACACATGGTTGGTCATAAATTGGGTGAATTCGCGCCAACTCGTACCTATCGTGGTCACGGTGTTGATAAGAAGTCTAAACGTTAATAGGTGCTATGATGGAAGTAACTGCTAAATTACGCGGTGCCGCTATCTCGGCACAAAAAGCACGTTTAGTTGCTGATTTGATCCGTGGTAAGTCGGTTGCACGTGCGATAGATATTTTGAACTTCAGCAACAAGAAAGCAGCTGTGCTCGTTAAAAAAGCACTTGAATCTGCAATCGCGAATGCTGAACATAACAACAGCTTAGATGTTGATGACCTTAAAGTAACTACGATTTACGTTGATGAAGGCATGAGCCTTAAACGTATCATGCCACGTGCTAAAGGCCGTGCAGATCGTATTACTAAGCGTACTTGTCACATCACCGTTAAGGTAGGGGTTTGATATGGGTCAGAAGGTTCATCCAATCGGTATCCGCCTAGGTGTTGTGAAACGTCATAACGCTAACTGGTATGCGAGTCCGAAACAATACGCTGAATACTTGCTTAAAGATCTTCAAGTTCGTGAGTTTTTGCTTAAAAAACTTAAGAATGCGATGGTAAGCAATATTCTTATCGAACGTCCTACAGGTGCTGCTAAAGTAACAATTAGCACTGCTCGTCCTGGTATCGTGATCGGTAAGAAAGGCGAAGATATTGAGAAATTACAGCGCGAACTCACCAACATTATGGGTGTTCCAGCTCAAGTTAGCATCAATGAAATTGATCGCCCTGACTTGGATGCACGTTTAGTTGCTGAAGCAATTGCTTCTCAATTAGAAAAGCGTGTTATGTTCCGTCGTGCTATGAAGCGTGCGGTTCAAAACACAATGCGTGCTGGCGCTAAAGGTATCAAAGTTGAAGTTTCTGGCCGTTTAGGTGGTGCAGAGATCGCTCGTACTGAGTGGTATCGTGAAGGTCGTGTACCTTTGCATACACTTCGTGCTGACATCGACTATGCTACTATGCGTGCAGAAACAACATACGGTACGATCGGTGTTAAAGTTTGGATTTTCCGTGGCGAGATTTTAGGTGGCATGAAACAAGTCATGAACCCTGCTCCTGCTGAAGAGCGTCCAGCTAAACGCGGTCGTGGTCGTGGTGAAGGTCAAGAGCGTCGTGGTCGTCGCGGTGACCGTGCTGCTGACAAGGGAGAATAATCCATGTTGCAACCTAAACGTACCAAATTCCGTAAAGTGCACAAAGGCCGTAACACTGGTCTAGCGCATCGTGGTAGTACAGTATCATTTGGTTCGATTGCAATTAAAGCAACTGAACGTGGTCGTATGACTGCGCGTCAGATTGAAGCTGCACGTCGTACCATTAGCCGTCGTATTAAACGTGGTGGTAAAATCTTCATCCGCGTATTCCCAGACAAACCAATTACCGAAAAACCATTAGAAGTTCGTATGGGTAAAGGTAAAGGTAGTGTGGAATACTGGGTTTGTCAGATCCAGCCAGGTAAGATCCTGTACGAAATTGAAGGTGTTAGCGATGAGTTAGCGCGTGAAGCTTTTGCTTTAGCCGCTGCTAAACTCCCGTTTAAAACCACTATCGTGACTCGGACGGTGATGTAATGAAAATTAAAGATCTACGTGAAAAGTCGGTAGAAGAGTTGAAAGCTTTGCTTGATGAGCAACAGCTTAACCAATTCCGTCTTCGTATGGCGAAAGCAACTGGTCAATTAGGCAAATCGCATGAAGTGCAAATTGCTCGTAAGACAATTGCTCGTATCAAGACACTCCTTACCGAAAAACAGGGGAACGGACAATGAGTGAAAAAACAGTCCGCACGTTAACCGGCAAAGTTGTAAGTGACAAAATGGACAAGTCTATTGTTGTGCTTATTGAACGCCGCGTTCAACACCCGTTGTACGGCAAATCAATCCGCCGTTCAACTAAATTACACGCTCATGATGAGAACAATGTTGCTAAAACTGGCGACTTAGTGACCATCAAAGAAAGCCGCCCAATTTCTAAAACTAAAGCTTGGACTTTAGTGGAAGTCGTTGAAGCAGCTGCTGAGTAATTAGACGTTCTTGTTGCATCATCGGACAATTTCGAGTACTCTTTGAGCCTTTCGAAATTGCGACCGGTGATGCTCGGTTTTGGAGTAGGGCAATGATTCAAACCGAAAGTATGCTCGACGTAGCAGACAACAGTGGTGCACGCCGCGTACAATGTATTAAAGTACTTGGTGGTTCACACCGTCGTTATGCTTCAGTTGGCGATATTATTAAAGTTACTGTAAAAGAAGCAATTCCGCGCGCACGTGTTAAAAAAGGTGACGTGATGAATGCTGTAGTTGTACGTACAAAATTCGGCATCCGTCGTCCAGATGGTTCTGTTATTCGTTTCGACGATAACGCAGCTGTTATTTTGAACAACAACAAAGCTCCGATTGCGACTCGTATCTTCGGACCAGTGACTCGTGAACTTCGTACTGAACAGTTCATGAAAATCATTTCATTGGCTCCTGAAGTTTTATAAGAGGCAATCATGGCTAAGATTAAAAAAGGCGATCAAGTAATTGTGATCGCAGGTAAAGAAAAAGGCAAACAAGGTGTTGTTTTGTCTGTTTCTGAAGATCGAGTTAAGGTCGAAGGTCTTAACTTAGTGAAGAAGCATCAAAAGCCAAACCGTGTAACTGGCGCTGAAGGCGGTATCGTTACTCAAGAGGCAACGCTTCATATTTCAAACGTGGCAATTTTTAATGCTACAACCCAAAAGGCTGACCGTATTGGTTACCAAGTGATTGATGGCGCGAAAACTCGTGTTTATAAATCAAATGGTGAATCAGTGGCGGTAGCGAAGTAATAGGTTGAATAGGCGATGGCCAGACTTAAAGCACGTTATAACGACGAACTTAAAGCGAAGTTACAAGAAGAACTTGGCGTTAAGAATGTGATGGATATTCCTCGCATCACGAAAATCACTCTTAACATGGGTGTAGGCGCAGCTGCAACTGATAAGAAATTATTAGATGGCGCTGTTGCTGATATGCAACTCATTGCTGGTCAAAAACCAGTTGTGACACTTGCACGTAAATCAATCGCTGGTTTTAAAATCCGTGATGGTTGGCCAATTGGTTGTAAAGTTACTTTACGTGGCGACCAAATGTACGAATTCTTGGATCGTTTGATCTCGATCGCTATCCCTCGTATCCGTGACTTCCGTGGTTTCTCTTCGAAATCATTTGATGGTCGTGGTAACTACTCTATGGGTTTAAAAGAGCAGATCGTTTTCCCTGAAATCGATTTTGACAAAATTGATCGTATCCGTGGTTTAGATATCACTATTACGACCACTGCTCGTAGCGATGACGAAGGCCGTGCGCTTATGCGTGCATTCGGCTTCCCGTTCAAATAAGAGGTCGATATGGCTAAGAAAGGTATGATTAATCGCGAATTGAAACGCGAAAAGACAGTTGCTAAATACGCTGCAAAACGTGCTGAATTAAAAGCAACGATTGCAAACGTAAATGCATCTGATGAAGAACGTTTCGAAGCGATGATGAAGTTACAAGCATTACCACGTAATGCATCTCCAGTACGTCTTCGTAACCGCTGTGGTTTAACTGGTCGTCCTCATGGTTACTTCCGTAAGTTCGGTTTAAGCCGTAACAAATTACGCGATACAGTAATGCAGGGTGATGTACCAGGCGTTGTTAAAGCAAGCTGGTAAGGAGCGACTATAATGAGTATGCAAGATACCGTTGCCGACATGTTAACGCGTGTTCGTAACGCTCAAATGGCAAAGAAACAAGTTGTTTCTATGCCTTCTTCTAAGTTGAAGGTTGCTATTGCAAACGTTCTTCAACAAGAAGGTTATATTTCAAATGTAGAAGTTGCTCAAGAAGATGCAAAAGCTACTTTGACTATTACGTTAAAATATTTCGAAGGCAAACCAGTTATCGAAACTGTGAAGCGCGTAAGCCGTCCTGGTCTACGTCAGTATCGCGGTAAAGATGCACTTCCAAGCGTTAAGCAAGGTTTAGGTATTGCAATTGTTTCTACAAGTAAAGGCATCATGACTGATCGCGCTGCACGTGCTGCGGGCGTTGGTGGTGAAGTTATTGCTTTTGTTTCTTAATAGGTGATTCCTCATGTCTCGTGTGGCTAAAGCCCCAGTAACTGTACCTAATGGTGTAACAGTTACTCAGAACGGCCGGCAGGTCGAAGTGAAAGGCACTAAAGGTACATTGTCTTTCAACCTGCATGCGCTGGTCGAGCTAAAACAGGAAGAAGGTAAACTTCAACTTGCTCCAGTTAAAGAGTCGAAAGATGCTTGGATGCAAGCTGGTACTGCTCGCGCTGTATTGAACAACCTTGTAAAAGGTGTTAGCGAAGGCTTCGAACGTAAGTTACAGCTAGTTGGTGTTGGTTACAAAGCAGCAGTTAAAGGCACTGTCGTTAACCTTGCTTTAGGTTATTCACACCCAATTGACTACGCTTTACCAGAAGGTGTAACAGCGGAAACTCCAACTGCAACTGAAATCATTTTGAAATCAGCAAACAAGCAGTTGTTAGGTCAAGTAGCAGCGGAAATCCGTGCATACCGTTCTCCTGAACCATATAAAGGTAAAGGTGTTCGTTATTCGGATGAAGTTATTCTTCGTAAAGAAGCTAAGAAGAAATAAGGCGCGAGGTTCTTATGAACGAAAAGAAACAAACCCGTTTGCGTCGTGCAAAAAGCACACGCTTGCACATTCGTGCATTGGGTGCGACTCGTTTGTGTGTAAACCGCACTCCGCGTCACATCTATGCTCAAGTTATTTCAGCAGATGGTGGCAAAGTTTTAGCGCAAGCTTCAACTTTAGATGCATCTTTGCGTAGTGGTGCGACTGGTAATATCGATGCAGCAACTAAGGTTGGTGCTTTAATCGCAGAACGTGCTAAAGCAGCTGGCGTTACTAAAGTTGCATTTGACCGTTCTGGTTTTAAATATCATGGTCGTATCAAAGCCTTGGCTGATGCTGCTCGTGAAGGCGGCTTGGAGTTCTAATCATGGCGAAAGTTGAACAAAACGAAGGTCTCGTTGAAAAGCTGGTTGCCGTTGATCGTGTAGCCAAAGTTGTTAAGGGTGGTCGTATCTTCTCTTTCACAGCATTAACTGTTGTGGGTGATGGTAATGGTCGTGTAGGTTTTGGTCGTGGTAAAGCGCGTGAAGTTCCAGCTGCTATTTCTAAAGCACTTGAAGCTGCACGTCGTAACATGATTACTGTAGACCTTGCGGGGACTACTTTACAACACCCTGTGAATGCTCGTCATGGTGCAAGCCGTGTATACATGCAACCTGCTTCAGAAGGTACTGGCGTAATTGCTGGTGGCGCGATGCGTGCTGTTCTCGAAGCTGCAGGTGTACATAACGTACTTGCTAAATGTTATGGTTCTACAAATGCTGCTAACGTAGTAAACGCAACATTCAAAGGTTTGCGTGATATGACTTCTCCTGAGAAAGTCGCTGCTAAACGTGGTCTTTCAGTAGAACAAATTCAAGGGTAATCAATCATGAAAACGATTAAAGTTACCCAGACTAAATCTTCTTCGCATCGTTTAAAAAATCATAAACTTTGCTTACAAGGTCTAGGTCTGCGTCGTATTGGTCATACTGTAGAAGTGCAAGATACGCCTTCTAACCGTGGTATGATCAACAAAGTTTACTATATGGTTAGTGTAGAGGAATAAGCCATGACTCTGCGTTTAAATGAACTTGCACCTGCTGAAGGTGCTAAGCGTGAAAATCGTCGTCTAGGTCGTGGTATCGGCTCTGGCGTTGGTAAGACTGGTGGTCGTGGTATCAAGGGTCAAAACTCACGTAAAAGTGGTGGTACTCGTCCAGGCTTTGAAGGCGGTCAAACAGCGTTATATCGTCGTTTACCAAAATTCGGTTTCACTAGCCAAATCGCTTTGAAAACTGCTGAAGTACGTTTGTCTGAATTGAATAAAGTTGAAGGTGATGTAATTAGCCTTGAAACTTTAAAAGCTGCGAACGTTGTTCGTCGTGATCAAATTCGTGCTCGCATCGTTCTTTCTGGTGAAATCACTCGCGCATTCACTGTTCAAGGTGTTGTGTTGACTAAAGGCGCTAAAGCTGCTGTTGAAGCTGCTGGCGGTAAAGTCGAGGAGTAATCTCGAGTGTCTATGACTCCTAGTTCTTCAGGTCATGTAAACATGATGAAAGGCCAACCATTTCATGTGAAATATCGTGAAATTATTCGTCGATTAATGTTTTTGATTGGCGCGTTATTGGTCTTTCGACTAGGAGCGCATATTCCGTTGCCAGGTATTGATAATATAGCGCTAGCACAGTTTTTTAAGGCGAATGAAGGTACCTTCTTAGGCTTATTTAATATGTTCTCTGGCGGTGCATTAGAACGCATGTCGATTCTAGCGTTGGGGATTATGCCGTACATTTCTGCATCGATTATCGTGCAGTTAATGTCTACGGTTGTTCCTTCGTTAGAAGCTTTGAAAAAAGAAGGCGAGCAAGGCAAACGAAAGATCAATCAATATACACGTTATGGCACCTTATTCCTTGCACTCGTGCAAGGTGTAGGGATGTGTGCTGGTTTGATCAGTCAAGGTATTACTTTGACATCAGGCTTAGCATTCTATGTTCCTGCAGTTACTTCGTTAGTTGCGGGAACAATGTTTCTGATGTGGTTAGGAGAGCAAATTACCGAACGTGGTGTTGGTAATGGTATCTCGATGATCATTTTTGCAGGTATTGTGGCAGGCTTGCCAAATCTTGTAATACAGTCGTTTACGTCTGTAGATAATGGTCAAGGTAGTTTAATTGGTTTGGCTGTATTTGGCTTACTCTCATTAGCCGTTTTAGCTGCGATTGTGTTTATTGAAAAAGCACAACGTCGTATTCCAGTGAACTATGCACAAAAGCAACAAGGTCGTCGTGTTTTTACTGCACAGCAAACGCATTTGCCATTAAAAATTAATATGGCAGGTGTGATTCCAGCGATTTTTGCAAGCTCATTGTTATTATTTCCAGCGAGCTTAGGGCAATGGTTAGGTAGTGCTGATCCAAATGCAGGGATTGTGAAGCGTAGCCTACAAGATCTGGCATTGGTGTTATCGCCTGGACAGCCGTTGTATTTAATGCTGTTTGGTGCGTTAATTATTTTCTTCTGTTATTTCTATACAGCGCTAGTATTTAGCCCAAAAGAAGTTGCAGAGAACTTAAAACGCAGCGGAGCATATGTGCCTGGTATCCGCCCAGGTGAGCAAACGGCTCGTTATTTAGATCATATTCTTAACCGTTTGACTTTTATTGGTGCAATTTACATTACTGTAGTGTGTTTAATGCCTATGGTGCTACAAAGTTCGTTTAGTATTCCATTCCATTTGGGTGGAACATCTTTACTGATTGTAGTTGTAGTAGTAATGGACTTTATGGCGCAACTTCAAGCGCACCTTACTTCGCATCAATATGATAATCAAACGTTAATGAGAAAAACGACTGCTCATCCTAAGGGATAAGCGCACTTAGAGGTTTCATCATGAAAGTACAAGCTTCTGTAAAGAAAATTTGTGGTAGCTGCAAAGTTATCCGTCGTAATGGGGTTATTCGCGTGATTTGTAGCGCAGAACCTCGTCATAAGCAGCGTCAAGGTTAATTTAATTAAGACCTGTTGATTTCAGTAGGCTAATTAGGTTATTATCCGCCCCTCAAGATTTTTGTGGGGCGGTTGATTATCTTGACTGCCTTTTTGGAGAAAATTGAATGGCTCGTATTGCCGGTGTAAACATTCCGGATAACAAGCATGCTGTTATCTCTCTCACGTATATTTTTGGTATCGGTCGCCACACTGCTAAGAACATCTTAGCAACTGTAGGTATTACTGAGACTACAAAAATCCGTGAATTAGATGATGCTCAGCTTGATGCGATTCGTGCAGAAGTTGCTAAGGTTCCGACCGAAGGTGATTTACGTCGCGAAATTTCCATGAACATTAAACGTTTAATGGATTTAGGCTGCTACCGCGGTCTTCGTCATCGTCGCAGCTTGCCTGTTCGTGGACAACGCACCAAAACTAACGCACGTACCCGTAAAGGTCCGCGCAAACCGATTAAAAAGTAAGATTTCTGGAAGCTAAAAGATGGCTAAAGATACTCGCACACGCAAGAAGGTCACTCGTACCGTCTCTGAAGGTGTTGCACACATTCACGCGTCTTTTAATAACACCATTGTAACGATTACCGATCGTCAAGGTAATGCATTGGCTTGGGCTACCTCAGGTGGACAAGGCTTCCGTGGTTCACGTAAATCAACTCCGTTCGCTGCTCAGGTAGCTGCTGAAGTTGCTGGTAAAGCAGCTTTGGATTACGGTTTGAAAAACCTAGACGTCCTTGTAAAAGGTCCTGGTCCAGGTCGTGAGTCTGCGGTTCGTGCATTAGGCGCAGTGGGTTATAAGATTAACAGCATTACCGATGTGACACCAATTCCTCACAACGGTTGCCGTCCACCTAAAAAACGTCGCGTGTAAGGAGAAACATTCATGGCTCGTTATATTGGTCCAAAATGCAAACTCTCTCGCCGCGAAGGGACAGACCTGCAACTTAAATCAGGCGTTAAACCGTTTGATGTAAAAACCAAAAAACACAATAAAGCACCTGGTCAACATGGTCAGGCTCGTGGTGGTAAGCAATCTGAGTATTCACTACAATTACGTGAAAAACAAAAAGTACGTCGTATGTACGGTGTGTTAGAGCGTCAATTTAGTAACTACTATAAAGAAGCAGCTCGTGTTAAAGGCGCAACTGGTGAAAACTTGTTGAAATTGCTTGAAAGCCGTCTTGATAACGTAGTTTATCGCATGGGTTTTGGTTCTACACGTTCAGAAGCTCGTCAGTTGGTATCTCACCGTTCTATTACTTTAAATGGTCGTCGTGTAAACATTGCGTCTATTCAAGTAAAAGCGGGTGATGTAATTGCAGTGCATGAAGGTGCTAAACAACAATTGCGTATCAAAAACGCTATTGAATTAGCTGCTCAACGTGGTATCCCTGCTTGGATGGAAGTTGATCATTCTAAGTTGGAAGGTACGTTTAAAGCTGCACCAGATCGCTCTGATTTACCTGCTGAAATCAACGAAAGCTTGATTGTAGAATTGTATTCTAAATAATCCTTGAGGTAGCAATAAATGACGCGTACTGCAAACGAGTTTCTAACTCCGCAAGCGATCAAGGTCGAAGCGGTGAGCGGGACCTCGGCAAAAGTGATTCTTGAGCCTTTAGAGCGTGGTTTTGGCCATACTCTAGGTAATGCTTTACGTCGCATTCTATTGTCTTCTTTACCTGGCGCTGCTGTGGTTGAAGTTGAGATAGAAGGCGTCGAGCACGAGTACAGTACTTTAGAAGGCTTGCAGCAGGACATCGTCGAGCTCTTGCTGAACCTAAAAGGATTGTCTATTAAGCTGTTCGATCAAAATGAAGCATATTTAACATTAGAGAAGCAAGGTGCAGGTGACGTAACAGCAGCTGACCTTCGTTTACCTCATAATGTTGAAGTGGTTAACCCTGATCATTTAATCGGTACTTTGAGTTCTTCTGGTTCATTAAAAATGCGCCTTAAAGTAGCTCAAGGTCGTGGTTATGAGACATCTGACTCTCGTTTCCCAGAAGGTGAAACACGCCCAGTAGGTCGTTTACAGTTAGATGCTTCTTATAGCCCAATCAAGCGTGTTTCTTACACAGTAGAAAATGCTCGTGTAGAACAACGTACCGATCTTGATAAGTTAGTGATCGATCTTGAGACTAACGGAACTGTTGATCCAGAAGAAGCTATCCGCAAAGCGGCAACGATCTTGCAACAACAAATTGCAATTTTTGTTGATCTTCAGAAAGATCAAACTCCTGTCGCTCAAGAACCTCGCGAAGAAGTTGACCCAATTTTGCTTCGTCCAGTAGATGATCTCGAGCTTACTGTTCGTTCTGCTAACTGTTTGAAGGCAGAAAATATTTACTACATTGGTGATCTTGTTCAACGTACTGAAGTTGAGTTGTTAAAAACTCCTAACTTAGGTAAAAAATCGTTAACAGAGATCAAAGATGTTTTGGCATCGAAAGGTTTACAACTCGGTATGCGTTTAGAGAACTGGCCACCAGCTAGTCTCCGTATGGATGACCGATTTGCCTATCGTAGCCGTTAATTAAGTAGGACTATCACCATGCGTCATCGTAATAGTGGTGTGAAATTAGGCCGTACAAGCAGCCACCGTAAGGCGTTGTTTCAAAACTTAACAAATGCTTTAGTAGAGCACGAGTTAATTAAGACAACTTTGCCTAAGGCGAAAGAACTTCGTCGTGTTGCTGAGCCTTTAATCACTTTGGCTAAAAACGATACTGTTGCAAACCGTCGTTTAGCGTTTGCTCGTACTCGTTCAGCAGCAACTGTTGGTAAATTATTTACCGTTCTTGGCCCTCGTTACAAAGAACGTAACGGCGGTTATCTTCGTGTTCTTAAAGCGGGCTTCCGTGCAGGTGATGCTGCACCGATGGCTTACGTTGAACTCGTTGACCGTGAAGTAAAATAATACTTCTACGTGTAGAACAGTCAGTTGTTCCAAAAAAGACCGGTGTAATAACCGGTCTTTTTTATTGTTTAATTACTAATAACTCTTAAAATAATATCATCGATATGACGATTAAATTAGCCAATCTGAATACTATTAATATAAATGAGTGAATTATGAATATTGAAAAACATTGTTTTATTAATGGGTTGAAAAGACGGCATGCTAATTTAATATTTGGATACAATGGAAATTTATATGACAGACAGCTATTAGGTTTTATTACAGTTGAAGCTGCAATTCTAAGTACAAACCCAATAAGCGTAAAAAAATTATCCAATATTTGGTATGTTGTATCAGAATATGATTGGATAAATAATTTATGTGATGATGAAAGCTATCTTCTTGAGCCAAATTATTTTCCAGGTGCTGATAATTTCTATCATTTATCTGGTGCTATTCTTTCTGCATTTTCAAACGGAGTGGGTTTAGCATTAGATGGAAAAATAACAACTTCATATAATCTTAGTGACAATGATCTAAATGAAATCAAAAAGGAAGTTGAACAACTAAAAAATAGAGTTGTCTTTTTTAAAAGTGTTGATATTTCAAGTGAATAAACAAATTAATAGATTTTCTACGGAATGGATGAGCTTTCCTTTTTCAATGTGTTTTACAAAGCTTATTTTTCTAAAATACCTTCGCCTAAAAATTATATAAAGATTTATCCTTATTTTTTATATTCAATACAACATAGCTCAAACGTAAACCCAAGCAAAAATCTCAAGATTTTTTCCCTTATATTTCTTAAAAATGTCCCGAACTGATATGAAAAAGCCGATGAATGAATAAACTTGACATTGTGTATTGTCAAATTTGTGCTTTAATAAAGTCATGGTTTATACAGGGTATAAAAAAAATGGAAAAGCAAGTTGATGTATTAATTATTGGTGCAGGTATCTCTGGAATTGGGTTGGCTGTGCATCTTTCTAAAAACTGTCCACAACGTAACTTTGAGATTTTAGAGCGTCGTGATAGCTTTGGTGGGACTTGGGATTTATTCCGCTATCCTGGTATTCGCTCAGACTCTGATATGTCAACGTTTGGCTTTAATTTTAAACCTTGGGCAAAAGATAAAGTATTGGCAAGTGGCGCTGAGATCAAGGGTTATTTAAGCGATGTGATCAGTGAAAATCAGTTAAAAGATAAAATTCACTTTGGTCATCGTGTACTTTCTGCGAACTATGATTCTACTAAGAAGAAATGGCTTGTTGAAGTTGAAGATAATAATAAGAAAAAGCAAACTTGGTCAGCTAACTTTGTGATGGGA
This sequence comes from Acinetobacter sp. ANC5681, assembly GCF_023488045.1. Lineage (NCBI taxonomy): Bacteria > Pseudomonadati > Pseudomonadota > Gammaproteobacteria > Moraxellales > Moraxellaceae > Acinetobacter > Acinetobacter sp. ANC5681. The sequence goes on from NZ_JAMFKZ010000005.1 coordinate 103,213, forward strand.
TGTACGGGTTACTATAATTATGATCAAGGTTATGCACCTAAATTCCCGAAACAAGAAGATTTCAAAGGTCAGTTTATTCATCCACAGCATTGGCCAGAAAATTTAGATTACACAGGCAAGAAAGTTGTGATCATCGGGAGTGGTGCAACTGCCATTACCCTTGTACCTTCAATGGTCAAAGGTGGGGCAGGGCACGTGACGATGTTACAACGTTCACCAACCTATATTGCAACAGTTCCTTCAATTGACTTTATTTATGAAAAAACACGTAAATTTATGTCTGAGGAAACGGCGTATAAATTTACTCGTGCACGTAATATTGGTATGCAACGTGGTATTTATGCATTAGCTCAAAAATATCCGAAAACTGTACGTCGTTTATTGTTGAAAGGAATTGAATTACAGCTTAAAGGTAAAGTGGATATGAAACACTTTACACCAAGCTATAATCCATGGGATCAACGTTTATGTGTTGTGCCAGACGGTGATTTGTTCAAGGCATTACGTGAAGGTAAGGCAAGCGTTGAAACGGATCAAATTGAGAAGTTCACTGCGAATGGTATCCAATTAAAATCTGGAAAACATTTAGAAGCGGATATTGTAATCTCGGCAACTGGTTTGGAGATTCAGATTCTAGGTGGGGTGCAAGGTTCAATTGACGGTAAGCCAATGAACACATCTCAACATATGCTGTATCAAGGCGTGATGGTGAGTGATGTCCCTAACATGGCGATGATCATTGGTTATATCAATGCTTCATGGACATTAAAGGTTGATATTGCAGCTGATTATATCTGTCGCTTGATCAATCATATGGATAAAAATGGTTTTGATGAAGTGATTGCACATGCTGATCCTTTACAGCGTGAAAATGATACAATCATGGGTAAAATGTCTTCTGGTTATATCGCACGTGCAGCTGATGTAATGCCTAAACAAGGTAAACAAGCACCGTGGAAGATCACCAATAATTACCTAGCTGATCGTAAAGAACTGAAAGATGCTAAGTTTAATGACGGGGTTTTAGAATTTCATAAGCGTGGCGATCAAACAAATCGTAAGCCAAAATTAGTCTCATAAGTTTTTGCTTGAATGTTTTTAAACCCTATGCAGTTGCATAGGGTTTTTATTTGAGTGGCTATTTAAATATAAAAAATATCGCGTATATTGAGCGCAATAATATTTAAAACAGGGATGACTGAGTGAAAAAGCTATTAATCTTGGGGACATTATTATTCAGTACATTTGTTTTTGCTGATGATGTAAAACAGAATGAAGTTATTGCTCAAAAATTGGTATCTGTAGATGGAACCGAACAAGGTTTACAAAACACTGATAAAATGTTTTTAGAGCAAATCCGAATGCGTTTGCCTAAAGATATACCTGAAAATTTTTACGTAGATTTGATTAAAAATTTAAACAGTGAACAGCGTAAGCAATTCATTATCCAACGTTATGTTGAAACATTCAGTCAACAGGAACTACAAGCCGCATTAACCTTTTATCAATCTACAGAAGGGAAAGCATGGGCTAAAAAAGCCAGTGAGATAGGAAGTGAAGTTGCACATTTCACTACGCAAAATGCACGCACTGCTTTAAATGTCACTATGCAGCAACATATTGATAATCCAACGGTAAAGCAACTAATGGCACGAATGAATCCAACGCCTACGCCAGCTCAAACAACTGAAAAATCTGAAACTAAATAAATAAAAAAGATCGTGTAATTAAACACGATCCCTTTAACTTTCCAATTTATGTTTAAAGTGTACGAGAAATGAGTTCTTTCATAATTTCATTTGTTCCCGCATAAATACGGTTAGCACGGTTATCGATGTAGGCACGTGCAATTGGATACTCCAACATATAACCATAGCCACCATGTAACTGTAAGCAATCATCTACAACTTTTGAGAACATATCTGAAATTTTGTATTTAGCTGCTGCTGCGGCATCTACACCTAGGCTTTCTTCGAGTTGTAATTCCATACAGCGATCTAAATAAGTACGGCAGAAATCAATTTCAGTACGTAATTCAGCTAATTTAAACCGTGTATTTTGGAAGGTACTAATGGCTTTGCCAAATGCTTTACGATCTTTGGTGTATTGAACAGTATGCGCAAATGCTGCTTCTGCACCTGCTTGGCAAATAATCGCAACCAACATACGTTCCCAAGCCAGTTCTTTCATCAACATGATGAAACCCATACCTTCCATACCAAGTAGGTTTTCCTTAGGTACTCGTACGTTGTCAAAGAACAATTCGCAAGTATCTTGCCCTTTCATCCCGATTTTATTCAAAGGTTTACCTTTACTAAAACCTGCACGATCAGCTTCAACGATGATTAATGATAAATTTGCTGAGCCTTTTTCATTGTTGCCTGTTTTACAGACGACAATTGCCATGTCACAAAGGTAGCCATTGGTAATGAAGATTTTTGAACCATTAATGACATACTCATCGCCATCAAGCACAGCTGTAGTACGAACTGCTTGAAGATCTGAACCTGTACCCGGTTCAGTCATGGCAATCGCTGTAACTGTTTCACCTGTTGCCATTTTAGGCAGCCATTTTTGTTTTTGCTCTTCATTGCCAAAGTTGTTGATATAGTTGGCAACGATATCTGAGTGTAATGAGAAACCTGTACTTGAGTCCATTGCATAAGCTTGTTCTTCAATGAGAATCATACTGTACAAACGATCAACCCCAGAGCCACCATATTGTTCTGGCATTGTGGTACAGAGTAAACCTAGTTCACCTGCTTTGTTCCATAAGTCACGGTTAACATGTTGTTGTTTCTCATATTTTTCAATATTTGGCACGACTTCTTTTTCATAAAATTTACGTACAGTTTCACGAAATGCTTCATGATCAGAAGTAAATAGCTTACGTGGGAGCATATTTGGAATTGGACGAATTGCACATGATTGCATTTGTTATTTTTTCCCTAGTCATTGGATATAAACGATCATCATCACGATACAAGAAATTGAAAATAGTGAACAATGTGATCAATGCTCAATTTGATTGATGTATTTGGTCACTTGAGAAAAAATGCTGCGAAGTTAATGGGGGATCGAGTACACTATGACTATAAAATTGTTGCATAGTGGAACAAATAATGTCTGATGAAATAAGTTTGGAAGAACGTAAGGTCGTTTATCGCGCACGTCGTGGTTTAAAAGAAATTGATGTGTATTTCGATCCTTATGTTAAAAACTATTATTTAACCGCCGATGCTGATGAAAAGGCGCTATTTGCAGAGTTGGTGGATCAAGAAGATCCTGATTTGTTGGATTGGTTCATGGAGGTGGGTGAGCCACCACGTGAAGAGTTAAAAGCGTTTATTTTAAAATTAAAACATTATGTTCATGGCTAATCGTGTTTTTGAGTTGCAATACAGTCGATTTTCGCTTGTATTGCAACTTTTAGTTTTTGTTACTGTTCTAATTTTAGCCTACCAATTGCTAGCTCTTTCATTTTGGCTGCTTAGCCTTGTTGTGATGGTTTTATTTTGGGTTCTATTGTTACGGCGTCCTTTAATAAAGCGTTTTGAGTATTTGGATCATCAGCATTGGTCATTTGAGTTTGTGGATACTTCTATCGCAATCCAAGGTCGAACAATCACCAAAATTATTGATCACCAAGCTTATATTACGATTTATTTTTCTGATACTCAGTACCAACCTTTAACGATTTGGTGGGATCAATTGTCAATTTCGCAGTGGAAAAACTTAAAATTATTAATAAAAATGCTTTAATTGTTGGACAATTCTACAACTGTATATAATTAATTATATGTTTATTTTCAATCTTTTATGTTGGTTTTACTTTGCGTTCATTTAAATTGTTAGATTAAATATTCTAGAATTTCGTGAAAATATAAATTGTCAGACAATCTGACCATCAACTTGTATTCATTTTCGTTAAAGTACAAACACCAACGTAAAGTGTGGTGGAAGTCCAAAGTAATGGAAATTCCAACATGGTCGTTTCTGGTGATTGCAATTGTTTTTGCAATTGTTATAGGAAGAGCGTGAACATTACTCAAGGATTACTTTCAACAAAACTAAAAGATAAAGAGTTTCAAGTTTTTACCAGTTAATAAGTAGCATGTGCTGAACCGTCGCAATGCTACTTTTTTTTGCCTAAAATTTTTGTATTTTCAACTCTCTGTCAATTCGCTTATCTGTGAATTGTGTCAGAATGGGCATGTTAAATTAGAGCAATTACTCTTTAATTCAAGTATTGCATCTGATAAGGTACGTCTAAAAGGAAAAACAAATTAATTAGAGGACAGGAAGAATGTCTAAATTCCAAAAAATGGGACAGGGTGTGGCGGTTGCGTTACTCACAACATCAATATTATCAGGGTGTTCACAAATCATTAAAACAGGGGCTAATGTCGCATTAAGTTTTAGTGAGAATCATATTGTTCCACCAATTTTGGCGATGGATGACGCCGAAATGGTGTGTAATTCAGGTAATGCCTTAACTCCAGCGGTGATGTCAACCAAGGATATGGGTGCTGATCCAACACGTATGGCGGTGTTATTGTATACCTCAGCAGGTATTTGTGCTGAAAATAAAGCCTTAGAAGCGGAACTCCGCTATTTGCGTGCTTCGAAAGCAGGTCAAGTTTCTGAAGCTCAAGATGCTCGTATTGAACAAAAACGTTGGGCGGGGATTGCTGCTGAACGTCAATATGCAGGTTATCAACTTTTTGCAAATCGTTGGGAATCAAAATATAAATATAAATTGGGTGATTCATGCCCAACAATGCGCAATGATTTAGATCAGACAGTTTACCTTTTAGGGATGGTAAGTGGTCTGCAAGCGATGACCAATGATATTAACTCTGGTGGCGCGATTAATGTCCCGAAAGATATTGCGGGTATTGTTGAGCGTGGCATGACCTGTTTGGATAATGAAAAATTCTGGGGCGCGCCGATGGCGACGCGAGCAGTGATTTGGACTTTATTACCAGGTGCGGGTGACGGTAAACCTGAACCTTATGCAACCATGAAAGAATCAATGCAAATTGGTGAGAAAAAAGGTGTTCGTTTATCACATGCATTATATGCAGTTGCTGCACAAGCAAGTGGCGATGATGCCAAACTGCGTGATGCTTTCCGTTCTTATGCTGCTGCAACAGGTGAAGACAAACCAGTAAATCCTCAATTTAGATTGATCGATAAGATGGCTGGTTTGATGGTCCGTGGTATAGCTGATCGTTATTGGACTGAAAATACAGGTGTACGTTCTGGTGATGAAGGTTTGACTTCTTTCTGGGACGATAAGAAAGAAAGTTCATCTGAATTGGATGCTTTATTTGATGGTGGAGATGGCGCATCAGCACCAGCAGAATAAACTTGAATTAAACGACCTTTTACAAGTGAAACATTTAAACTGGTAAAAGGTCAGTTTTTTCATGGGGTGGTAATGGATGAAAGATCACGTATGGATACCGAAAGTTATTTTAATCGCTGTATGTGTTTCTATATCAGCGTGCTTGCAAGTATTTGCAGATCACTTCATTTATTGGAAACCTAGTTTATTCGCTGAGTTTTGGCGTTTATGGACTGCACATTGGGTTCATGTTGGATGGATGCATTTTTTCTTAAATATGCTGGCATTTGCATGTTTACCTTTTATTTTTCCTCATGCGCGTAATTTGCACTTATGTGTTCTGCTTTTAATCCTTCCTCCGTTTATTAGTCTTATCTTTTATTTCTACTTACCTTATATCGATGCATATGCTGGTCTTTCTGGCGTGTTGCATGGATTATATGTTGCTGTTGGTCTCGTGTATCTGAAATATCCCAAAGAAAGAAAATTTGCCTTATTGGTCTTGTTGCTGATCTCAGCAAAATTAATATGGGAAAATACTTTTGGCCAGACGGGTACTGCACAGTTAATTGGTAGTCCTGTTTTGACAGAAGCTCATTTGATTGGTGCGATTGGTGGTTTGTTCTGTGGGTTAGGTTATTCATTGTTAAGAAGGATAGAGAGAGAACATATAAGTTGATAAAAAAAACCAATAAAAAAATGATTGTAGTCATTCTTTTTTGGGAAAGATTGCTGCAAATTTAGGCGGTTAAAAGGGATTGGTTACGAAGAGGGTAAATTCACTTATCTATCAACCATGGACATCGCATGATTCAACATCTTTGGATGGGTGTTGATAACAATAAACTGGAATATACATGCAAAATAATCAAGAGAAAAAGTCTGGATTAGCCCGACTGGGTTATATCTGGAATGATTGGATATCAACATTCATCATTCTTGCTTTGTTGCTAATGACTTTGCTTATTGGTACTGGCGAGATGATTCACGGTCAAATGCTCCGTATGGGGGAGCGTTTGTATGGTGATGAAAAAATAGGAATGCAGTATTCGTTTTTACGAGCTGAACCTGAAAAACCATCTTGTGATCGACATCCTAATATTGAAGCGCAAGTTCAAGAGCAGATGAAAGCAAATGCTGCTGATGAGTTTGCAAGTATGTTTGGTACAGCATCTGAATCAGATGTACGCGCTTCTTTATTAGCTGCACAACAACAGTGTGAAGAAAAATATCAGTTCTATGATAAAGCAATGAAGCACTTGGAAGCTCATCCAAGTATTCGTACTTATCGTCAAGTTGAAACCACTTTCTTTGGTATTTTTAAGTTAGGTTCTGAAAATCAGACTGTACTTTTACTGATCATGGTGTTGTTCACCTCTATCACAGCTTCTTTACGTTATCACCACATCGGTTTACGTGCACCTAAGACGAAGATGGACTATCGTGTCTATTCAGCATTTATGGTTGCAGGTAATGCCTTACTGAGTTTATCGACAATTAGTCAATATAACTCGTTGCTGAATTCTGGCGTAGAATTGACTACGAAGACATTGGCGATTTCATGGTTATGGATAGCACTCTTTGTCTCTTTAACCGTAATCAGCTTAGTGCAATTATTTTTAATTCCTAAAACAGCGCAACCTAAAGGTAATTTTGGTTTGGCGGTGCTGAGCGTACCATTGTATGCACAGATGTCACTGATCACGGGGATAATCTTTACTTTCTTCATGGATTATCCAATGGGGCAAGGGATCTACTTGGGAATTATTGTTGAGTTCTCTGGTATTTTCTTAAACCTTGCATTGTTTATTTGGGCAGGTATGTTACTGACCCAAACGCGTGTGATGGATTTATTCTTAAATATCCTGCGTCCGTGGAATCTAGCACCTGAAACTTTAACTTGGTTAATCTTAATTGCAGCGGCAATTCCAACAGCATATACAGGCGCTTCTGGTATTTTCGTTATTGCCGCAGGTGCAATCATTTATAAAGAGGTTTGGAACTCTGGTGCGCGCCGTCAATATGCATTAGCTGTATCGGCAATGTCGGGTTCTTTAGGTGTGGTGATTCGTCCATGCTTACTTGTAATTTTGATTTCAATGCTAGATAGCCGCCATGTAACGTCTACAGAATTATTTGATCATGGTATCTATGTTTTCTGGTTAACTGCATTTATTTTCCTTGGCGTTTCATTGATTCTTGCTGAAGAAAAGTTCCGTGTTGCTTCACCAAAAGTTGCTGTACCTGGAATGTTACGTGCATGTGTACCTGTGATTCCTTATGTAATCATTGGTTTTGCAGTTGTGATGTTCTATAAACTTGCGTTAGATACATCAATCAATGAATTTACAGCGCCAATGATTTTACCATTGGTGTTGATTGCAATGATTTTGTTTGACAAATTGTTTGCAGCAAAACTTGCACCAGCTCCAGTTATTGATGCAAAGCATGAGGCATTAGTTCTTGAACATGAACAGAAATCAGACTTCTTAAAAAGCCATGATCCTCATGGTGGTAAGAGTTTGGGTTTTGGTGGAGCATTACGTTTTGCAACTTCAGAAACAGTGGGTCATATCGGTGCCTTGATTCTACTGATGGCATTATCTGCGAGCGTTGGTGGTTTAATCGAGCGTGCTGAAGTGGTTGAGTTATTACCAACTCACTTGGATAATATCTATATTTCTCTTGCCTTTATTGCAATCTTACTTGCAATTATTGGTATGACTACAGATCCATTTGGTGCGGTAATCTTAGTTGCTGCGACAGTAGCGCCAGTTGCTTATGAGAACGGTATTCATCCGATTCACTTCTGGATGATCGTATTGGTTGCATTCGAATTTGGTTATGTAACACCACCTGTTGCATTAAACCATTTGTTGACGCGACTCTCTGTCGGGGATGAAGAAGTATCAGCCGCTGATAAGGAAGCGAAAGAGAAATACACAAGTTTCTATTATCGTTATGAGCGTTGGTTATTACCGATTATCGTATTGTTCTCATCGTTGGTGTTGGTGACTTATGCACCTTATATCTTCCAGATGTTTGGTTGGTATAAACACTAAGTGTTGAAATAAAAAAGCACCTTCGGGTGCTTTTTTATTTCTCAGATTTAAAATGCTTTAGACATTATCAATGTTGATAAGTTATTTTTAAAGATCAAATATTTTAGCGTTGAATCATTTTCTTTTGACGTTGAGTCAATGGACTGCATAATAAAATCGCCAATAAGATAAAGCTAAAACCAATCATACTGTACACATCAGGAACTTCATTCCAAAGTAAGAATCCCCATACACCTGCAAAAATAATGGCCATATAATTCACAGGTGCAATTTGTCCTGCTGGCGCAAGTCGATAAGCATGAGACATAAAAATTTGGCTGACATTAGCAAGGATCCCTGCGCCAATCAAAAATAATAATTCTTTTACATGATAGGTTCGCCACATCCAAAACATTGGAATCACAGAAAGTGCTGATCCTATCAAGCAGAAATAAAATACGATGCGTTCAGGTGGTTCGGTTTGAGTGAGTGCTCGAACGGTTACAAAAGCCATTGATGCAAGTAAGCTTGAGGCGATACCAATCACCGAAATCCAGTTCAGTAGACCTTGATCGGGTTTAGCCACACAGAACACCCCAATAAAGCCGAGTCCCGCAGCACAAAGCATAGCAATGGTGATTTTTTCTTTTAGAAATAACCATGCAATAACTGGAATAAAAATTGGGGAAGAGTAGGTAAATACCATTGCATTTGATAGCTTTAAATGCGCAATTGCGTAAAAGAAACCATACATAGCTGCAAGTCCAACAATACTACGCCAACTATGCATCCATAGTTTTTCTGTTTTTACAAAGCCAATACCTTGTTTAAAAATAAAAGGCAGAAACAGGATGAGTCCGACCACGTTGCGGAAAAATACAATTGTATAGTTATCAACCGTATGTGATGCATAACGAATACAGATACCCATGATCGAAAAGAGAAGGGCCGAGGTTGTTAGGCAACCAATCGCAAGTAAAAGGTTACGATTAGTTTGAAGTGAATTCATATTAGACGCGAGGCTTTGAGACTAAAGTTATTCTATGCTTCTCAACGGATGAAAGAAATGTGCTTTTAAACTGGATTAAAGCTTTTGTTGTTTTAAGATTTATGTTGTGCGGAGATTTGAGCCTCCAAAAGTTTAATTTGATCTTCTTTGAGCTTAAGTAAAGTATCAACCTCATTATTTTGTTGTTTCAAGTCACGCTGTTGGTCTTGCAGTTGCTGTTGAATATCATCTAGCTTTGCAATCTCTTCTTTGGCTAAACTGTCATTGCTCGGAAGTGGTGATTTGACAATTGACTCTTCGACTAATTGTATTGGTGCAGCAACTTCACTGCTCGCCGTATTTATATTTGGACTAACAGTTGTTTCTGCTTTGGATATAATTGTTTTTTCTGCAATTGGTTGTGTAGCTGTGCTTGTCGATTGCTGATCTTTTTGTGATAAAAACCATTGAATTGCAAGAAACAAAACCACAACAACGCTAATTCCACCAATTATCATCCATAATAATTTGGAATTTTGAGTTTGGTATGTGGACATCATTTTTAACCTTCTAGTCAAAATGACGAGGTTTGAATTGTATCACCCCAATTTCATCTGGCTCAGCGGTTTGTTGCTCTTCCACGTGGGTCGGGCGTTTTTCACTATAAGCACATTCGATACATTCAATCCACTCGTCATCCACAGTGATGATCTTAACCACACGATCTAAGGCACCACATTTAGGGCATTTTGCACCCGCGATGAACTGTCTTTTCATGTCAGTTAATACCACCCTGTGAACAATAATGACGTAGTTTAAGCGGTTTTATGGGTGTTCGTCCAACCTTGATGGCGTAATAATGCATCTATTTTGGGTTCTCTTTTTCTGAAATTGCGAAATGCATCAAGTGCAGTATCTTTTCCGCCAACTGCTAGAATAAACTTTCTAAACTCTTTGCCTGTCTCAGTGTTAAAAATACCTTCGCTTTCAAAACGGTCAAAGGCATCACTGGCTAAAACTTCTGCCCATTTATAAGAGTAATAGCCTGCCGCATAACCGCCTGCAAAAATATGGCTGAAACTATGTTGAAAACGGTTATAAGGTACCGCAGGAACCACGGCAAATTTATCGCGAATATCGTCCAGTGTCGCTTGGATTTGCTGACTGTTTAAGGCAGGTGCCTGACGGTGAATGCTTAGGTCAAACAATGCAAATTCAATCTGACGTAATGTTTGCATGCCTGATTGGAAGAAACGCGCATTGAGTAACGCAGACAGCAATTCTTGTGGCAAAGTTTGCTTAGTTTCGGTGTGTTCACTGAGTACATCTAAACTTTCATTATCCCATGCCCAGAATTCCATAAACTGACTTGGTAACTCCACCGCATCCCATGCCACGCCGTGTGTGCCTGCAACAGAGATGTTATCTACCTCTGTGAGCATGTGATGTAAGCCATGTCCAAATTCATGGAACAAAGTAATGACTTCATCGTGGGTGAGTAGCGCAGGTTGATCGCCAATCGGTGGGGTAAAGTTACACACCATATAACAAATTGGTTTTTGTAGACCATTGGCCGTTTGCACACGAGAACGGAAACCACTCATCCATGCGCCACCGCGTTTGCCGTTACGGGCATATAAGTCAAAATAGAAACCACCAACCACTTGACCTTGATCTTCAATTTCAAAATAACGTACATCATTTTGCCAAACAGGGGCTTGGCGTTCGATGATTTGAATACCATAAAGACGTTGCACGATCTGGAATAAACCGTCCACCACTTTTGGCGCAGGGAAATATGGTTTAAGCGCTTCTTGAGAAAGATTGAATTGCTGCTGTTTCAACTTCTCAGAATAATAGGTTGCATCCCAAGGTTTGAGTTCCTCAATTCCATCTTGTTGTGCAATGCTTTTGAGTTCAGCAATTTCAGCCAGTGCAGGCGTACGCGCATGCTCTGCCAAATCCACTAAGAATTGATGAACAGTTTCAACATCAGGTGCCATTTTGCTGGCAAGGGAATATTCAGCGAAGTTATTAAAGCCAAGCAGTTGCGCCATCTCCTGACGTAAGCTCAGGATTTCCTCCATCACAGGTGTATTGTCATATTCAGTCTTGTCGGACTGCTCAGATGCACGGGTCACATAAGCTTTGTAGAGTTCTTCTCTTAATTCACGATCATCGGCATAGGTCATAATCGCAAAATAAGCAGGGAAATCCAGTGTGGCAACGGCTTGCTCAAGCTCACGTTGTTGTCCGTATTGTTTTAACAGTTCAACACTGCTTTGCGGTAAGCCTTTAAGTTGTGCTTCTGTTAGCGGTTTAAAGTAGGCTTGGGTAGCATCGAGTACATGGTTCGAGAAGTCTGAAGACAGTTGTGATAAACGTGCCGAGATTTCTGCGTAACGTTTTTTCGCTTCGCCTTGGAGTGCAACACCCGACAGTTTAAAGTCACGTAGCGCCAGTTTAATCGCGCTTTGTTGTGCTTCGCTCAATGTTTGAAATACATTACTATCATGAATCTGCTGATAGGTTTGATACAACGCCGTGTGTTGTCCCAACTGAGTGTAGTATTCACTCAAACTTGGTAACAGTGCTTGATAGACTTCACGGGTTTCGGGATTGTTCATCACGGCATTGAGATGTGACAAAATGCCCCATGCTTCACTCATATTATTTTCAAGTTGATCAACTTCGGTCAATGTTGCCAGTTGGGCTTCAGTCCCTTGCGGAACTTCATTGAGTTGATTTAAGAAATTTTGACCGTTTTGAATGGTTTGTTCGATCTGTTGTTTTAAATCGGCAAGTTGAATTTGATCAAATTGAGGAAGGGGAAGTGTCGCTTGTTGGAGTGTCATTCTATTTTTGCCATATTCATCTTTAAACATAGTTATAGATGTAGGGCTTTGAGGGGGAGAAATCAAGGTTGATGAGATTGTTTTATGATTTCTTTTAGTTTTTCGATAGAAAGGGCTGGGGTTGTACGATGTATCATTGCATGACAATTTGCACAAAGCGGAATTAAATCTTTAATTGGATCAACTTGATAATTTTTTCTAATTTTTGCAAGCGGGATAATGTGATGAACATGAATGTAGTTTTGACCAATTTCACCATAGGTTCTATAGAAATCAAAACCACAGCATAAACATGACGTTCCATAATATTCTAAACATTGTTTTCGAGCAATTGGGTTGCGTTCAAAAGCATTAACTACAATCGTTTTAAGATTACCCTCTATCAATTTTGTAGTGTTCACAGAGGAAATATTTTCTTCTAATGAAAATGAATACATATTTTTGTAAACAGTAACTTCTCTTTTTCCTACTTTTTCTCGTTCTTGTTTATACTTGTTTTGCCAATCTTTAGAAATAGAACTTTTTTTAGTTAATTCAGCGGAAAACCAATCCACTAAATTCCCAGAAACATATGTTAAATTTTGATTTTTATAGCCTGTTGCAATATTTTGTATTAGGTCAGGATATTTCTCAATAAGTCGAGCTGCAATTTGGTCTCGATGGATAGAATCTTGAGTTAATAAGGTATCATCAATGATTTGACCAATAAGAATGAAAACTTCGGCTTTTTTAAATGCAGACATATTTGACCTTTGAAAATAAAAAAGCCGCTCAAAAGATTAAGAACGGCTTTAAATGACTTAATCAGACTTTGCTTTCGCATTGTCCTTTTTCTTTTTCACTTTCTTCTTTGGCTTTTCTTTGCTTTCAGACTTCGCAGAAGATTTTTTACCTGTTTTTTTGGTATAAGAATTAGAATTCGATTTGCTCTTATCCTTTTTCTTACGCACAGGTTTTTCGCCATCTTCACTAAGTTTAGCTGTTGTCGATTGTGGTTTGCCAAATACCTCTTCAGTGGTTGAAGCACGATTTGCAGTATTGGTTCTTGGCGCTTTTTGACGAATTGTACGTCCCAAATGCGTCAGTTGTTGAACCAATTGGAAGTCAATCTTACGTTCTTCCAGATTCACGCCTGCCACTTGAATTTTGACTTCATCGCCAAGGCTGAATGACTGTCCACGATTCTGACCAATCAAACTTTGGCTGGCTTGATCATACAGGAAGAAGTCTTCACCGAGCTGACTGACATGAATCATGCCATCGACATAGAGGTCTTTCAGCGTCACAAATAGACCGAACTCAGTCACCGCACTAATGATACCCACAAACTCATCGCCTAAATGCTGTTGCATATAATGGCATTTCAACCATGTTGTCACACTACGTGATGCTTCATCGGCACGACGTTCAGTTTGTGAAAAATGCTCCCCTGCATCATCTAAAGCTGCACCAGACAATGGATAAGCTTTCTTATCGAGATAGGCTTTAATGGCACGGTGTAACAATAAATCTGGGTAACGACGAATTGGTGAAGTGAAATGCGTATAAGCTTCATAGGCAAGACCATAATGTCCTGCATTATTCGCACCATAATAGGCTTGCATCATTGAGCGTAATAACACCGCATGAATACTTGGCGCATCTAAACGATCTTTGGTCGCTTCAATCACGGCTTGGTAATCAGCTTGAGTGGGTTGCTCTGGGAATGGCAAACCGAGTAATTTGACGAAATCACGGACTTTTTGAATACGTGAGAATTCTGGCGCTTCATGTACACGATACAACATCGGAATATCATGTTCTAATGAGTATTCAGCTGCGGCAACGTTCGCCAATAACATGCATTCTTCAATCAGTTTATGCGCATCATTACGAGTACGTGGCAAGATTTCTTTAATGCCGCCCAACTCATCAAAGGTCATGTAGGTTTCAATGGTTTCAAATTCCATCGCATGACGTTTAGCACGTAGTTCTTTTAGTGTCTGATACAGCTGGAATAGGGTATTTAACGATTTATGAACGCTTTTATCTTGTGGAATGGCATTGGTTGCGCCGTCAAAATAAGCAGCCACCTGATTATAGGTCAAACGTGCTTTGGAATGCATCACCGCAGGGTAGAACTCATAACCTGTGACTTTACCTGCACGAGACAACTTTAAATCGCAGACCATACACAGACGATCAACATGTGGATTGAGAGAACACAAGCCATTTGATAGTGCTTCTGGCAGCATTGGCAAAACAAAGTGTGGGAAATAAACCGATGTACCACGTTCTTCAGCTTCTTCATTTAAAGGTGAGTCTAAACGGACATAATGGCTCACGTCTGCAATTGCCACGACAACACGGTAACCACCACCTGAGCGTTTCTCTGCGAATACGGCATCGTCAAAGTCACGTGCATCTTCACCATCAATCGTGACGAGTGGTAAATCGCGTAAATCAACACGACCTTTGCGATCTTGTTCTGAAGGTTCTTTAAAACTTTCAGCTTCTTTAATGACGGCTTCTGGAAATTCATAAGGCAAACCAAATTCTAAAATGGTTTGCGGAATAATAATTTCAGTGTCAGCTTTGTCCGCCATCGACTGTACAACATGACCTGTCGCTAATTCTTCGCGAGTCGGGTAATCATCAATCGCAACTCGTAGCATATCGCCAACTTTGGCATTGGCATGTTCAATCAATTCTTTTTCTAAGGTAATTGGTTGGTGCTGATTTGGATTGCTTGGCTGAATAAAGTATTCACCTTCATGTTCAGCGACTTTACCAATAATTTGTTTGACACGGCGTTGAACGACTTCGGTAATAAAGCCCCAAGCTTTACCTTTACGGTCAACAGAAGTTTGGCGTACTTTAACGCGATCACCATTAAAGACTAGACGTAATTCACGTTCAGGTAATAGTACATCATCCTGACCTGCGATATTGGCCGTACCTAGACCTTTACTATTGATATAGACCGTTGCTTCATGGCTTGGTAAATCGGTTGCAGGTTGGTATTTAAAACCATCTTTCATTAACTGACCGTCGCGAACCATTGCACTTAAACGATGATTCAATGCATCAATACTTTTTTGATCTGGGATATTAAAGTGATCAACCAGTTCTGCATGAGACTGTGCAGTTTTTAATTGTTCTAATGTAGTTAGAATAAGAGTTCGGCTAGGAATAGGATTATCGTAACGTTGCGCTTCTGCTTTTGCTTCGGGATCAACCCAATTTGTAGTCATATCGTTTCATTTCACATCTGGCAGATCGGTTTAGCATAAGTCATTCAAACTTTAACTGCACGTCAAAGATTGCAAGATTCTGTTTATTGTCCAATCTGAATAAAGGAGAGAACACTATATTAACAAGCGTTGAGCTAAAAAATGCCGAAAAAATATAAGAATTGGTTAAAAAACATTTGATTGATTTAAAAAAACAGAAAAAAACAGGATCATCCCTTGTGTAATGTGGTTTTAGTTTGTATTATTGCGCTCGTGTTACGGTGAGATGGGTGAGTGGCTGAAACCACATCCCTGCTAAGGATGCGTACGGGTAACTGTACCGAGGGTTCGAATCCCTCTCTCACCGCCACTTTACTTAAAGCGCTCATAGCTCAGCTGGATAGAGCACTTGGCTACGAACTAAGGGGTCGGGAGTTCGAATCTCTCTGAGCGCACCAAGTAAAGATTTAAAGTAACACATGCCTAAATTGGCAATATAAGTAATGCGCTCATAGCTCAGCTGGATAGAGCACTTGGCTACGAACTAAGGGGTCGGGAGTTCGAATCTCTCTGAGCGCACCAACTTAATAGAAGAAACCGCTTAATTGCGGTTTTTTTGTGCCTGTAAGTTGGAATAGTTAAACTATAAAATATCTATTTGATGTTCAAATTAAGGCTCTTCATTTTTTTATTAATAATAAAATCAGTTGTTTATGTTGTTTTTAAATATAATAACTCTTGCGTTGTAAACTTGTAACGATCAATCTATCAGCATTTGATTTCTATTTTATTAAAAAACACTTATCAATAGGAAAAAAATGGGTATAATGCGCCCCATCAAATATGCGCTCATAGCTCAGCTGGATAGAGCACTTGGCTACGAACTAAGGGGTCGGGAGTTCGAATCTCTCTGAGCGCACCAATTTGAATTTATCGAAAGATAAAGATTGAAAAAAACCGCTTAATTGCGGTTTTTTTGTGCCTTATGCCTTTGCCTTGATTTTCTGCACAAACACCGCATTACCGCCCACTGCTGGCAATACGTCATGATACGGCAGGCTTCGCATTGCCCTGAGTAAAAATGGCGCTTTTTCATCAATTTTCATGCTGGTGGTCATTTTAAATAAAGTACCTTGATTAAGCTCGGTAAATCCCATCTGACCTTTAATAAAACGCAGGTCACCGCCATTGGCATAAAAATTATTTTCGGTGGCATTGGGATAATTAAAATGCAGTTTAAAGGCAAATGGAATATTAATGACTCCCAAACCAACATTGACCTGAATATCCGCATCCTGTCCCTGATTCTGAATAGGGGTAGTCACCACCTTTTTGATTTGCCGAGGAAATAAATCTTGATAGGCTAAAGGGTTTAACCATTTATTTAATTGCTGTGTTGGCTGTTGATAAAATTGATAGGTGGTGGTGAAGCGCATGGCTTCACGTCCATGGGTGTACAAAATACTAGTCGGTGCATGTAGGTAGCTTACAGGCTGCTGTGCATTTTGACTCAGTTGTGCAATCTTAGCCAATTGAGCTTCATTTAATTGAGGGCTTGGTATTTGTCCTGAATTTAAGGCAACGATATTCTGTTTAATAAAGCGTGTTCGAAGTGATTCTAGGATAAAAGCATTGGTTGAGCTTGGAATCCCTAATTTGACCTCTGGAATCGCATTCAGAATTTTTTTAAAAATAAAACCTTTAGGTTGATTTAAATCTCCCCACTGGGTGAGCGTAATTAAAGTTCGATGATCATCTAAGGCAAACCATTCAAACTTTCCTAAACCGTATGGAATAGGAGAATCAATCACTAAACTGGAAATACTGTTCGATTTAATCTGATGCTGTAAAGTAACGTCTTCATTAAAATTGAGCACTGGAATAGGCGTTGGAATGGAGACACGATATTTCATTTTTACAGTATTGCCAGATTGTTCTAGTGTTTTGGCCGATTTAAGTGTTGGAAATAGACCGACATAGTGATTAAAGTCAGTCAACGTCTTACTAACCTGCTGTACATTGGTAGGAACGATAAGTGCAGCGGATGTAAAACTGGCGTTTGGTTGTGAATTGGATTTGAGTGTGGGGAGGTTAGTTTTAGTTGTTGGATGCGCATAAATGAAAATATTATTTTGCGTGTAGCTTGCCAAAAGCTGGGGGTTATTTTGAAAAGGTTGTAAAGCGCTTGGGATATTGTCATTCCAAGTCAGCATTTGTGCAAAGCAAGTTTGCGTTATGCTAAAAATAAGAGTCGTTAATACAAATCCATTCAAATAAAACATCACATTCCTTTGATTTTTTTAGTGATATAGTCAGTGGTATTCATCAGTAAATGATAGAGCCTTGCTATTAATAAAAGTTTTTTTGTTTAAAAAACAGTCGTATTGTGTAAAACTTTCTTGAGCATCGAAACCTTAGACAAAGCGTTATCTATGCAAGTAAATACTTATAGCGGTTAATGTTGATCAGTTAAGTGTAATTTGATTATTACTGAATTAGAAATTCCATCTCTTTGTTAAAAAGCAACTTAGAGTAGTGCTACGCCGTATTTGAATTTTGTATAAAATCGCTATAAATCTGATTTACGCTCAAGTCATTTATGTTCTAATAGATGAGTTTTTTCAAATCTTAGAAATCAAAAATGTCTGAACAACGTCCAGCTGTATCTGTGCGCTATTATCTTAATTTAGAAGAATCACAAGATGGTTTTGCTCTTGTCACTTTTGGTAAAAAGACCTTTAGTCGTTTTCTAACACCTGTTATTAGTATTGCAATTATTGGTTGGGGAATCTATTTAGGTTTCTCAGATGTTGGTCGTTATTACGTTGCATTAGGTGCTTTTTTTCTGATTATGCAAGGATTGATGCGCTATTGGTTGTTACCGATGTTGTTTAAACGTCAATTTGTTCGCTACCAATTTGGAAAAAGTGAGCAGGGAATTGACCTCTATCAAGATCATTTTGAACTTTATTCAACAGGTAAAAAGCAAATAGCGCAGTATGCTGAGGTGCAATCTTTTGCAGTTGGAAAGCTCACGTATATGTTAGAGCTGAAGAATCATACCGTCATTATTGTTCCAAAGCGTTCATTCAATGATCCAGCAGATCAAACCAAATTTGAAAATAGTTTTAAAAAATAACTTCATTCGCGATTTAAGGAACAAGGAGCTTTTATGAGCACACGTCCGTCAAAAATTGTTTGTGTAGGCAGGAATTATGCTGAACATGCGAAAGAACTAGGTAATGCAATTCCTGATCGCCCAATTTTATTTATCAAACCACCAAGTAGTTTGAGTAGCTTAGCCCAAGGTGCCCGTTGGAATCAGGCTTTGGGTGAATGTCATTTTGAATGTGAAATTTGTTTGCAGATCGCACACCCATTGTCGCAGGAAACCAATCCAAGCAAAGCTTTAGAAGCGATTGGTGCTGTGACTTTAGGGTTGGATTTAACTTTACGTGATTTGCAGAATGACTTAAAAGCGAAAGGGCAGCCTTGGGAGCGAGCAAAAGCTTTTGACGGTGCATGTATCTTGGCAGACTGGGTTGAAGCGGATGAAATTGGCGATTTACAACAGTTAGAGCTTGTTTTAATGATTAATGGCGTTGAACGCCAACATGGTTTTAGCCAAGACATGATTTTTGATATTGGTGCATTATTGGTTGAAATTAATCAGTCATTTAGTTTGGAAGCGGGTGATGTCATTATGACGGGTACGCCTGCTGGCGTCGGGGCATTACACCCAAATGATCAATTAACCATGAAACTAATAACCCAATCAGGAGAATATGATTGGGATACATTTGTTCAAGCATAATGATTAAGAACAAGTGCTGTTAATAAATAGCTTCTACCTAATTTCGTATAAGCGAGACAGTAAAAGAAAGACCTCAGTTGAGGTCTTTCTTTTACTTCTGTTCAAAGATCGTCGAAAGAGGAATCGAAAGTTTTGCAGCTAAATAATCATTACTCTCGATGAGGGATGGCCCTAAACGCTCAATCCATTCATCATCTTGATGGATATTGGCGACATCATGACGTAATGGTAGGGGATAAGGGAGTGCTGTAAAAAAGCTCCAGAAATCGACTTGCGCAAGATTTCTAGCCAATACATACTCATCGTTGTCTGTACGTTTGACTAAATTCTGTTTTTCTAACTGTAAGATATATGCAGGTAAACGTCCTAATTCACCACGTCCAATAATCCCAAGAAGTTCTTGTTCACTGACACTTTCTCCAATTTGTTGCTTTTTATAAAATAACTCCAATATGTCTAATAACATTAAGATAGGATGACGCTTTTGTTCTTTATCTGAATGAAAAGCAGTCAGTGCATAACTGATTTCTACGCCTAATAAGATAATGTTCCAAGACAAATAAATCCACAGAAGGAAGATTGGAACAGCAGCAAAAGCACCATACACAATTTCATAACTGGTGAAATTACTCATAATCCAGCCAAAGAAATTTTTTAAAATTTCAAATACTGTTGCGCTAAAACATGCAGCAATAACTGCGGAAAGAATAGGGACGCTACGATTAGGAATGGTCCAGTAAAGAATGAAAAAGCCAACAATTGTAAGTAGGAATGAAATAAGCCATAAAAGGAAGGAGCCATCTAATTGATAGCCCGCAAAATTATTGCTCAGAATATTCATTGAGGCGACAGTAGATGAAAGTACAAAAGCACTGCCTAGAATGATTGGACCTAAAGAGATTATTGTCCAATAACGCATAAAACCAACAAGACCTGTTCGAGTTTCTTTGACACGCCAAATACGATTAAAGACATTTTCGATTGAGGTGAGCATAAGTACGGTGGTCACAAACAGAAATAGCACCCCAATAATTGTGAGATTACTGGATTTATCTGTAAATGCGTTCAATGCTTTGTCAAAGGCAATGGTACTTTTTGGTAAAAAATTACTGTAAATCAATTGCTGTAGTTGTTGTCGAGCAGGCTCTAAAGCTTTAATTGAGGAGATAATGACTAAGAAAACGGTCAGCATCGGAACAACTGCAAACAAGGTGGTGTAGGTGAGTCCTCCAGCTTGTTCTCTACAGCGATCAGCTTCGAAACGCCGTAACACAAATACAATAAATTGAAACCATGTTTTTTCTAAAAAAGGGAGATTTTTTAGATAACGATTTAAGATCATGGGTTCTATCCTAGTTATTTTTAATAAAATCCTGTGTCAGCACAGGATTAATTACGGCTCAAAAGAGGAAAAATGTCGTATAGTGTTCTTTTTAACAAAATTTATTAAAGTGATGCAACCTTACGTTCTTGTTCTTTATTACAGTAAATATGGTTCAACTCGAGAAATGGCTCATCTAATTGCCGATGGAATTGAGTCTTCTGGTATCACAGCTCGTATTCGAACCGTTCCTAATCTCGCAACTGTTGTTACCCAAGCAGAACCGAGCATTCCTGCTGAGGGAGACATTTACTGTACGCTGGATGATTTGACGTATTGCTCAGGTTTGGCACTTGGTTCACCTACTCGCTTTGGTAATATGGCGAGCGAGATGAAATACTTTTGGGATCAAACCACGAGTTTATGGTTGAATGGTGCTTTGCATAATAAACCAGCATGTGTTTTTACTTCTTCTGGCTCGATGCATGGTGGGCAGGAAAGTACCTTGCTGAGCATGTTACCGCCATTATTTCATCATGGCATGGTGATACTGGGCTTACCCAACTCAATCCCTGCATTATCCAATACCAAAACAGGCGGCACACCTTATGGGGCAAGTCATGTCAGTGGCCCTCGCCATGACCAGAGCCTAAGTCAGGATGAAAAAATCCTGTGTGAAGCGCAGGGCAAACGTTTAGGTGATGTCGTAAAAGCGTTGTTAGGAAAAGTTTAGATCTAAAAATGGGAGCATCTGCTCCCATTATTTTATTTTTTAATTTGCCAATCGTAGATTTTTTTCTGATAGGCATACCACATCATCCACAGTCCAATCAGTAACATTGGTACAGTGAGAATCTGACCTTTGGTCATCCAACCGAATAGAATAAAACCTTGATCTGCATCGGGCTGACGGAAGAACTCCATAAAGAAACGTGCAACTCCGTAGCCCATCAGGAATAATGCTGAAACCGCCATACGGGGACGTGGTTTAGCACTAAACCACCAAAGTATGATAAATAGAATCAGACCTTCACAGAGCGCTTGATAAATTTGCGACGGATGGCGAACTAAACCTAAAGGATCAGTTGGAAAAATCATACCAAATGGATAGCTAAGGTCTTGAACTTGACGACCATACAATTCACCACCAATAAAATTACCGATACGACCAAACATCAAACCTGTCGGTACACAGGGTGCAATAAAGTCCAAGGTTTGAAACCATGTTTTCTGATATTTCTTACACCAGAATAGCATTGCGATCATGACACCCAAGAAACCGCCGTGAAAGCTCATCCCACCTGTCCAGACTTGGAATAACCAAAGCGGGTTTTCTAAGAATTTGCCAAACTCATAAAACAAGACATAGCCAATACGACCACCAAGTACGACGCCTAGAGCGCCATAAAACACCAGATCGGAGACCATATCGGCAGTCCAACCATCACGTTGTTTAGCACGATAAGAGGCTAAGCCCCAAGCGCATAAAAATGCCAAGAGATACATGAGTCCGTACCAATGCACTTTGACTGGCCCCAAGCTCAGCGCAACTGGATCAATATTTGGATAGGTCAGCATTGCTGTTCCTCAATTTAGAATTTGAAATTAAGTTTTGAGCAGATTGTAGCGGAATGATGTGAAAAATGTTGTACATTCAATGTGAAAGTCAACAGACGCTAAATGAGTGAAAACAGGATCAATGTGTATTGTCGCTTTTGCATGGCATGTGCTGGATGATATGCCGCTTTGCCTTATTTCAAACCGTGATGAGTTTTATCATCGTCCCAGTACTCCTCTGCATCAATGGGAAAATCACCCAATTGTGGCAGGGCAGGACTTACAGTCGGGTGGAACATGGCTGGGTGTGACTGCATCAGGTCGCTGGGCGATTGTGACCAACTTCCGCAATGGACGAGATAAGAACCAATATTCAACTTCACGTGGGCATTTAATCCAGTCTTTTTTAGAAAGTGATTTAGCCCCCTTTCGTTTTGCACAACAATTAGAACAGCAACAGCAGGACTACGCTGGTTTTAATTTGTTTATCGGTGATCGAGAGCAAGCGGTTTATATGAGTAATCGGGGGGAAGCACCACAAGTCTTAGCGAATGGTGTTTATGTTGTTTCCAACGGTTTAATGTCAGAAGATTGGGAGAAAACCAAACATTTACGTAAACGCTTTACGCAAGAATTTTTACCAATGTTGCAACAATCAACGATTACAGAATCTGATTTGCAATATTCAGTCTGGGATATTTTGGAAGATGAACGAAAAGTCATTTCTGATTTGTTGCCAGATACAGGGATTAGTGTGGAAATGGAAGCGTTGCTGTCCTCGACTTTTATCCAAAGCCCAATTTATGGCACACGCTGTTCAAATTTTTTAAGGCTGACATCTGAGCAATGGCAATGGATTGAAAAAACACAACAAGGTGAGAGACAGGGTGCGGTTGTTGAGATTAAAGTTGATCTAACACTTCAATAAACAAAAAATGCCGACATCAAGTCGGCATTTTTTTAAAGATAGAGCTTACTTTTTATTTTCAGCTTTTTTCTCAATTGACGGTAAAATGTCAGCGGTGATGTAACCCACACATGCACTGTAACCATCATTATAATTCTCTAAAACTTTTGCTTTTAATTCAGCAGTAAGTTTAGAACTATCACCTGGATGTTGGAAGTTACTCATGATGTAAGTCCAACCATTCACTGAATCTACCGCATGTAGACCTGTAGACTCTGCACCCGCAGGTGTAGATAAAATACGATCTAATGCTTTTGTATCGATATTATATGCCCAAAGGAAATTATTGGTATGGTTACCGCTATCTTCACCAATGAACAAAGTACGTAGTGTCTCAGAGAATTTTAGATTGTCTGGACTTGCAATCAGATTTGGATCAGCTGTATTACCTAAGCTATCAACTGTAATATCTTTACCCATAAGCAACATATGGCTTTGGTAAGGTGTCCATTCACTATTAATGATCGTATTGGTGTGGTCAACTTGACTGCCTTTTAGATCATGAGCAAGTACACCACCTGCTTTCAATGTATTTTTGAACTTAATATTATGTTCTGCAACCCAACTTGATTTGCCTTCAATCATTGAATCTTGAATATTAGCAAGCGCAGAATACGCAACCTTATCTTTAATATTAACCGTTGTGCCTTCCATTTTTGTGAAGCCCATACTACCGCCTTTTAGTGCTGCGTAGCGATGAGTTTCAAGAAATGCTGCTGCAAGTTCAATTTCATCTTTCGTGAAACCATTGTTGGCTTCTTTTAGCTTGATCCACAATGATTTTCCATCAAGTACGATCTTGCTATAACCAGTTAAATCAGCAGGAGCTACCGTTAAACTTTCCATAATGTTCTCGGCTTTTATTCCTCGAACATTCACTAAGTCTTCAATCGTTTTACTATTGGTATGACCTAGTTTTATCCATTTAATAGCAGCAGTCGATGTTTCATTTAATTCAGTTGTGTACTTTGCAACATATAAGGTGCCCGCAGATAAGTCTTTTTCTTTATCTGCCACAAACATAAAGAAGCCACCATTGGTATAGTCATCACCCATAATTACCGTGCGATTATCTGGCATTACTTCAATTAGTTCATGTGAGATACGACCTAGACAATAATGCTTCACAGCCTGAGCACGACCTTTACCATCAAGGATAATTTCTGGTAAATGACCGTAGTTATACGCATTTGCAGTATTTTCATTACCGTATAAGTTTTTACTATAGGCTCTTAACATCGCAAGATCAGAACCGATTTGGTCAAATGCATCTGGTTCATACTCTTCACTTGAAAGATGTGTATTCCAAGGAGAAAGGCTTGCACCGCATGTAATCCACAAGCCATGAACTTTTGACATATCCACATTGAAATATTTTTTCAATGCAAGATGACCTGTTTTCTGGTCTTGATCTAATGTTAATACTGCAATTGGTGACGGTAATTTACCATACA
Source organism: Acinetobacter sp. ANC5681 (assembly GCF_023488045.1). NCBI lineage: Bacteria > Pseudomonadati > Pseudomonadota > Gammaproteobacteria > Moraxellales > Moraxellaceae > Acinetobacter > Acinetobacter sp. ANC5681. The sequence continues at coordinate 127,772 of NZ_JAMFKZ010000005.1, forward strand.
TGTTTTGCTTAGCTAAGTTTTTGGTGGTGTATTCAAACTGCACCACATGGAAAACTGGGTTTGATACACCCGCTACATTTGCGCCTTTAATATGAATCAGTGATGAACCATCTGGTGAGTCAGAGAAGAATTGGCGCTCTTTGCCAACAACAGAAGTATCGTTGATTACTTTATTATTAATATCGTAATAACTACCTGCAATAATTTTTCCACCATCGATATTGTCGACTAGAGTACCTGTGCGGAAAAACTCTTGATAACCTAATTTGTATTCTGTGGTTGTATTATCATCCCACGTAATGGTCAAACCAGATTTAACTGAGGTTGTCGCCATATCGGCAACAGTTGAAGGCGCTGCCATCGGTGTAAATTTAGCATTTTTAAATTTTGCAGCAGGTACGGTTGGCGTAACGGTAGTATCGTTATTATCATTGCAACCTGCTAAAGCTGCTGCTGTGCCCATTGCCCCTAGTGGTAAAAACGGAACACCCGCGAACCACTTTAAAATATCACGACGACTTGGCTGATTTGTATTGGCTGTCATAATAAATCCATATCTTTAATAAATGGTAAATAAATCTAGATTGATTTTATGTTTGATAGATGACAATTTTTTGACACTTTTAAGGCAGTTTGAAGACAATTTAATTTTTATAAATATATGAAAAATATAAGTTTAAAATACAAAAATCCCTGAGATTATTCAGGGATTCAACAGAGATATTATTATTCTGAAACTGCTTTACGCTTTTCTAATATTTTTCCAAAAAGTAAACCGATTTCAAATAGCATCCACATCGGAACAGCTAGCATAATCATGGATAAAGCATCAGGTGGGGTAACAAACATCGCCACGAAAAAGCATCCAACAACAATAAAACGGCGTTTTTCAATGAGGCTTTGTGTACTCACGACACCAATCAAAATCAGCACTAGAGTAATGATTGGGATTTCAAAGGTAAAACCAAAAACCAAGAATAGTTTTAAGCAGAAGCTCAGATAACTATTAATATCTGTCATAGGTGCAACAGTTTCAGGAGATACACTAATAAAGAAATGCAAAATAGCAGGTAGGGTAATGAAATAGGCGAATGCGACACCTAAGTAGAATAAAAGAATGCTGCCAAATAGCAAAGGAATCGCTAAATGTTGTTCTTTTTCATATAGCGCAGGTTTTATAAATGACCAAATTTGATAAATGATATAGGGCATTGCCAGCATAAATGCAACGAATAAATTGAGTTTAAACGGTGCCATAAAAGTAGCTGTGATATCCGTCGCAATCATAGTTGATGTTGCGGGTAATTGTTGTCTCAATGGCTCAGACAGCCATTGATAGGTTTGATTTCTAAAAGGTAATAAACAAAAAAACAGAAAAATTGTTACGCCAACAATCTTAAAAAGATATTGGCGAAGTACGATTAAATGCTGCATGACCGGCATTTGTTGTAGGGTTTCTTCAGTACTGACTGAAGTTGATGGTAATTGGCTCATACGGCAATCTTTAATTCGTTATCAAACTGATTTAACGATGGGTATGCTTCCATACCAATCACAGATGATTTTTGGTATTGAACACAAAAAGGAATAATAGAACTTGAGTGATATGGCACATAGCGAATCGAATTTTGAGGTTTAGTTACTGATGGCGCAGTCTCTACCTCATGATTTTGAGTTTTTAATTCATCTAATTGTTTTTGTAGCCGACGTTCAAGCTCAGTAATCTTTTCAATTTCTTTTTGCATTTCTTCGCGGAACTCAGAAAGACGGAGCTCTCGATCAATTTCATTCTGAATATTGTTGATAAATTTTTTAATTTTCCCATACCATTTTGCTACGAACCGTGCAGCTTCAGGTAATTTATCAGGACCGAGCACCAGCAATGCAATAACTGCAAAGCAAAAAATCTCAGTCATTCCCAAGTTCAGCATAATTCCGCTCGCTTAGCTTTTTACTGAGCTTTCAGCATTTTTAACTTGAGCATCAATGGTACGAGGCTCATTGAGTGGCGCAGTAACTTCATCTTCTTTAATAGACTTTTTGAAATCTTTAACGGCACCACCGACATCTTTACCTAAGTTTTTAAGCTTTGATGTACCGAAAAGTAAAATAACCACGATTGCAAAAATGAGTACGTGCCAAATTGATAAACCAGCCATAATTCTATTCCTATATAACTTTGGTTATATCTCAACAGTTTGGCATGACAAAGATGTGACACTTATATTGCAATTTTGCGACAAAAAATTATGAGATTAAGTATGTTGATAGATAATTTTTTACTTTTTGGTTTGTAATCAATGTTTCGTTGAAGTGAGTTTTTACTCATTATTCAGTATTTTTATTCAATCTAAATTTAAATAATTTGCCCTAGGTTTTAGCTAGGGCAAATGATCTTTAAAGCAAACTTGCTTTAAACAGTTGCATTGCTTGACCACGATGACTGATTTTATTTTTGTCAGCTTTGCTAAGTTCAGCACTTGAAAGATTGAATTTTGGTAGCCAGAACAATGGATCATAGCCAAACCCATTCTCACCGCGCGCTGCTTCTAAAATCTCACCTTTCCAAATGCCTTGAAAGATTTGTGGCAATGGATCTTCGGCATGTGTGACCAGTGCTAATACGCAAACAAACATGCCCTCAATCACTTCGCCGTCTTTACGGAAAGGTATAAGATCAGCTAAAAGCTTTTGGTTATTAGCAGCATCATTGCCATGCTCGCCCGCATAGCGCGCTGAATAAATTCCTGGTGCACCACCTAAAATCGGAACACAAAGTCCAGAGTCATCTGCTAGCGCTGGTTTGCCTGAAAGTTTAGAAGCATGACGTGCTTTGATAATGGCATTTTCAACAAAGCTGAGACCGTCTTCGATGGCATCTTCAATATCTAGTTTGCCTTGAGGAATGATTTCAACAGGAAGATTGAGTTGCTGAAAAAGATGTTCAAATTCGACAACTTTACCTTTGTTATTACTTGCAAGCACAAGGCTGCCTTGGTTGAGCCAGAGTGGAGTAGACATATTCATTTTAGACTAGCTTAGATTGAGTAGAATTTTAGGGTGTTTTTATAGAATAGAGTAGAGAGTCACTATTTATTTTCGGTAAATGTTCAACAAGTTTAGATATTAATTTCAAAAAGTAGAGGAATATGATCACTGTAGTTAAGCCATTCATATTTATCGAAAATTTTAAAAGATGAGTTATTCTTAGAGAATAAATTACGATGACAAAATAAGTAGTCAATATGATAGTTCTTGTCATGATTTCTATTCATAAAAAATGTGGGAAGTGTCTCTTTTCCCTGCTCTTCATTTGATAACTCATGGTAAAGGCTATGAATATTCATTGCTTGTAATTGATTTACTACATCACTGTGATTCCACCAGCGATCCCACACATCCCATTGAGCGTTACTATTTAAATCGCCACAAATAAGAGTAGGTTGTACTTTTATTAGTTCTTCATGTAACTGTAAATATTTCCAAAGTTGCCCAATGTATTGAAATGTAGGGGAATTGGCATATTTAGTCCAAGCAGCTAAGAGCTGGAAATTATCATTAACTCTTATTGGTAAAAATAATTCTAATTCGAAATCCTCCCAATACAATTGTTCTAATTTATAGTCTTCTCTAGCAAAGACTCCTAATCCTTTATTTTTATTATTACCTTTCCAAATTAAATTTGGTAACCATGCTTCATAAGCACCTTTGGACTGTTGTTGATTTTCACATTCTTGAATGATGTAGATGTCTGCTTCAATTTGTTGAAGAAACTCGATTTTCTTTCTAAAAGCCCCGTTGCAATTCCATGTTAATATTTTCAAACTTTAATTTCCTTAAATAAAAAACCGACTCACACAAGTCGGTTTTTAAATCACTCAATAGAGCTGAGCAAGACTATTGTGCTTGAATCCATTTATCAGCACGATCACGTGCAGCACGAATTTGGTCTTGGGTTAAGTTTGCAGCCAAGGCTGTTTTCTTACCTTCAGAAAGACTAATGACTTTAGTATCCAGCATACCGTCACGGGTTGAAAGCTCATACCATTGGTAAGCACCCACATAATTTTTCTTCTGCTCTTCTATCATTGCAAGGTTAAAGCTGGCGCGGTTATCGCCATTGCTGGCCGCCTTTTCAAAATACTTGCGTGCCAAAGCCTCATCTTTATGTGTGCCAATCCCATCAGCATACATACGCCCAACATTGAGCTGTGCAGCAGACAAGCCTTGGTCAGCCGCCGCCTTAAACAGGGTGAAAGCCTGTTTCTCATCTTTGGCAACATCTTTACCATACTGGTAACGCGTTGCTAAATAAAACTGTGCACCTGCCTGACCCGCTTTCGCTGCGCTTTGTAATTCACTGACGCTCATCACTGAATACCGTGCTGCCTGCGTTGCAACCGATTGTGGTTGGGCAACATAGTCAGCGTGCGCCTGCATACCGATCAGACCAAATAAAAATGTGCTGATTAATGTCTTTTTCATAGAGCGCTCACTCGATAAATTGCGACTTCACCAAATAGGTTCGGCATATGCTTGCTGAGCATACTACCTTGTTGGTCACCATTAACGGCAAGTCGATTAATAATTTTAATCCGATTCTCAGCACATAATGCTTCAAAGTCACGGAAAGTACATAAATGAATATTCGGGGTGTTATACCACATATAGGGTAAAGCTTCCGAAACAGGCATTTTACCTTTTAATGCAAGAAAAGAACGTGTCTTCCAATATGCAAAGTTTGGAAAAGTAATGATTGCCTGTTTGCCAACACGCACCATGTCACGGAGCAGTACATCGGGCGCATCGACCGCCTGCAATGCCTGTGCCATGACCACGGAGTCAAAAGACTGGTCGGCAAAACGACTTAACCCCAAGTTTAAGTCCTGTTGAATAATATTTAACCCCCGACTGATGGCAATTGCAATCTTTTCTTGATCAATTTCTAATCCATAAGCACGAATATTATGCTGTTTGCTCATGTGGGCCAATAATTCACCATCACCACAGCCTAAGTCTAATACGCTAGAGTTCGGACTGATCCATTTTTCAGCGAGTCGTTGATCTATACGCATCAGATATTCTCCAAACGGGTCGATTGCAACTGTTGCGCTCCACCTAAAAATGCCCGTAATGTTTTCACATACAGTGGAATAGGGAACAGAAACGAGTCATGACCCTGTTCGGCATCAATATCTAAGTAACTGACGGGCTTATGATTATCAATTAGAGCATCAACTAATTCTTGTGAACGACTTGGGCTGAAACGCCAGTCAGTCGTAAATGAAATCACCAAGAATTTGCATTTAGGCTTGCTCATTGCTTTAGTCAAGGAATGTTCATACTCACGCGAGGGATCAAAATAATCCAAGGCCTTGGTCATAATCAAGTAAGTATTTGCATCGAAATTACGGCTAAATTGTTCGCCTTGATAACGTAAATAACTTTCAACTTGGAATTCGACATCAAAGCCGTACATAAATTTGCCAGATTTCAAATCACGACCAAATTTCTGTTTCATGGCTTCTTCAGACAAATACGTAATATGACCGACCATACGTGCCAGAATCAGGCCACGTTTTGGGTAGCTGTCATGTTCCAGATAACGTCCATGATGGAAATCGGGATCAGACAGAATTGACTGACGGGCAACCTCATTAAAGGCAATATTTTGTGCCGATAATTTTGGTGCACTGGCAATAATGACACATTTTTTTAAACGATCAGCATAGTCCAATGACCATTGTAGTGCTTGCATGCCACCTAAAGAACCACCAATCACGGCAAACCAAACATCAATTCCGAGGCGATCAGACAACATGGCTTGGGTCTTCACCCAGTCACGAACAGTGACTAATGGAAAATCTGGACCATAAGGACGATTTTCATTTTCAGGGTTTGGCGATGTTGGACCTGTTGAACCATTACAACCACCAATATTATTTAAAGAAACAATAAAAAAATGATTGGTATCAATCGCTTTGCCGGGACCAATACAGCTATCCCACCAACCTGCTTTTTTATCATCTGCATGATGATAACCCGCAGCATGATGATGCCCAGATAATGCATGGCAAATTAAGATTGCATTGGATTTATCTGCATTAAGTGTTCCATAGGTTTCAACCATCAAATCAAAACGTGGCAGGATACGCCCACATTCAAGCTCTAATGGTTGCTCAAATTGAAATTTTTGTGGTGTGACTAAACCCACTGAATCCGATGGAAAAGACACTGGAATGATTCGCCTTGTATAAATCTTTGATCAATAATAAAAGGATACCAATTCAGGTATCCTTTCAAAAGTCATTTTTTCTGATATTACAACTCAGCTTTGCTTAAACTGCCGCAGCAGCAACTTGCTCAGTTGTAAGTACGCCTTGTTCAATTAAACGATTGGTACATGCAATAATCGCTTCAATCGATGAGGTGACAATGTTGTCATGAATCCCTGCACCAAAAGCATTTTTACCTGTGCCTTTGACTTGAAGTTCAATCAAGGCAAGTGCTTTGGCATTTGCACCAGAACTGATACTACGTTCTTCATAATTTACAACATCAATTGGCAATTGTAACGCATCGAGCATCGCCGAAATTGGACCGTTACCTTCACCGCGTAAACGTTGTACTTCACCGTTAATTTCAATATCTAATTCAATGATTTGTGTGCCATTGATATCGGATAACTGGTAATGTTTGGTTTGGTAATGGCTATTTTTCACATCAACATAGGTATTTTGGAATAAGGTCCAGATTTCATGTGCACTGATTTCTGTACCGTTTTCATCAGTATGTTGCTGTACGATTTGGCTGAACTCGATTTGTACTCGGCGTGGTAAAGCAACGTTGTAATTTGATTCCAATAAATACGCAATACCACCTTTACCAGATTGGCTGTTGACACGAATCACCGCATCATAATCACGACCTAAATCTTTAGGGTCGATTGGTAAGTACGGCATATCCCAGATCTCTTCGTTTTTCTGGAATTCGAAGCCTTTTTTAATCGCATCTTGGTGTGAACCAGAGAATGCGGTAAAGACTAAATCACCTGCATATGGATGACGTGGGTGCACAGGTAAACCTGTACATTCTTCAACAGTTGCAATGATTTCATTGATATTAGAGAAGTCTAAGTTTGGTGCAACACCTTGGGTATACATGTTCAAGGCAATCGCAGCAACATCGACGTTACCTGTACGTTCACCATTACCAAACACGCAACCTTCAACACGATCAGCCCCCGCCATGATCGCCAATTCAGAAGCAGCGATACCACAACCACGGTCATTGTGACAGTGAACTGAGATAATCACGCCATCACGACGCGCCAAGTTACGGTGCATCCATTCGATTTGATCGGCATAGACATTTGGTGTTGAAACTTCAACCGTTGCAGGCAAGTTTAAGATCACTTTATTGGTTGGAGACGCTTCCCAAATTTCCGTGACCGCATCACAAACATCTTTGGCAACTTCTAATTCTGTTGCTGAGAAACATTCAGGGCTATATTGGAAAATCCATTCTGTTTCAGGATATTGTGCTGCATATTCTTTCACTTTATTCGCAGCATTAATCGCAAGTTGTTTCGCGCCATTTACATCTACATTCAACACTTTTTGACGGAATGTTGGTGCGTTTGAATTGTAGATATGCACGATCGCACGTTTAGCATCAACTAACGCTTCAAAAGTACGCGCAATTAAATGATCTCGAGCTTGAACCAAAACTTCGATATACACATCTTCTGGAATCAAATCTTCTTCAATTAACTTGCGAGTAAAGTCAAAGTCAATTTGAGATGCTGAAGGGAAACCAATTTCAATATGTTTAAAGCCGATTTTAACCAACATGTGGAACATTTTTAATTTTTGATCCATATTCATTGGTTCAAAAATCGCTTGGTTACCATCACGAAGGTCGGTACTCATCCAAATCGGTGCTTGGTTGATTTCGTTATTCGGCCATTGACGATCTGGTAAATCCACTCGTTGATACATACGGCGGTATTTTTTGCTTGGGTCAGCCAACATCATGAGATAACTCCTTGTTGTAGCATGGTTGCTGCTTCAAAATAAATGCAACGTGCTACGAATATATATGGTGTCTATAAGAATCAATTTAAAGAGAATATGTATTGAGTACCTAAAATCTAGGTAAAAATTTATACGCGCGCGAGGCGCAGCATCAGGAGAGCAGTGAGGTTTTTTATATCAGACGGATGGCTAAAATCATCACTCGTTTTCATCATCTACCGTTCAAAGCAAAAGTATTGGGTTTTGCAGTTATCTTAATCACCTAATTTGAATCAGTCTAGGTGAAAATACAAGCGACTGCAGTGGTCTATAATTTATTTTAATTTGAATGGATGGGAAATATTTTCCTATTTTTTGCATAAAAATAAAATTTAAAGAAAATATTTCCCATTAATATGCTTAAGGCTGATAAATATAGTCTTGATTAATGTCCTTTATGGTAGCGGTTCCCATGAGTGCCATCGTAATTTCAAATTCTTCCTTTAACATGCGGATGACATGAGCAACACCTAAAGCGCCTGCTGTTGCTAAACCATAAATATAAGGACGTCCAATCAATACGGCGTTTGCACCTAATGCAATTGCTTTAAAGACATCTGTACCACGTCGAATTCCACCATCTAATAATACAGGGTAATCAGGAGGAACAATTGCGCGAATTTTTTGTAATGCAATTAAGGGTGGAATAGTCGTATCTACAATGCGCCCACCATGATTAGAAACAATAATCCCAGATACACCATGATCGAGGGCTTTTTGAGCATCGGCAGGATGTAATATTCCTTTTAAGATTACAGGTAAATGTGTATTTGCAATCACCCAAGCAATATCCGCCCACTTAGGTGCAATTTGCATTAAGCCTTGAAATAGTTGGCTTTCGGATGGCGATACATCAGGAAAACTTAAATGGGTAGGGGTGTGTGGATGTTGCATTTCTTCTGGTAACTGAAAGAATAACTTACGTTCCCGATCTCGGATACCCACATGGGGGGCATCGACCGTAATCACAATTCCACGATAACCTGATTGTTCAGCTTGTTTGATCAAGGTTAATGATTTTTCTCTGCATCCTTGCCAATACAATTGAAACCATTTATACGGGTTTTCTGGTTTCAACTGTGCCATATGAGTATTTGTGAATGTACTTAATACCAAGTTACTTTGCATAAGTTCAGCTGCGAGAGCAGATGCAGCTTCTGCTTGAGGATGAAAAAGTGCTTGGTGGCCAATCGGTGCAAGAAAAATAGGATGCGGATATTCCATCCCAAATAAATGAAAACGAGTATTACCTTGTGTTAAGTCGTTTAGATGTCTAGGAATCAATTGAATATTTTGAAATTGTTGGCAATTATTTTGCACGCTACTTTCATGCATCGCTCCACCATTTAAGTATCCCCAAACATCTTCAGAAACGTGTCGCTGAGCTTGTTGTTGATAGTCGTGAATGGTTTGAATATACGAAGGAATAGTATTCAAAGCGGGTGTAGGGATCTGGTCATGCATTATAAATCCCCCCATTGTCTTAATAAATTATGATAATGGCTGGTTAAACTAACAACTTCTTCTGTATCGCCCAATTGTTGTCTGAGTTTGATAATAGTCATGTCTAAATTGAATAGCATCGTTCGCTGCCAGTCATCTTTAACCATGCTTTGAATCCATGTGAATGCTGCGATTCTACGTCCTTGTGTCACAGGTTCAACACGATGCAAACTTGTTGCTGGGTAAACAATTGCATCTCCTGCATCGAGTTTCACTTCATGACTTCCGTAAGTATCTTCGATAATCAGTTCCCCACCTTCATATTCATCAGGTTCAGATAAAAAGACGGTGATAGACACATCAGTACGAATCATTTGCCCTGTTTTTGCAGAATATTGAATCGAATTATCAACATGGTTGCCATAATTGCCTTGATTTTGATAGCAGTTAAACATTGGCAATAACGTATGTTTAGGGAGGGCAGCTGAACGCAAAAGCAGATTTTGTTGTAATGCATTCAAAACAGAATGGCTAACAGATTCATACACATTACTCTGTATATCGACTTGTAAATTATTTTTAATTTTTTGTGCTTGTGGACCTGCACTATGTGTACCGTCAATCCAAACTGATTGTTGTTGTATTTGTTCGCGTAGCTCAGCAACTTGATGCTTATTGAGTACTTGGGGGATATGCAACATCATATTTTGAATCTTCCAAAAAATACAACCTGTCAAAAATTATAGCTTTTTTGACAGGCTGTGTTCATTTATTCAATCATGATGAATTAAATAAAATGACTTAGAATTTGTAGTTAAAGGTTAAGGCAGCAGAACGTGGCTGACCAAGTACGAAACGACTACCGCCATTATTTAAAGCACTAATGTAGTCTTTATCAGCTAAGTTATAGACATTTAGATTCACAGAAGCATTCTTGTTCAAGCTATACCCCGCCATTGCATCAAAGACAACATAAGATGGAACTTTAGGCATATTTGCTGGCGCTGTACTGTCTGTGATCACACGTTTTTGTTCATCAACATAACGTGCACCTAGGGCTAACTTAAAACCTGCAATATCATAGGTTGTCCATAATGAAGCAGTCCAATCTGGAGACCAACGTACCGAATCAGTGACAGTTTTTTCACCTGTCGTAGTATTGAAACTTTGTTGATTTTTTTGCTTAGTTTTCATATGAGCAACGCCCGCAGAAATATTCCAAGCATATGTAATTTGACCAACGACTCCAAGTTCTACGCCTTGAACACGTGTTTTGCCTTCTTGAATAGACTCTTTCGTAATTGGATCTTGGGTAAACTGGTTTTCATTCTCAGTATGATAAATCGCACTAGTTAATGCTAATTTATTCTTTAATACATCCCATTTTCCACCTACTTCATAGTGATTAGTTTTTTGTGGTTTAGCTGCTGAACTATTAGCTCCTGTGTCCGATAAGCTAAAGTTTGCACTTCCTGGCGGAGTCAATGATTTAGCGTAAGACACATAAAGGCTGCTATTTTTGGTTGGTTTGAATAAACTACCTAATTTCCAGCTCACCAAAGTATCGTGTGCTTTGAGATGAGTGGGAGTTTTCGTAATCGCAAGGGTGGTTGCATTCGTTGCAACAGCTAAAGCCTCATAATCGGTATGATAGTAATCAAGGCGTACGCCACCATTAAACTGTAAACGATTATCTAATAGTTTTACCGTATCAAATAAATAAGCTGCGGCTGTTTTGGTTTCACCATCACTATATGCACCTGTATAAACCAATTCAGGCATTACATCATCATGGTTAGGATTATAGAGATTCGCAGCAGGCGTTGTAGGAGCTTTTGTTCCTGGTTTTTGGGTAGATAAAGTACGAGAGATTTGTTGTTCCTGCAAAAATTCTAAGCCAGCAACTAAATCATGTTCAACAGCACCCGTTTTAAAATTAATATTCAAATTTGATGTATTCGCAAGGATTTTATTTTCTTGATCTACGCCTTGATGGGAACGAGAAATTGCCCATGTATCTCTATTATTAGGGTCAAATGACCCATAGTTAAATTTGTAACTATAGCTATTATCTGGATTAACGGTAACTGTAGCTGATGGAGCATTAATTGCATTAATTCCAGTTAATGCTCTTTTCATGCTGGTTTTACCTAATCTAGAGATATTGGTAAATTTGATATTTTCACTAAAATCACTTTCGATTTTAGCCGAAATCATATCCGAGCTAATATCTTCATAGTCATTTACGCTTCCATAAAAGTTACTACGATCAACTTCAGGCGCATTTTGTAAAGCTTTATTCACTTTTTGCATATCAGCAGAGTTATTAATAGCTTCACGGATTTGATCTCTTAACGCAAGATTTTTATCGTTTGCGTAGCTAGAGGTGTATCCATAAAAGCCTTTCATACCTATAGTTGGAATACCACCATCAGGAATATTATTCTGACGAATATGTTGAGAATACAAATACAGACGAGTATCGCTGTCTAATCCGAATGCAATCGATGGTGCAATTGCCCAACCGTTATTTTCTATAACATCTCGACCTTCTACACCACCATCTTGTCCCATTACGTTTAAACGGATTGCGGTACTTTCGCTAATTGCCTGATTAATATCAGCCGTTAAACGCGCATTTTCTGCTGTGTTATAACGTGCAGAGACTTCACGGCTATTTTCAGTTTTAGGTAATTTAGTGATTAAATTGATATAACCAGAAGCAGAGCCACGACCAGCTTCAGCACCTGAAGGACCTTTAACAACTTCAATTTGCTCTAAGTTAAATACATCACGACTTACAGCACCAAGATCACGAATTCCATCTACATAAGTCGAAGTTTGAGTCGAAAAACCACGCATTTGGAAAGTATCGCCTGCACTGGTATTTCCATTTTCACCCATTTGTAGGGTAATCCCAGGAGTATTTCGCAATGCCTCCACTAAAGAAGCAGCCCCTTGCTCTTGTAAAATTTCTTTTTTAATTATTTGAATCGTTTGAGGTGTGTCTACTAAAGGTTGTGTGTACTTTGGGGAACTAACGGTATTGGCTTTATAGATCTCTTGTGCTGTCACTTCAATGGTTGGAAGTTGAGTCACTTTTTCTTCTTTAGTTGTCGCATGACTGGCTAAAGGTAGACTTGCTGCAAGTGCAACTAACGGTGTTGTAGCAATATGTTTACGGCTTTTGATTTTTGCCATGAGAGAACCCCCGAAATTAAACAGATGAATGACAGAGCTTTTGATCTTTTTAAACTTCTACAAAAATGTAGTAAAAGTGAGTAGATTGTTAAGCTATGTAATATTTTGTGAGAAGTCTAATGATAATTATTATTATTATCAATTGTGATTTTGGCTGTATAATGAATTGTATAGGCTTAAGCTTATGATATTTATAATTTAATTTTATAATTGGTATTATACTTGTTTTTGATAATGAGAATCAGTATTAACGATTGATTTGTTTTAATGCTATGTTTTTTATACTTAAATGATTATTTTAAAATTGTTAGTTTGATTTTTTAGGTTGAGAATTTAAATGTTGTTTTTCTGGCAAATTAGGAAAAATAGGGAATTTTGATCATCTGATTTTGTATATCTAGAAAGTTGTCATATAATGTGGCACTTTTAAAAATGTTACTACTAACTATATATCGAGGAAGCCATGCAAGTAACGACTGAAGCGGTTTCGGGCGTTGCCCGTCGTTTAAATGTTTCTGTACCGACGAGCCGTGTTAACGAGCAATTTGAAGCTCGCTTAAAACGCACTGCCAAAACTGTGAAGATCAACGGCTTCCGTCCAGGTAAAGTGCCTTTAAATGTTGTTCGCCGTGAATATGGTGCGAGCATTTATCAAGAAGTTGTGAATGACATCATTCGTGACACAGTATTCGAAGCAATTCAACAAGAAAAAATCAATGCGGTCGGCATGCCGAACATTGAAAAAGTTGAAAACAAAGATGATGCTTTAGTTTTTGAAGCGACTGTAGAAGTTTATCCAGAAGTAGAAGTGAAAGCTTTTGCTGACTTAGAAGTTGAACGTAAATCATCAGAAATCAACGATGCTGATGTTGATGTAATGATTGAAAACTTGCAAAAACAACGTGCTTCTTGGACTGAAACTAAAGGCATGGCGAAAAAAGACATGCAAGTGACTTTCGATTTTGAAGGTACAGTTGATGGCGAGAAGTTTGAAGGCGGTGCTGCTGAAGACTTTAAACTTGTTCTTGGTTCTGGTCGTATGATTCCTGGTTTTGAAGATGGCATCATCGGGATGAAGAAAGGCGAAGAGAAAGTGATTGATGTTACTTTCCCTGAAGATTACCAAGCTGAAAACTTAGCGGGTAAAGCAGCTCAATTCAAAATCACTGTGAAGCTTGTTGAAAAACAAAAACTTCCAGAGATTGATGCTGAATTCTTAAAAATCTTTGGTTTAACTGAAGAAGAAGGCGTAGATAAGTTAAAAGCTGACGTTCGTAAAAACATGGAACGTGAAGTTCGCAACGGTCTTCGTAACCAAGTTAAACAAGCTGCATTTGATGCACTTGTCGCTGCAAACGAAATTGAAGTCCCAGCTTCTATGGTTACTCAGGAAATTGACCGTCAACGTCAACAAATGATTCAACAGTTCACTCAACAGTTTGGTGCTCAAGGTGCAGGTGCATTTGATAGCAGCATGCTTCCAGATGAGTTGTTCAAAGAACAAGCTGAAAAATCAGTGAAGCTTGGTGTATTGGTTAGCAAAGTATTGGCTGATGCTAAACTTGAAGTTGATCAAGCACGTGTTGAAGCTTACATCGATGACATGGCTTCTTCTTATGAAGATCCAACAGAAGTGGTTGAATACTTCAAAAATGACAAACAACAACGTGCTCAAATCGAAGCAGTTGTGCTAGAAGACCAAGTTGTTGATCACATCTTGGCTGCTGCTAAAGTAAATGATGTGGCTGTAAGCTACGAAGACTTATTAAAAGAACAACAAGCTCGTCGTGGCTAATCTTTTAAAAGTTCAGAAGAAAGGCGCTTAATGCGCCTTTTTTTATCCGTGTTATGAAAGTGTTAATTTATCGAAAAATTGCCAGCTTTTAGTCTAAATAGTCGAATATTTAGGGTTGAACCTTTTGCAATTTCGGCGATTATCCCTCATATTGTTGGCATGATCGAGTCACAATAATTTAGGAATAAATAAACATATGTATGTTCCAACAATTGAAAATGCTTTAGTTCCTGTAGTCGTTGAGCAGTCATCACGTGGTGAGCGTTCATTTGATATTTTTTCACGTTTGTTACGTGAGCGTGTGATCTTCTTGACTGGTGAAGTGGAAGATAACATGGCGAATCTTATCGTTGCGCAGATGTTGTTTCTGGAAGCTGAGAATCCAGAGAAAGATATCCATCTTTATATCAACTCACCGGGAGGTTCAGTAACTGCTGGTATGGCAATTTATGACACTATGCAGTTTATTAAGCCAGATGTTGTTACATATTGCATGGGACAAGCGGCTTCAATGGGTGCATTCTTATTGAATGCGGGTGCTAAAGGAAAACGTTACTGTCTTGAAAATGCACGCGTGATGATTCACCAACCACTCGGTGGTTTCCGTGGTCAAGCGTCTGATATCGAAATTCATGCACGTGAAATTCTTTATATCAAAGAGCGTCTAAACCGTCTGATGGCTGAGCATAGTGGTCAAGATTATGAAAGAATTGCACGTGACACAGATCGTGACAATTTTATGACTGCACAAGCAGCTAAAGAATATGGTTTAGTTGACCAAGTATTAAGCAAACGTCCCTAGTTTTTAAGATTTAAGTTGTGGAGTAAATATGTCCGAACATCCTCAAGGACAAAAGCATTGTTCATTTTGTGGTAAGACACAATCTGAAGTTGGAAAATTGATTGCAGGTGAGGACGCATATATTTGTAATGAGTGTGTGGATGTCTGCTTAGATTTAGTGCAAACCAGTCAACAAGTTGAAGCAGGTGACTGGGCGACTAAAGCTTTGCCTAAACCACATGAGATACGTGCTGCGTTGGACCAATATGTCATTGGACAAGATGTTGCAAAGAAAACACTATCTGTTGCGGTCTATAATCATTATAAGCGTTTGAAAGTTGGTCAGTCGCATCATGCACATCAAGATATTGAGATTGCGAAAAGTAATATCTTGTTGATTGGGCCAACAGGTTCAGGTAAGACCTTGCTTGCGCAAACACTTGCACGCTTATTGGATGTTCCTTTTGCCATGGCAGATGCAACGACACTCACAGAAGCGGGTTATGTGGGTGAAGATGTTGAAAATATCGTACAAAAGTTATTGCAGAAAGCGGACTACGATGTAGAAAAAGCGCAGAAAGGTATTATCTATATTGATGAGATTGATAAGATTACCCGTAAATCGGAGAATCCATCAATTACTCGTGACGTATCGGGTGAAGGTGTACAACAAGCATTATTGAAAATGATTGAAGGCACCGTTGCTTCTATTCCGCCACAAGGTGGTCGTAAGCATCCGCAACAAGAATTCATTCAAATTGATACCTCAAATATTTTATTTATTTGTGGTGGTGC
This sequence comes from Acinetobacter sp. ANC5681, assembly GCF_023488045.1. Classification (NCBI taxonomy): domain Bacteria; kingdom Pseudomonadati; phylum Pseudomonadota; class Gammaproteobacteria; order Moraxellales; family Moraxellaceae; genus Acinetobacter; species Acinetobacter sp. ANC5681. The sequence continues at coordinate 143,862 of NZ_JAMFKZ010000005.1, forward strand.
ATTCTCTGGTTTAGAGAAAATTGTACAACAACGTCAAGAGAAAGGCGGTATTGGATTCACGGCTGATGTGAAGAATAAGGACGACAGTAAAAAAGTCTCTGAGTTGTTCCGTCAAGTCGAAGCAACTGATTTAGTCAAATTTGGTTTGATTCCTGAGTTTATTGGTCGTTTGCCTGTGATTGCAACTTTAGAAGAACTGGATGAAGAAGCATTAATGCAAATTCTGACAGAGCCTAAAAATGCATTAACTCGCCAATATCAGTATCTTTTCACGATGGAAAATGTTGATCTTGTCTTTGATGAATCTGCATTGCGTGCTGTAGCGAAGAAAGCACTTGAACGAAATACGGGTGCGCGTGGCTTACGTTCAATTTTAGAAAACGTTTTGCTAGAAACTATGTATGATTTACCAAGTCGTAGTGATGTGGGGACGGTTATTGTGGATGAAGCTGTGATTAATGGTACAGCTAAGCCAACATTTAAAGCTGAACGTTTACCACAAGTGACAACACCTGAATTAGTTGAAAAGAAAGATTTGAAAGTTATTGATTCAAAATCTGCTTAATTCTCATTCATCTAAAAAGCATGAAAGCTTAGACTTTTCATGCTTTTTTTATTTGCAATTAATTAATGAGGTGTTAATCTTAAAAATTGGAAAATCCGCATAGTTTTGCGCTGTTAAAAATAAATCCAAGAAAACGCCTTGAGGGATATCATGCGTTATTTAATATTGTCATTATGTTGTGCAGGGGTATTGGCTGGTTGTCAAAGTCATAAGACAGTTGAAGAAAATACGACAACACTCACAGCAACTTTACCTCCAGTAGATACAACAAAAGAGCCAGGTCTGCTTGATCAGTATCATGTGGGAGGTTTTACTGTGGGTGGATGGGTCAATCAAAAATTAGGTCAATTTTACACACCGATCAAACCACAAAATGAACAAGCCGCGGTGGTTTATTTGTATCGTCCAGATACACGTTGGAATCGTCAAGAAATTGCAGCAGCAAACTTATTTATTAATGGGCATCGAATCCCAAGCCTATTGCATAATCACTATTATTGGGTGGAACTACCAGCAGGTACTTATCGTTTGAGTGTGAGCCGCCCATTGGCTGGTATGCATTTCCAAAAACCAAAGTATTTAGATTTTACAGTTGATGCATCACAAACTTATTTTATTAAATATGATGAAGAAAATAAGATTTCTCGCAGCGAACATACGGGACCATTTATGATCATGCCCGATAAAGTCGCACATCAGGAAATTGCCTTTACCCGCCTAAAATCATCAAGCTATAACTTTGTGGCACAAGATGCCTCAGGTAAAATTCGGTCTAAGCCTCAAGAGTTAAAGCCAGCTAAGTATGATGAAAAATCTGAGGTCTTATTGGTTAAGCCATTTAAACTTTGGAATCCATTGACGTGGTAGTCAATATTGAGCAGCGTTTATTCATCTTGAATTAAGGGTTTGATGATGCTTAAAAGCTGCTCTTTGAGTTTTAAATTTTGCTCAGGATTATTTAAGGTCTTTTGATTTAAATTATTCATGTATTGAAAAACATTGCTGCTAATTGTTAAATTTTTTGGTTGATTGATTTTCCTTCTGGCGTTCGCAAAAATTTTAAATAAGCTTGTACTTCCTCTTCACTCAGTGTTTCTGTATAAATTTGCTCAATTGCTTGTAATGTTTCAGGCCGCATAAACATTTTTGAACTTGTGTCTTTTAATAATTGACTGAGTTCTACAAGTGCTAGATGTTCTTGATTGGTTGTCAGTCTCTCTTTACCCAAAATTTTTAAAAGCATACTTTCGGCTTTAGAGTCTAATGCAGGCTGCATCTCATCTAGAGACGAATGTAAAAGGTTTTCTAAATCACTGAGTTTAATTAGTTCTTTTACAGATTTTTTTTGAGCAGGACTGGCAAATGTATTTTCTGTTGCCATTACACAGCAAATACTCATTATTAGGATCGATATTGTTTTATTCATCTTGTTATCCTTATTGTTTTTTATAATTTAACAGAAGCTTTAAATAAAAAAATAGCCGAATGCAGTGATTCGGCTATTTTTTTGATGAGCGGATTATTGTGCCGCAGCATCTACAACTGGAATTTTACCAATTTTTGCTTGCCAGATTTTTGGCGCAGTTGCGTGGATAGACGTACCATTCACATCAACGGCAACAGAAACAGGCATATCTTCAACCACAAATTTGTAGATTGCTTCCATACCTAGGTCAGCAAATGCAACAACTTCAGCCTCACGAACTGCTTTAGACACGAGGTAAGCAGCACCACCCACAGCCATCAAGTAAGTTGCTTGATTGTCTTTGATCGCTTCAATTGCAGCAGGACCACGGTCTGCTTTACCAATCATACCGAACAAGCCAGTTGCTTCTAAGACTTGACGCGTAAATTTATCCATACGCGTTGCAGTTGTAGGACCAGCAGGACCAACGACTTCATCACGAACAGGATCAACAGGACCAACGTAGTAAATGAATTTACCTTTTAAGTCGACTGGAAGTTCTTCACCATTATTTAACATGTCGACCATGCGCTTATGTGCAGCATCACGACCTGTATAAATTGTACCGTTAAGAAGTAAAGTATCGCCTGGTTTCCAAGAATTCATTTCTTCTTGTGTAATGGTATCAAGATTCACACGTTTTGATTGAGATGAATCCCAAGTTACAGCAGGGTAGTCTTCAAGTTTAGGTGCTTGGATGTGTGCTACACCTGTACCATCTAACTGGAAGTGTGCGTGGCGTGTGGCAGCACAGTTCGGAATCATACCCACTGGTTTACCCGCAGCGTGACATGGGTAATCCTTGATTTTAATATCAAGAACAGTCGTCAAACCACCAAGACCTTGAGCACCAATACCCAGTGCATTTACTTTTTCGAAGATCTCGATACGGAGTTCTTCCATCTTGCTTTGTGGACCACGACGAAGTAATTCGTCCATGTTGATTTCTTCCATGAGTGCTTCTTTTGCAAGCATCATGGCTTTTTCAGCAGTACCACCGATACCAATACCGAGCATACCTGGTGGACACCAGCCTGCACCCATCGTTGGTACAGTTTTAAGTACCCAATCTACGATTGAATCAGATGGGTTTAGCATCGCAAGTTTAGATTTATTTTCTGAACCGCCACCTTTAGCCGCAACGGTAATATCAACTTTATTACCAGGTACGAGTTTGTAGTGGATGACAGCAGGTGTATTGTCTTTGGTGTTTTTACGACCAAAAGCTGGATCAGCAAGCACTGAAGCACGAAGTACGTTTGAGTTTTCTAAGTAACCTTGGCGTACACCTTCGTTCACTGCATCGTCTAAGCTCATGGTTAAATCAAATTTAACATCTAAGCCGACTTCAAGGAAAACGTTGACGATCCCTGTATCTTGACAGATTGGTCGATGACCTTCAGCACACATACGTGAGTTGATGAGGATTTGAGCAATTGCATCTTTTGCAGCCTTGTTTTCTTCACGGTCATAGGCACGGCTCATCGCTTGGATGAAGTCCTGTGGGTGATAGTAGGAAATAAACTGCAGGGCATCCTTGATTGATGTAATCAAGTCATCTTGTTTGATGATCGTTGTCATATCAAATTTCTCTTGAGCGGGCGATTAGCTGGCGGGCTAAATTATATGACAAAAAGTTATCATTGTGGGAGTTTTAGCGCACATTTGGCTAAAGGTCTAAATAGGCAGGAGACGTGTTGAAATTTTTAGTTTTGCTTATGTGTGGCTGGCCGCATGGAAAAACAAGTCTAATAAAAAACCATCTACTTTTTATCTGGTAGATGGTTTTTTATAATATCAAGATCGTGATTTAATCCTGTTGCGCTGCCTGAATCGCCGTTAAGGCAATAGTAAACACAATATCATCAACCAAAGCACCGCGAGACAAATCATTTACGGGCTTGTTTAAGCCTTGTAGCATTGGACCGACACTGACCACATTCGCTGCACGTTGTACTGCTTTATAGGTGGTGTTACCAGTATTGAGATCAGGGAAAATAAACACATTGGCACGACCCGCAACTTTAGATTCAGGTGCTTTTTGACGTCCAACGCTTTCAACTGAAGCCGCATCGTATTGTAGAGGCCCATCAATCAGTAAATCAGGACGACGTTGTTGGGCGATTTTGGTTGCTTCAGCCACTTTTTCAACATCGGCACCTGCACCTGACGTACCTGTTGAATAACTAATCATGGCAATACGCGGATCAAGACCAAAGGCTTTAGCAGAGTCTGCAGATTGAATCGCAATTTCAGCAAGCTGTTCAGCATTTGGATCTGGATTAATTGCACAATCGCCGTAGACATAAACTTCATCAGGCAACAACATAAAGAAGATTGATGAAACTAATGAGTAGTTCGGGGCTGTTTTAATCAATTGAAATGCAGGTCGAACGGTATTGGCAGTGGTATGAATTGCGCCAGATACTAAGCCATCGACTTGATCAAGTGCTAACATCATTGTACCAAGGACTACAGTATCTTGTAGCTGTGCTTTTGCTTGTAATGCATCTAGCTTACCTTTGCGCAATTCAACCATAGGTTCAATATATTGGTCACGAATACTATCGGGATCAATAATTTGCAGATCAGCTGGAAGCAGAATACCACGCGCTTTAGCAACTTCAGCAACAGCTTCAGGTTTTGCTAATAAAATACATTCAGCAATACCACGTGATTGGCAAATCGCTGCGGCTTGTACAGTACGAGGTTCATCACCTTCAGGTAGTACAATGCGTTTTTTCGCAGCAATCGATTTTTGTACCAGCTCGTAGCGGAATGCAGATGGAGATAATCGTGGATTCAGGTTGTTCTGGGTATGTTGATCGAGCCAACTATTATCAAGATGGCTTGAAACAAAACGCGTCACTTGTTCAGCACGTTCAATATCATCTACAGGAATTTCATTGCCAAAATGATATAGGCGTTGTGCTGTTTCTAATGTGTCTAGCGAAGTGTGTAAAATCGGTAGGCCTTGTTTAATAGCACCTTGGCAGAATTCCAAAATATTCGCGGCTGGAGCTGCTTGTTCAGCTAAAACCAAACCCGCTAAAGGAATTCCATTACTGCTTGCGAGACTTGCTGCAAGTAGAGCATCTGTACGTTGAGATGCGCTAATGATGAGTTCGCCAGCAACAAATTTATGTAATTCGGCTTCAATATCAGATGCGATTAAACTGGTATGTAAAATACGGCGTTGTTTTGCTTCACCTTCATTTAACCACGTACCATTCACAACAGTGGCAATATCTAAGCTACGCGGTACGCTTAGAATATTACTGAATGGTACTAAACCAATGATAGGTAATTCACTTGTGCCAATAAAACGATTGTAACGTTGTAATTGTATTGAAAATTCAGCAATTTGCTTATCTAAACGCAAACTTGGATCAAGTGTGACAGGAATTGCTGCTGTACTTTCAGGAAGACCTTTGGTTCGCATAAATAAAATGCCTGTGGTGCGCGGTGATGCAGCACCTCCGAATTGACGCAAATGTGCATCAACTTTTTCAGCTGTTTTACGTGGGTCAGCTAAATCTGCTGTGCTGACCAAAACGACTTGGGCATCGAGTGCTTGTGCAAGTGCGGCATTAATTTCACTGGCAAAGTGATCTTGTCCATTGGGTACAAGACCTTCGACAATAATCACATCGTGATTGGCTGAGATTTTACGATGCAGTGCAACAGCTTCTTCGAGTAGCTCATCTGTTTCGCCTAAACCAAGAAGCTGGGTGAGCTTTTCATAAGCAATCGGTTCAACAGATTGATGTTGAAATAAATGACGATAAAGTGTTGCAGTACGATCAACGGTTGAATCTGCTAATTGAGAAAATGGTTTAAGAAAACCAGCATTAATCCCTTTACAGTCTAAAGCGTAGATCATTCCTAAACAGGCAGATGTAAGACCAACCCCTTCACCTGTTGGAATCAGTAAAATCGTATTCATAAGAACCTTAAAATTTATCTAAATTTTGTGAATTAAGCGAGCTGTTCAATGACTTGACGCGTTTCTTTCGCAATGCGTCCTTCTTCGTCTGTAGGTACAACCCAAATTTGTGGACCTGTGCCATTATCGATTCGACCTTCAGTGCCGCGTGCTAAGGTATTATTTTTTTCTGCACTAAATTGCAAACCAAAGTGTGGTAGATAAGCCAAGGTTTTTTCACGAACATAAGCTGAGTTTTCACCGATTCCACCCGTGAAAACTAAACCATCTAAACGCGGTAAACCACAGCTCAAAGCAGATAATGATTTTGCTAAACGATAGCAGAATACTTCAATCGCCAGTGTTGCTCCTTCATGACCATTACCCGAAGCTTCAACTAAAGTGCGCATGTCGTTTGACAGACCAGATAAGCCAAGCAAGCCACTTTCTTTATTCAACATACTGTCAATTTTCTGGATACTCCAGCCTAAATTACTTGCAAGGAATAAATGTAGGCTTGGGTCAACATCACCACTACGTGTACCCATCACTACACCTTCTAATGGAGTCATGCCCATAGAAGTATCAAGACTTTGACCATTCCAAACCGCACAAGTTGAACTACCATTGCCTAAGTGAGCACTGAGCCAGCCCCCTTGATTTTTTGCACCTGCGAGTTCACTTGCACGTTCAGTCACATAAGCGTGGCTTGTTCCATGAAAACCATAGCGACGGACATGGTGTTCAGTATATAAATTTTGTGGTAGAGCATAACGATACGCGTGTTCAGGCATGGTTTGATGGAATGCAGTGTCAAATACAGCAACCTGAGGTAATTCAGGGAACAAACGCATGGTTGCTTCAATCCCAATCAAATGTGCAGGATTGTGCAAAGGTGCAAGTGGTGTTGCAGCTTCGATGCGGCTTACAATTTCAGGTGTTAATAGTTCTGCTTTGGTTAAATTGCCACCATGAACAACACGATGACCGATCGCTTGTGGATTGTAGTTCGCTAAACGTGCAAGAAGAGTTTCAAGTGCTTTGGCGTGATCTGCATGTGGAATCGAAAGTTCAAGTGGTTCACCACCAATTGTAACGCCTTTGATCCGCGCTTCAGCAGAACCTAAGTTTTCTGCTAATCCATAAATACGATCTTCACGGCGTTCTGAGATAAGCGCGTATTTGATTGAAGATGAACCACAGTTAATTACAAGTACAGATTTAGCCACGTTTGAACACCTAACAAATTTTGAATTTTATGACGAACACTTTTGATCTTGCTGCAACGTGTCGAGCAGAGCAATCACGTGCAATGTTTTAACATGGGTTGTCATATTGGCGAAGATAGACTTTAGCCTATACAACTGATTTATAATTGAATCTAATGATTATAGAGTGTAAATACAAACTTCTTAGGATGAATCTGTTTATTTTGATCAGTGTTTTTGTATGAAAATATGCAAAAACACGATAAAGATCAAATAAATGAGCTTTACCGTGCAGCGTTTTACTTGGATCTAAATGCCTTATTGGCGTATTTGACCATCACCAAATACGATCCATTTCTGAGAGGTTAGACCTTCCAGACCAACTGGACCGCGTGCATGAATTTTGTCTGTTGAAATTCCTATTTCTGCACCGAGGCCATATTCAAAGCCATCAGCAAAGCGGGTTGAAGCATTGATCATCACTGAACTTGAATCAACTCGTGCGAGAAACTCACGTGCTAGACTAAAGTTTTCAGTAATAATCGCATCGGTATGATGAGAACCATATTTATTAATATGTTCGATTGCTTCATCCATACCTGTAACGACTTTGATTGCAAGAATAGGACCTAAATATTCAGTGTACCAATCTTCTTCGGTGGCTGTTTTAACAGACTCACCTAAGATACGTTGTGTTTCCGCACAACCTCTTAGTTCAACTTGTTTATCTGCATATAGTTCAGCAATACTTGGTAGGAAATCTTCTGCAATTTCTTCATCAACAAGTAATGTTTCCATCGCATTACATACGCCATAACGATGTGTTTTAGAGTTGAGCGCAATTGGTAATGCTTTTTGTAAATCTGCTTGTGCTTCAACAAAAACATGGCAATTGCCATCTAAATGCTTGATCACAGGAATACGTGCTTCATTCGTTACACGTTCAATCAAGCTTTTACCGCCACGAGGAACAATGACGTCTACAAATTCAGTCATTGTGATTAAATGACCTACTGCTGCGCGGTCAGGTGTGTCAATCACTTGAACAGCATGTTCAGGTAAGCCAGCAATTTGTAAACCATGCTGAATTGCGATTGCAATTGCTTTATTCGATTCAATTGCTTCTGAACCACCGCGTAGAATAATGGCATTTCCTGACTTTAGTGCTAATGATGCGGCTTCAAGGGTAACATTCGGTCTCGATTCGTAGATCATACCGATTACACCTAAAGGAACCCGCATTTTACCCAGTTGAATACCTGATGGACGGTAAGCTAAATCCGTAATTTCGCCGATTGGGTCAACAAGTGCAATAACATCTTTTAACCCTTGTAGCATGCCTTTAAAGCGAGCAGGAGTGAGTTCAAGACGATCAAGGAGGGCAGAATCTAATTGACGTTGGTGACCATTTTGCATATCAATTTGATTGGCTGCCAAAATTTGTGCTTGATTATTTTCTAAAGCAGTATAAATTGCAGACAGAGCATGGTTCTTTAGATGCGTTGATGCGCTCATTAAGATACGAGACGCTTTACGTGCCTGAGTACCAACCTGTTGCATATAGTTTTGAATAGAATCTTGCATAGCATTTTGACGATTGCATATATTTATAATGATAGTAACAGTCAAATGCTGAACAATGAATAGGCTGAACTGATAATTCAAAAAATTATAGATTGTAAATTTTGAGTAGCTCTTTTGATTTAAAATTGAATTTACAAGCTGATTACATATTTTGAAAAATATTATTGATCTAAACAAGATAAGTGGTTAAGGAAATGATTGCGTATAAATCATGCATTTGTATAGAATGAAAAATGTATAGGATAAATGTAATACAAATTTTATAAATTTGTTAACTTGTAACTAGAACTCACTAAAAATGAGACTAATTACAGCAAAAAAATAAACAAGGATGGAGGAAGGATATGAATTCCATAATCCAAATGGACTCGGATTTAAATCATACCTACACAGGGTTTGGTTTTTTCGACATATACAATAAAAACAGTTTTAAACAACCAGCGCGTACTACATGGATAGATGGTTGGAAAATTGAATATATGGCAATTGCAGATCCTAAGACGATCTACAACACGCCAATTGTAATTGTCGGGGGCGCATTTCAAAATTTTAACTCTTATAAGTATTGTGTTGAGCAACTCTTTGAGAGTGGTCCTGTCATATTGATTGATTTACCATCAATGGGCGCAAATCAGCAGATTCGAAATGTGGATACAGGCGAGTCAGCTGGAATTCTTGAATTACCAGATTTATCAAAAATGTTGGGTCAATGGCTTGATATTGTTGGGATTGATAAAGTTTCTGTCATGGGTATGTCGTTGGGTTCAGTTGTTGCATCTTCATTTGCACACCAACGTCCTGAACTGATTGATCGTATGGTCTTGATGGGTGTGATGCAAAAAACCCGTAAAAGCTGGCGTATGTTGCTCGAGGAATCTTTACACTTGATGCGTGAAGATCGTATGGAGGAGTTTGGGCAAGCAGTTATTTTGTATCTTGTGAATCATGCCAAGCTTGATAAAACGCGGATGTCTCCAACGGCAAAACGTTTATTCTTTAGACAGATGGCGGAGTTTACTGCAACTGAACGTGAGCGTTACGAGATTAATTGCAATCGACTACTCCGTTTAAGCAATGTACCTGTTGCGCAGTGTAAAACTCTCGTTGCAGCAGGGCAGTACGATAGCTTTACTTTGCCACATGAAAATGCTGATTTTGCTTTGCAATGTAATAATATGGAATTTGCATTAATTGCCAATGCAGACCATGTTCCACAATTACAACGCCGCAAAGAAACGATGACGCTTTTTACTACGTTTTTAAAGGGAGAATCCATCGACAATCTTGATGGTATTATTCCAATGAACCGCGAACAGATGAAAAACATTGAGCGTCGTGGTGAAGAACGTATTCGTGTTTTAAAACCAGACACTAAATTATCACATCGACATTCAGATACCGAAGTAGCAGTAAAGATTGTAGATATTACGTTCTTTGGCGTGTACTTAAAACTTGATCATTTGGATCAGCTTGATTTTGTTAGCCAGCATCCACGAGATTTAGCCTTACATTTAGCTGATGAAGAAGGTGAGTTTAAAATAGAATGTTTAACATTTGAGGCAACTGAACAAGGTTTACGTATCTTGTTTAAACACGGTAGTTTCGACGTTGCGGATCGTTTATCTCGTTTTATTGAGCGTCAGAAACAAATTTAATTATTTTTTAATAGAATTTAAAAGAGAAGTGTTTTGAATTCACTTCTCTTTTTTTTGATTTTTATTTATTGGTCGCTTGAATCATCCAAACAAGATCACCGAGATGCTGTTCCTTGTTTTCTAAATGTGTTTGTTCAAAGAATTCTTTAGGTTGAAGCACTTCAACTTGCTTAAAACCAGCTTCATGAAAAAAATTCTCTACCTCTGCTGGTGTCTTAAAGTGGAAGCTAAAAGCGCTGCGTGACATTAATTTCAATAAACGACTACTATTCCAGATAATGGTTGCTAATTTATTTTGAGTGGGTTCTGGATAAAGATCGGTTAAATAATGAAGTTCTTTGAAGTCGCGGCCATAGATCGCAATTGCTTGAATAAGTTGCTGAAGTAACGGCTTTTCAAAGTAGTTAATTAAGCCTTCACTAATAATCACCAAAGGTCGTTTAGGGTCAAAGACTTTAAATACGTTTGCAAATGCTTCTGTAAATAAATCAACGGATAGGACATCATCAACATGTGGTTCAATTTGTTGTAATGCTGCTTGTTTTGTTGCGGCCATATCAGGTAAGTCAAGTTCACGATAACAAATGTCTGGGTGATGCTGTCTAAACCACCAACCTCGTGGCGATAAGCCACATGCAATTTCAAGTACTTGTAGGTTTGGATATTGCTGAATCAATTGCTCTAAATGCGTATCAAGCATGGTATGGCGTTGTTTCAAGGTTGTTCGCATACTTCCACCAACATACTTTTCTGCCCAACTTTCAATCGGATGGACTAAGGCTGCTAGTGTTTTTCCTTTAGTTGTCGCTAATGCAGGATGGGAAATGCCCATTTGATACCAAATATAGCCGGTATAGTGTGCAGTAAAAGAAATATGGCGGTGTTTCGAAAGTTGTTGTGTCATCTGTCCTAGACTCAATTTTTTTCATTTTATTCTGTTCCCATGCACAACCCATTTGCGCGAGGAAATTGACCTATTCATTTTTAAATAGATCAATTGGAGATGGTGTGTTAAATCATCTTTTGCTTATTAGCAAGTTAAAACGAATTCTTAAAGTCTTCAATGACTTTTTTTGCGTTCTGCCAACTTTCATCTAAATTTAGTGTCGAGCCTACTTGGATGTTTGGAATTTTACCGCGCATACGCTCTAGACGTTGTTGATTTGGTAAAGCCAATTTTTGAATGCCATCTAAAGCTGTACATGCTGCTGTTCGATCATTGCACACTAATCCCATATCACAACCCGCATTTAATGCCGCTTGAATACGTGCATCAGCACCACCAGCAACACATGCAGCTTGCATACTGAGATCATCAGAGAACAAAACGCCGTCAAATTTAAGTTGCTGACGTAAAATATTTTGTAGCCAGAACGGAGAGAAGCCTGCTGGGTTTGGATCGACTTGATCATAAATCACATGCGCTGGCATCAGTGCATCAAGTTGAGGCATCAACTTGATAAAACTTTGCATGTCTTTGTCGTAAATTTCTTGATATGAGCGACTATCAATCGCCGCAGCGACATGTGAATCAGCTTTTACAGAACCATGTCCAGGGAAATGTTTTCCAGTTGTCGCCATGCCTGCTTGTTTCATTCCACGCATAAAGGCATCAGCCAGTGGAACGATGTCTTGCATATTTTTAGCAAAGCTTCGATCACCAATCACATCACTAATATCATTGAGATCTAAGACTGGAGCAAAACTAAAGTCGATACCTACAGCGAGAACTTCAGTTGCCATTAACCAACCACACTGTTGGGCTAACTCAATTGCTTGTTCGGGATGATGTACATAATGTTCACCAAGTCGCCCCATTGCAGGTAACAAGGTGAAGCCTTGTCTTAAACGTTGAACACGCCCACCTTCTTGATCGACAGCAATCAGAATATCTGGACGGATTTGGCGCATATGATCAGTTAAAGCACGAACTTGTTGAGGAGACTCAATATTTCGTGCAAATAAAATCATGCCACCGACTTGCGGAGCTTGTAATAGTTCAATATCTTCTTGAGTAAGTTCTGTGCCAGCAACGTCTAGCATCAATGCGCCGATCATATAGATTCCATTTGAATTTTGATGTAAAAAAAGCGATAGCTAAATTGTGCAATGATTTGCTACATTTTGTCAGTACAGAATATGATAAAACTACATGATATTGATGATAAGTGCTTGTTGGTCATTTATTTATAATGATTAACCTGTACTACAGTTTGGTAAAAATATTGAATGAAATATGTTCATATTGATTGTACTAGCATGTAATAATTGCCATATCCAAGGAAGTACCAAAATTTTATGAAACTTCAAATGATAGCGTGTGCAGTTGCAATCGCGACTGGTGGTTTATTTTTTTCTCATACAATGAATGAGGCATTTGCGGCAACGGAAGCTCCTGTTGTTTCAACCGTGATCAAGCCATCACAAGAACAAGCATTGGTCGCACGTCAGTTGGCAACATTAGTTGATCGTCAGCATTATCTGAATATGCGTTTAGATGCTGCGACATCAAATCGTATTTTAGATATGTATTTGGACAGCTTAGATCCAGATCATTCATTATTTCTGAGCAGTGAAGTTTCAGAATATAAAAATAAATATGGTTCAAATTTTGGTAGCTCATTAAAAGCAGGAAACCTAACTGGACCTTTTGCGATTCATGCCCAATATCGTGAACGCTTGAAACAATTCTACGAATTTATGTTGGCTGAATTGAAGAAGCCACAAAATTTACAGCAAAAGGGTGTTTACCTTGATATTGATCGCGAAAAAGCGCCTTATTTTCAGACTTCTGCCGAGCAACAAGCACATTGGCAGAGAATGTTGGTGTCTCAGCTAATTAATTTAACGATTAGCAAAGAAGAAGAGCAAGCGAAGCAAAAGGCTTTGAAAGCTGATCCATCGCTTGCAAATGGTCAGGATTTAACTGGTCCAGAAGATTTAACACCAGTACAAACGCTGACAAAACGTTATACGCGCCAGCTTGAACGTATTGGTCGAGTAAAGAGTGATGATGTTTTAGATAAAACATTAAATGCAATGTTGGCAACTTACGATCCACATAGTAATTATTACCCTCCTATTGATGCGATGGAGTTAAATCGCCAGACCACATTGCAACTTGAAGGCATTGGGGTATCCATTCGCCCAGAACGAGGCAATGAAGATTACACCAAGATTGAAACCATTGTTGAAGGTGGGCCAGCGAGTAAATCTGGTCAAATCAAATCAGGAGATCGAATCATTGGCGTTGCCCAAGACGGCGAAAAAATGATTGATGTCATTGGTTGGTCGAGTTCAGAAATTGTTGGATTGATTCGTGGTAAGCGTGGAACTAAAGTAACGGTTCGCTTACTCGGTGCGGGTGCTTCCATGAGCCAAGCACGTAATGTGAGTTTAGTCCGAGATGTGATTCAGGAAGAGGATGCGGGTGTTCGCTCACGTACAGTTGAAATTACACGTGATGGGAAAAAACATCTTTTCGGTGTGATTGAAATTCCATCTTTCTATTTCGATTATCGTTCACGTCGAGCTGGTACAGAATATCGTTCAGTTTCAGAAGATACAGCAAAAGCATTTGAATCTCTCAAAGCACAGAAAGTAGAAGGTATTCTGGTTGATTTACGTAATGACCCAGGTGGTTCATTAGAAGAAGTTGCTCGTATGCTGGGTCAGGTGATTAAGTCTGGTCCAGTCGTACAAATTCGGGATGGCAATGGCAATGTGAATGTCTTTGAAGACACTGATGGCGGAGAGCAAATTTATGCTGGGCCAATGGCAGTGCTTGTTAACTTAGCCTCTGCATCTGCGAGTGAGATTTATTCTGCGGCAATCCAAGATTATGAGCGCGGTATTATTATAGGTAGTACCACGACAGGAAAAGGCACTGCTCAGGTTCAATTAGACTCCTTAGCACATGGTCAGGCAACGTTAACTCAACGCAAATTCTATCGTGTCACGGGTGGAAGTACGCAGAACAAAGGCGTGATTCCTGATATCAAACTTGTTGATATTTACAATGAAGAGTTTGGTGAGCGTAAAGCTAAAAATGCATTGAAATGGGATACCATTCCAACAGCTCCTTTCAAGCGCGAAGGTTCTGTGCAACCGTATATTGCTAAGCTTACCCAATCTTCTGAACAGCGGGTGAAAGCTGATTCACAATTTAATTATTTAGAAGCTCGAAAACTGATCGCACAAAAAAGTTCTGATCAGAAGAAAGTTGAGTTAGATATTGCTCAACGTCGAGCTGAGCTAATTGATTTAGAAAAGCAAACACTCAATGCTGAAAATCAGCGTCGTATAGCGACAGGTCAGGCACCTTATGCCAACTGGGAAAGCTATCAGGCTTCGATTGATGCATTAATTGAGTCACGTGCCAAAATGAAAGCTTATGCACGACCAGCATTGCCTGAAGAAGAAACCTTTATTACAGAAGCTGCAAATGTTTTGATTGACTACGCAAAATTACAAAGCCATTAAACTACAGTTATAGCAATATAAAAAAGCCCTTAAATTGAGGGCTTTTTTATTGATTAGATTTTTAGTTATTCACACGAATCCAGATTTGACTACGACCCAATACTGATACGCCAACATAACCTCGTAGATGTAACCTTTGTCCATTGTTACTTAACTTTGCTGCGAGACTATACATACGACCAGTGTTTGGATCTAAAATTTTTCCATCTGCATAAGACAAATCCTTTTTATACTTCAGCTTAGTAATTACATTTAAGCCTAAGATGGGTTTGTTCGTGTAAGGAGCAGGGCAACCCGTACAGAATTCTTTTGGTGTATAACCTGTTCGCGGGGTAATTTTAATAACTTTACCAATATAAGTTCCATCAGCTTCTTTGATAATTTCAACCTGTCCTTTAGGCGCTCCTGTTACATCGTCAACGCTTTGCCAAGTACCTACGATATCTTGTGCAAAAGTCAGATGGCTAAGACTAAATAAGAAGAAAAACGTAATGAGTTTTGTGTACATGTCTAAGCTACTCAGCCACTATTATTGTCTCTCTATTATTTCGGATTTTTAATCCTAGATTCAATTATTATTTTACAATTGTGTATTTTATTAATAATTGAAATTTCAAGGAATTTTTTAAAATTTAATAAAAAAACACCCTTAATTCTGAAAGAAATAAAGGTGTTTTATAGTGCTAAACCGTGATCAATTTGATCCAATATAGATGGTCGGCGTGATTATGTCGTTTTAAAATTTATTCATCGCGAAGCCAAATTTGATTACGACCTAATGCAGATACGCCAACATAGCCTCGCAAATGTAAGCGTTTGCCATTAGAACTTAATTTTGCTTTCATACTATAAACTTTGCCAGAATTTGGATCTAGAATACGACCATTAACATAGTTCAGCCCCTCACCTTGTTTTAGGCCTGTCATCACGTCTAAGCCTAAAATAGGTTTATTGGTATATGGTGCTGGGCAGTCTACACACGTTTCTTTTGGTGTGTAACCCGCACGTGGAGTAATCTTTACAATCTTACCCGCATAAGTACCGTTCGCTTCTTTACGAATTTCGACTAAAGCTTTTGGTGCACCAGTTTTGTCATCGATACTTTGCCACATACCTGTAATATCCTCTGCAAAGCTTAGACTACTCATTACAGATAAAATCAACGCACCGAATAATTGTTTTCCCATCATTAAAAATCCTTTTAACGTTTGAACTCCCATTATGTAGGATTTTTGACAACTAGTTCAATATAAATTGACATCTCTGTGACAAATTAAGAAAGAGACAAAATAAAAGTGGGTAGCCATATAGCAGTAAACACACCATTCACAGCCATACCAAAAGCGGCATAACGACCTGTAACAGGACCTCGCTGCCATGCTTGTGCTGTACCAATTGCATGAGCTGCCAAACCTAAAGCTAAGCCTGAAGCCCGTTCATCATGGATATGTTTTAAAATCCACGGAGAAAATGCGGCGCCAATGACTCCAGATAAAATCACAATCAGTGATACCATCATCAGAGGAGCGTGTAATAGTGTGGCAATATTCAGAGCAATTGGCGTCGTTACAGCTCGGGTTGCAAAAGCCATAATTGTTGGTTCTGACATGTGTAATAAATATGCAAGCCCCATCGGCAATGCAACTGCACTGATACTTGCAAAACACAAAATGCCAATCATCGATTTAATTGGTAAATCATCATAACGCATTGCAGCCAGTGGAATTGCCAAAGCGACAGTCACATAACCAAGCAAATGATTAAAGACACCATTCACATTATTCATGTACTGTTCATAAGGAATACCCAAAATTGCGAGTAGTCCGATCACAATAAACATCGCAAAAACAATTAATGGAATCTGTGGAATTTTTTTGTTTAAAGGTTTTGCGATGAGATAACTGATTAAGGTAATCACGAATCCATATATAACCATCAACATATTCATGAACTCCTATAACCAGCGTTTCGCCATTTTGGCGTAAATCCACAATGGCAATAAAGTACTCAAGGTTAAGACAAATAAAAAGATTGGAATTTCTTTGCCTAAATGTACCAACATGATCAAAGAGCCAGCACAGATTGGCAAAAAGGCAAAAGCACTTTCTTTCATGATTTTGTTGTTGGTATCGATAAGACGATTGGAGATTTTTCTAAATCTTCTCCAAATTAATAAAGTTGCAAGTAAGCTGATCAGTCCGACGAGATTACCTAATTCTGGGTGATGAAAGACCGTGGTAATAGCAACAGCACCTTCACGAAATACAATAATTAATAGAATCGTGCAAAACCAGGCTGTCCAATCAATTTCTTTCATCTTTTTTCTAACTCTCACTTATAAACGATTATTACATTGATGCTTACTTTTCAAATTCTTCCAAAGGCCTGTAAAATAAAGCTGCTTGGTTTCCAAGAATTTCATCTAATGGTAGATGTGCTTGTTTGATCAGTTGATGCAATTTTTGTGGAGCAATACAAACTGATAAATGCAAATCACCTTGCTCATCATATTGTTCAGTTTGAATGACATTCAGTGTATAAAGTTGTGTGCGTAGTTTACCGTAAGCAGGTTTGAGAACTAAGTCGAAATGTTGTAACTGTCCCATCAGGCATTGTTGAACAGCTTGGCTTAGTAAATCCAATCCCTGCCCAGAATGCGCAGAAACATAAACGCGATCAGGTAAATCCGCTGCTTTATAAATAATTTTTGCCGTATCACCGCTGAGATCAATTTTATTGTAAACATGAAGAATCGGTGCATCGGCTCCAATTTCTTTCAGCACAGATTCCACTGCTTCGATTTGTTCAGGCATGTTAGGGCTACTGCTGTCAATTACATGCAAAAGTAAGGTCGCTTCTAGTGTTTCTTCTAAGGTCGCTTTGAAAGATTCAACCAAATCATGCTGTAAATTTCTCACAAATCCAACTGTATCTGCGAGTACGACGGTACCAATACCATCCCATTCTAGACGACGTAAGGTTGGATCGAGTGTTGCAAAAAGTTGGTCTGCTGCATAGACATCACTTTGGGCTAAAATATTAAACAGTGTCGATTTACCGGCGTTGGTATAACCAACCAAAGAAATCGTTGGAATTGCTGCTTTTTGGCGTGCGGCACGACCTTGTAATCGCGTCTGTTGAACTTTAACCAATTTGTCTTTCAGTTGGGTAATACGTACTTTGATGAGTCGGCGATCAGTTTCAAGTTGTGATTCACCAGGACCACGTAGACCAATCCCACCTTTTTGTTGTTCTAAATTACCTGTGAAGCCTCGAATTAAGCGCGTTGATAAATGCTTAAGTTGGGCAAGTTCAACTTGTAATTTTCCTTCGTGTGTACGCGCTCGTAATGCGAAGATATCTAAAATAAGCCCTGTACGATCAATTACACGACATTTTAAGATTCTTTCTAAATTACGTTCTTGAGCTGGTGAAAGAGAGTGATCAAAGATAACTAATTCAGCTTCTAGCTGCTGAACTAATTCTGCGATTTCATCAACTTTACCTGAGCCAATAAAAAATTTAGGGTCTGGTTTATTTCTTTGTACAGAAATATGTTCAAGAATTTCAGCACCAGCGGATTGAGCGAGCAATCGAAATTCTTCAGCATCAAGGTCATCGAGTAACTGCACAGAAACACTGACTAAAATTGCTCGTTCACCACTTTGTTGCCGCTCAAAAAATTCCACGCTATTATCATATCCTGAGTATTGAAGCCTTATTCTAGAATAAACTTCAAGCAAAGGGCAAAGGCTTCATGGATTTATATGACATGGTGGTGAATAAGTTTGATAAAACCAACGAGTGTGCCGATATATAAAATTGACCAGCCCAAAAATATTCTTAAAGCATAGCCATAAGGAATATTCACTTGATTATGAGATGTTGTGTGTTGAGGATTCATCATATGACCTCTTAATTCATTAATTCGATCTATTTATGATATTTAATTTAAAAAACCTTTTAAAATTGAAAATAATTATATTCACATTCGTTTTTTCTCATGGTGGTAACTTTTATAAATAGATACGGGCATGATATAAGTGAGCTAGTTCAATGCAATGTGCATACATGCGTACGGTTTTAATGATTTATGACTCAAGAAGCAACAGTAGCAAATAACACACCATTAAATTTCATCTCTAAATTGAGCTTGTATAGTAAAAAATTAGCCTCAGGTCTAGAAACAATTGGTGAAGGTTTTTATCTCATTTATCGACACGGTTTATACAAGGATCCAAATAATCCAACGAATACGCGTTATGTTCAGTATTTTTGCCGCCGTTTATGCGAAGTTTTTAATATCGAAGTGCAGATTCATGGCACTATTCCAAGAGAACCAGCGCTTTGGGTGAGTAATCATATTTCTTGGTTAGATGTTGCTGTACTTGGCTCTGGAGCACGTATTTTCTTCTTAGCAAAAGCAGAAGTCGAAAAATGGCCCATTTTGGGTAATTTAGCAAAAGGCGGTGGAACCTTATTTATTAAGCGAGGTTCTGGTGACTCAATCCGAATAAAAGAACAAATTACAGCGTTTTTAAAACAAGATATTCCAGTTTTGTTCTTTCCAGAAGCTACAACCACAGATGGTCGTCAGGTCAAAAAAGTACATGGGCGCTTATTGGGTGCTGCGATTGACGCGCAACGTCCAGTTCAAATTTGTGTGATTTGCTATGTCAATCAACAAGGTGAATTAGATCTGGTCGCACCATTTATTGGTGAAATGTCTTTTGCAGAACATGTGCAACGTGTTTTAGAAATGCCAAAAGTTACCGCACATTTATTGACCCTACCTGCAATTCCTGTAACAGGCCATACGGTAGATAGCTTAACTAAAGAAGTTGATCGTCAAATGCGAGCAGGGCTGCTTGAGTTACAAAGCAAAGTTTTAAATACTCAGCCATAACAATACTCGCTTTAAATTACATAAAGCCTTCAATCGGCAGCCATGAAATAATTTTCAGTCCTGCCTTTTGCCACCATTTCATTCGAGGTTCTTTGGTGTAAATGACAGGACCTTGTGGTGTTTCACGTCGCCATGTAATTTTTTTATTGGCATCTAACACTAATTTATAGGCATATTTACTTAGATTTTGATCCATAGTCGCATGAACAGCTTGCGCTAAAGATGGGCTATCTAAAAGCACGCCAATTTCAGTGTTCAGATAAGCAGAGCGTGGATCAAAATTAAATGAACCAATAAAAACTTGCTTTTCATCTAGCGCCATCAGTTTGGCATGTAAACTGGAACGGCTTAGTCCTTTGATATTTACTTTTGCTTTCTTCGCGAGTTCTTCGGTATGTTTATCGAGATCATTTTTATTTAATGCTGGGAGAAACTCATATAGCTGTACACCATGCTCCAGTAAATCCTGACGATATTTTCCATAAAATGCATGAACAACAGCGACATCGTTTGCCTGAAATGAATTTGTGAGCACTCGAACGTCGATTCCATCTTTTGCAAGATCGTTGAGAATTTTAGCCCCCTTTTTTTCAGGGACAAAGTAAGCTGAGATGAGGTCAATATTTTTTTCAGGTTGTTCTAAACGATTAATCAATTGGAAATTAAGGTGTTCTTGTTTTTTGGCTTTTGATTTAATTTTGTCAGGAGAGTCTTTTACAACTTCAGCTTTTACCCAGTTTAAAGGAGTATCCCGACTGATAATTGAATCAATTGCCTGTGAGTTGCCAGTCAGATCAAGATAATTCTGTACCGTTGCTCTATTATAATGCTCATCAAGTTGCTGTTTTAGGCTCTCATAGCTCAAGTGATGAGCATTTTGATTGACAATTTCCCTTACATCGTAAGCGTAACTATGATTCCAGTATTCGTCAAAAGATTGTGAAATGTCATTGACCGCTTTGCCCACCAACATCACATCGACATCAGAAAACTGATAGTTATCACTCACGTTATAGTATTGATTCGTCATATTACGTCCACCAATCAAGGCAACTTGTTGGTCTGCAATAAAACTTTTGTTATGCATTCTACGATTGATACGTTTTAAGTCCAAAACCATATCAAGCGCACGGTATTTGCGAAAACGATAGGGATTGAATAATTTAACGTCAATATTTGGATGCTGTGCCAGAGCTAAGAAGATTCCTTCAGTTTTTTTTGCGTTATTATCATCAATAAGTAATCGCACTTTGACACCACGATCTGCTGCGCGAATCAGCGCATGCAAAGCAAGAGCACCTACTTTGTCATTGTCCCAAATATAATATTGCAAATCTAAGGTTTTCTCTGCCTTATCAATTAAACGTAGTCGTGCTGCTAACGCTTCTAGGGGTTCAAATAAAACGTGATAACCCGTCAATCCAGGATTTTGTTGTTCTAAAGGCTGAATGATCTGAGCCAAAGTTGTCTGATTTATTTCTAATTGTTGAATGTTAGATTGTTGTATTGGCTCTATGTTATGTTTAGGTAGTGTGCTGCATCCTGTGATTGTGATCGCAATACTGCAATAAATCGCAAGCATACTTTTATTGTAAGTAGTTGTACTTATTTTTGTATGTTTACGATTTAGATGAGAAAATTGCGTCATAATCTTTACTGATTAAAAGTTGGACTTGAGTATAGCATTTCATCAAAAATTATAAATATGAGATGCGATGTATGTCCTAATATCAGATTAATGAGAGTGGTAATGTCGAATTCGGACACAGGTATATTAATTTTCTATATTATTTTTATTGTTCTAGCCTTGTGGGCATTCGCTCAGGCATGGACTCATCAAGCAAGAACTGAAACGATTCATCCTTTTAAAGCTTTTGTACATCTAGCTACATTTTATCTTTCTTATTTGTTAGTTCCTCTCTGGTTTTTTAGCTTGTATGCAGGTTGGTTTGAGTTTTACAGTTTACATGAAAGTATTTTTGTTTTCCTTTTAACGAGCATATTGATTTATGCACGATTTATTGAACCACATATGGTTCATGTTAAACATCATCAATACCGTTTAAATCCGGATCGTGATTTTATTCAACCAGTTAAAGTGGCCTTGATTGCAGATATGCATGTGGGATTGTTTTCTGGTCATGAACGTCAATTAAAAAGCATTGTTAAAAAGTTAAATGAAGCTAAACCAGATATTGTAGTGGTTGCAGGTGATTGGACTTATGAACCTGAGAATCGCTTAATTCAGGAACTCTCAGTACTAAAACAAATTCATGCCCCTGTATATTCTGTCCCCGGTAACCATGATGAGCAGTATCCTGGTCCACCTATACAGACATTATTAAAAGATGCATTAGAGCAGAATAATGTGATTGATATAGAAGGGCAGATTATCGATTTTGATGAGTTTCGCTTAATTGGAATTGGTGATTTGTGGGCGGGTAAAGCAAATATGCGATTTATGCCAGACTTACCACAAGATAAACCATGGCTCATTTTATCTCATAACCCTGATACAGTAGATATGGTGCCAGCATTACCTATACGACCATTAATGCTGGCTGGTCATACACATGGAGGGCAAATAGAACTTCCTTGGGTTACAACATATATTATGAAAAAAGTGTCTATCTTGGGGCACAAAAAAGGTTTTTATACACATGAACACGCTGATGTATTTGTAACGGTTGGGACAGGTATGGTTGGCGTTCCATTTCGATTTAGGGTTCCACCAACCATTGATATTATTGAACTCATATAAATTAAAAAAGCCAACTTTAAATAGTTGGCTTTTTTAAAAAATTACAAGTTAAGGAATAATAATAATCGTAACTCGGCGGTTATTCGCGCGGTTCTCATCAGACGTATTGGGCACGAAAGGTTGGCTTGCACCACGACCAATCACAGTGAGATTATTTGGCTTGAAACCTTGATGAATAAAAATCGAAGAAACGCTTTGAGCGCGTTCTTCAGACAATTTCTGGTTATACTCAGGATTACCAATATCATCAGTGTGACCCACAACTTTTAATTTTTGCAGATCATATTTGTTCAATTGATTGGCAAGACGAACGATTTCTCTTTGATGTTCAGGTTTGATATCTGCTTTGTTAAAGTCGAAAAGTAAACGTTCAGGTAGACCCAGACTCCAACCTTCTTCTGTTAAAATGAAACCTTCTTTTTTAAGCATTTTGACTTGACGATATTTCAAAGAACCAAAACTTAAACAGCCAGCCAATGTTAGGCAGAGTAACGCTACAAAGGAGATATTAAAAGTGTGAGCGCGCATAACATGTCCTAAATTTCTGGTTTATAAAGAAACCAATGTGGATTTAAATTTTTAGCTTTATACATTGCTTGATCTGCTTGCATGACTAAATCATCTGGATTGTCTGCAAACTGTGAAAATGCAATCCCTAAACTAAAGCTAAAATGGATAAGTTGTCCGTTAAAATCCAAAGGCTCATCACAACTTGCTAGTAAACCTTCAGCGATTGTTTGTAAATGATCAGAATGATGGATGGTATGCAAAATGATTGCGAATTCATCACCACCCAAACGAGCAATAAAGTCTTCTTGTCTGACAGACTGCATTAATCGATTTGCCATTTCTCTTAATACCGCATCACCAGCAAGATGACCATAATGATCATTAATTGCTTTAAACCTATTATTATCTATGAAAATCAGTGCTGAATTGTGACGAAATTGCTTATTTTTAAAAATATTGAGCAATTCTTCATAAAAATAGTGTCGATTAGGTAAACCTGTGAGCTGGTCATGGCGAGCTTGAAATGAAAGTTGGAGATTCTCTTTCTGTAAATGAGTATGCCAAACTTGTATTTCTTCTAAGAGCTCATTAAATACCGTATTCAGATTTTGAAACTCTTTAATATGGTTATTTGGAAAACGTAAGTTGTAAGCTTTTTGGTCACTCACTAATTGAGCAATATGGGTTAATGGTTTGATCGCTTGCATGATTTGGCGATAGGTAAGATTAACCGACCATAACAGTGCAATCACAATAAAAAACATTGATATGGCTAGACCAATAATGATGGTTTTTAAGAAATGTAAAATATTTTCTGAGCTGCCATATAAAACTAATTCGCCGACTTGTTTCTTATGATGAATAACCGTCAGTTTAATTGGATCATGTAGAAACCATTTATCTAATACGCTTTGTAAAAATGATGTGTGGTCGATTTGCTTGGTACTTTCTGCTAATAATTGATGCTCTGGAACATAAACATGAATACTACGAATCGCATGTTCTGTTGTGTAGTCCGCTAAAATTTGATCAATTGCTCCTTTGTCCTTGAAGACAACAGCGGGCTGGATTCGTTCAAGTAGCGTTTGACTTAATAGTTGTAAATTTTGTTTGGCGTGCGTTTCCATTGTGAATATGGAAATTGTTGCAAAAGTACAAGAGCAAATTAAAAAAGTAATTGCAAAAATCGTAAATTGAGATTTACGGAATAAAGCATGTAGCGAAGTAGATTGATATAAATTCGAAATCACTTTAATTACTCCGTATTCTTCGCCAAGATTAAGACTCGGGGGTCGATATGAACTTTGGAGTAACTCAAAGCATCTAGATTTATTTTAAATGTAGAAGAGGTCTTTTTGTTGTATAAACAGAAAATACTGCCAATTTCACATGCTGGATTATTAATGCTTAATGACAGTAATGAACGCGATGGATAAGCTTGAATCAAGTTTTGTTGTTGTTGCGGTGTTGTTGTTGAGAAATACACAACATGACATTCTGTTTTTTTAAAATCTTTTGAATTAACAGCTTGTACCTGATAATCATACCCAAGTTGTTTAATATTGGATTGAAATTGCCTCGAAGCCTCAGCATTATCTATTACACAAATAATTGGGCGAGATGTATTCGACCACTTGCTATAACTCAATATAGTTAATGCTAATTCATAAAAATTATGATTTGAAATGGCGTAACAAATCTGACTCGTAGCGATCAAGGCTAAAAGCAACAGTAATTGTACTTTTTTAATAATAAACCGTATTTTCAATCAAAAATGCCAAAAAGTTTGAAGCAAGAGATACATTCTACTTAACTTAATTGTTTAAAAAAAGTTCTTATCGATAAAGAAAATAGACAAAAAGTAACTGAGTTAGTCTAAAAAACGTCCACTTAAATAAAAAGATTAGGAAAGGGGGTTGTGTTGGGAGAGGAATGGTGTAGAATGCACATCCATCGGCGGTGATGCAGATAAAAACTTGTTGAGAAACAAGGATTTGGCTAGATTAGTTGGGTTCTTGGGTTGATTGGTGAGTTTTAAAAATATCGAAATTACCTGTTGACTTTAGTTTAGATTAGAGTAACATAGCCGACCTAGCTTGATGATGACGAATCATCGAGAAGATCATTAAGAGAATAGAAGAACAACTTG